>NZ_JAJFBP010000028.1 GCF_020697055.1 Panacagrimonas sp. | reverse complement strand
AGGTGCCGGCGGCGAATTCGGATCCCACGTAGTTGAAGCCATAGGCCGCACCCGCCGCGATCGCCGTGTTCTGCAACAACGCGCCGCCCTTGACGCCCTGCGCCCGGCTCGTCGCGGCTTCGACTCCGGCGGCGCAGGCCACGTAGGCGCCATTGCAGTAGAGCGCGCCGACCGCGCCGACGATCCGGATGGCGGATCCGAGGTAGCTGTCCGGTCGGCGGATCTCGTGGCGGAAGTCGCGCTCCCAGCGCTTCAGTTCGCGCTTGACGCGCTTCAGGAAGAAGCCGCTCGGATCCGTGTTCGATTGCGGGTTGTTCAGTACGTAGCTGTATCGGTTGAACGCCTGCGTGTTGTCCGGAAACTGGACGAACGGATCGGGGCTCGTGAACCGCCCGAGCACCGGGTCATACATCCGCCCGCCCATGTGAATGAGCCCCACGTGGTCCGCGTGCTGATGACCGGTGAAACCCCGGTCGACGTCGTGCGTGGAGCGCAGCAGGCTGTCGCTCGCATCCGGACGCCAATCCGGCAGGCGGCGCTTGCCAAATGAGTCGTACCCAAGGCGTTCGACCACCTCGCTTCCGATCGAGATGGCACTGACGCTGTCGAGATGATCGTGGTGGAAGTACTGGACGATCTTGGTCTGACCGGGCTGGCTGCCCAGCACCACGCTTGCGATCGGCGCTCCGTCGATCTGGACCAGGTAGCGATGCGTCACGGCGCTGCCCCGGCGGTGCTGCTCGTAGAGCCCGCCACCGGCATACAGCACGTCGTCGGCGCTCAGGTCGGTGGTCGGCAGCGCGCTGAGCGAACGGGTCTGCTGGCGTTCCGATCCATAGCTGTACGCCACGCTGCTGCCGCCCTGGTTGACCCGGGCCGGAAGGTTGTAGCTGGTCCAGTCGATCGTCCTGCCCAGGCCGGACAGCTGATTGCCGTTCGGGTCGTACGCGTACGTGGTGGCCCTGGCGGCGACACCGCTGGTCGCGGTCACCGCGTGTGGCCGAGGCCCTCCATACGCGTAGGTGCCGACATCCGATTTCGACGCGATATTGCCGATCGCGTCATACGTGTACGTGACCCCGGGTACCGACGCGCCGCCGGATGCAAAGACGCGCGAGCTACGCAGCCGATCGAGTGCGTCGTACGCGAACGACTCGTAGGTCCCGCCTTGCCTTTGATCGGTCCGCTGGAGGAGGTTGCCGCTGTCGTCCCAGCTGAAGTTCAGCGACTGGACGTTGCCGGCCGAGGCGCTGCCAAATCCGCCGAGGATGGTCTGTATCCAGCCGTTGGCCTGATCGTGACTGCGCAGCGTCTCGACGTTATTCCCGGTGCGGTACAGCGTCCAGTTTCCGAGCGCGTCCTGCGCGATGCCCGTCCACAACGTCGTCTGCGCGTTGTCGGTCAGGGATGTGACGTAGCCCGACGCGTTGTAGCCGTAGCGAACGGTCGTGCCGCCGGGGTATTGCAGCGAGGCCAATCGTCCTTGTGCATCGTAGGAACGCAGGAAGGCGAACGTCGTTCCGGCGATGGTTTCGCTGGTCTGCGCCGGCCTCCCCAGCGCGTCGTACGTGTGCACCCGGGCGTAACCACCGGGAGACGACACGCCCGACAGATCTCCCTTCGACGACGAGTCCCATGTCCACGTCGTCGTGCCTTCAGGTTCCGTACGGCTCGACGTGCGACCCAGCAGGTCGTAGGTCATCGACAGGACCTGCCCCTTGGCATCGCGCTGCCAGAGCAGATCGCCGAATCCGTTGTAACGATAAGTCCACGTGCCCAGATCGGGATCCCGGGTGGACAGCTTGCGGCCTCGCACGTCGTAGGAATTGACGATCTCGTTGCCACGCGGATCGACGGTCGCGACGAGGTTTTCGAACGCGTCGTATCGATAGGTTGTCGTGTTGGACGCAGCATCGGTGACGCGTTGCAGCTTTCCGATCGCATCCACGAGCCGCGTGGTGCGATTGCCTCGCGGATCGATCTGGGTTGTCGAGAGCCCGTCGTAGTCGAAGCGCGTCGTGCGCGCCCCACCGCCCTGATTCCGCGGCGCCGACTCCGTGACCACGCGCCCCAACGCGTCGTATTCGTACGACGTCCAGTAGATCGGGTCGCCGACGAATGCGGGAGCCGACCTGCGCGCGACCTCGCCGCGCGCGTTGTACTCCGTGAGGGACACGATCGGCGAACCGTCGAATCCGAGCCGTCCGCCGCCGACTTCGCGCTCGAGCACGTCCAGGTCCCGCCAGGTCCGACCTCCGTCCGATCCGAGCGTCTCCACGCGCATCACCGCCTTGGGTGCGCATGCCGGCGACATCACCCCGACACACCATCGTCGCGAGGTGGTCAGCGTCGAGTTGTCGGGAGAAACGAGCCGCGTCTGTCGCCCAAAGGTGTCGTACGTGTACTGGCTCACCCGGCCATTGGCGTCCGTCGACGTGATCGGCGCGCCGGTTTCCGCGCTGACCGTGACCGAAGTGGCGTGATTGAGCGCGTTGACGGTGCGGGTCGGAAAATATCCGTAGCTGTCGTAGTAGGTGCGTGAGATCCGATCCTCGGCCGGATTGGCGCTGCCGATGACGCGGGTCGATGCGATCGTGCCGTTCGCGTTGCGCGTGTACTGGGTGCGTTGACGCACGTCGGGCGTTCCTTCGGGTTCGACCGTCTCGGCGCTCAGCTGTCCCGTGACCGGGTCGTACTCGAAGGACGACACGCGCGTGCCGCTGGTCCCGTTCGACTCGCGGTAGATCTCGGCCCGGACCAGGCGGCCGAGCTGCCACGATGCCTCGTTGTCGAGATACTGGTTCAGCGTGCGGGTTACGTGCGTCGGAGCGCTCGAGTCCGGACCTTCATGGATCCGAACGACGCCGCGCGTCAGATTGCCGTGGAACACCGACGGCGCCTCGTCATACTCGAATTCGGAGACCTTCGTCGTGACGGCCGGAGATCCTGCGCCGCATGCGTCTAGTTCATGGTCGGTCTCGATCGAGACGCGCAGATAAGGAAAGTAGCGCGTGCCCGGCAGCAGCTTCTGGTCGTACTGCATCTGGCGGGTCGAGACCCGACACGTGCCGATACGCCGCTCCACGCGTGCCGGCAGGCCCGACCATGGATAGGCCTGCAGCATCTCGCGCGACTCGCGTGCATCGGTCAGCTGATCGAAGCTCGACCAGCTGCGAAATCCGGCCACCCCGAGCCCGTTGAGATGAACCCGCCCGTCCTCGTAGCGATACCGGACCGATCGCATGCCGCCCAGTCCGTCGGAACTCGAGTGGCTCGATACGACGTAGGCCGCACCGAGGAGATCCGTCAGCGGCCATGCCGCCGAACCGGGCGACGTGCGCGAGTACACCGTCGCATCGGTCAGCGGTCTGTAGTCGATCGCGATCTCGGCGCCCAGGGCGTTGCGAATCCGCGTGAGTCGATCGGCCGACGCGTCGAATCCAAACAACGTCACGCTCGATGAACTCGTTCGATCACAGCACGCGTCGATCCGATGCGCCTGCTGGCTGCCATTGCCGTCGAAGTCCACGAAGCTGACCCGGCGAACGTCGTTGCCCGCGTAATCGCCGCTGCGAACATGGAACGCAGGGCCCGCGATCTCGATGAATGACGCGGAACCGGACGCGACGAATCCGCGATTGACCAGCAGCCTCGAAGTGGCCGAATTGGCACCCGTCAGGATCAGCAGGTCATTGAGTCCGTCGCCGTTGATGTCGCCCACCTTGACCCGCGATTGATCGACCAGCGCCTTCGTCAAGGTGCTGCCGATGGTGTGGGACGGGCCCAGCACCGTCTCGAAGGTGCCGTTGCCGCGGCTGAACGACAGTTTCATCGGCGTCGTCTGGTTCCAGTCCATCGCGTTGTTCAGCAGGTCGGTCAGACCATCGCCGTTCATGTCGGCCGGGATCACCGCTCCCATCCCGTAACTGCATTCGTCGCCCGAGGACGACACGCTGTGCTGCAGGCCCGCGAACGATCGCCACGTTCCATTTCCGTTGTTCAAGTGCATCACACCGGTCCGGGCGGACGCGCCGGTGCCGCTGTAGGGAATGACGTAGAAGTCGGTCAGCCCGTCGCCGTCGAAATCGCCCAGCTTGACGCCGTCGACGGCGCAGGCGGAGGACTTGAATCCGTCCGGGATCGAAATCACCGGACCTGCCTGATAGGTGAACACCCCGTCGCCGTCGAAATCGCCGAAGCGCATCCGCGAGGTATCGCGGTATCCGTTGAAGTCGTCGGTGTTGACGCGCTGGACCGGGCCCGGCACCGGCGCGCGGAACCCTCCCGCGCGATCGTTGATGAAGATGCTGGCCGCACTGGGCGTGTACGTGCCGTTGATGCGGACGACGTCGGAAAAGCCGTCGGCGTTGAGATCCACGATCTTCACCCGCGAGATGTCCACGCCCACGTCGTCGCCGGAACCGACGCGATGCGCGGGCGCCTGCCGAAGCTCGAAGGTGCCGCCCGGCCGGCTCAGATGGATGCTCGATGGCAGCAGCGCGTCGGTCTTGCTGTTGACGATGTAGAGATCGGTCCTTCCATCTCCGTCGAAATCGCCGTAGCTGGTGCGGGCGATCCCGTTGCCTTCGCTCCTCACGCCGTCGCCGATGAGGTATCCGGGCGCGGCACGCGTGCTGTATAAGCCCGACCCTGCGCCGCTCCACGTGAACGTCGTGGGCACAAAGCATTGTCCGGGCGCCACGGTTCCGCATTCCGTCACGGACAACAATCGCGACCGACCGACGCCCCCGAAATTGTCGTACTTGAGGTCGTAGTACCGCCCGAACGCCCGGCTGGTCGCCGTTTGGGGCGTGAAAAGCGTCGCGATTCTCGTCAGCAGCCTGCCGGTGAATTCGCGTGAACCGGCGGTGTACGAAAAACTGGAGACCGGCGCGGTCCCGTACTGGAAATAGACCGCCGCGCGCGCAATCGAACCGGCATATCCGTACTCGACCCCGTTGGGATAGACCTCGCCGGTGTTGGGGTCCCGGTCATACGTCCAGGTCATCGCATTGCCCGAGCTGTCGGTGACGCGATCGAGCATCCACGCGATCGCCTTCCCATCCGTCCGCCCTTGCGCCATCACCCTCGAATCCCAGGTCGCGCCGTAGCTCATCACCAGGCCCGACTTGCTCTTCACCGTAAAGCTGGCCGGATCCGCCTCCGATCCCGTCCCCTGCACCAGGCTGAAATCCTCGATCTCCGGCCGCCACGTTCCGGCGGACACGCGGACCAGGCGCCGGCCGTCGAGACAGAACTGGTCGTCCTGGTCGAAGTCGACGCCATCGCGAATGCCGTCGCGCGCGAGCGTGCGGCCGCATCGACGAATCTCCGATGGGCCGCCAAGGCTGAAGCCGATGCCAACGATCCCGTAGCCGACATTCGAGTCGTACGTGAGAGAGATCTCCGGCTTCATGCCGGCGATGCCCTGGGGAACCGTGATCGGGATCGTATAGGTCGCCGCGCCCGAGTCATCCACTTCGAACTCGCCCGCCGTGGTGCCGACCGCGGGGAGCTGCGCTTGCGCGGGAATCGGCAGCCACCAGCTGCTCACCGCCCACGCGATGACGCTCAACCAAAGAAAGCGATCCATTCGAAGTCCCCGGAGCCGATGCGTGCTGCATCGTCATCCGCGAACCCCGCGGCCTTAACTGGTCAAACGCGCATGCCGTTCATGGCGATCATTCGCCGCACACGCGCTCATCCGCTGCTGCGTGCGCCCTGTGTCTTCATCAGGTCCTGCACCAGATCGTTGGTCATCGACGACACGTGCTCCATGATCGGCCGCGCGCGCTTGCCCTTGGCGGCTTCGAGCTTGGCGAGTTCCTTCTTCATCTCCTGCGTGAACGGCTGCTGCACGTTCGACTGGAACTCGCGGACCTGCTCCTGGAGCATCGCCTGTGCTTCCACCGGGAATTCGCTGAAGTTGGTCAGGCTGCCGAACGCGGTCTCGAGATTTCCGTGGAGCTGGACCATGTCGGCGTAGATCGCGCTGAGTTTGGAATCCAGGTCCCAGCCCGTGACGCCGTTGCACAGCTCGTTCATGTACGACTTCTCGGTGAGGTCGTTGAGCGTCTGGTCGCTGATCGAGTCGACGAAGATGCCCTGGAACTCGCGCACGAAGTTGTCGTGATGGATCCGCATCATTTCCACGTAGAACAGCCATGCGCTCTCGACGTACTTGGCGAACAGTTCGGCCTCGGTCTTGAGCGCCGCGCTGGAGGACGGCATCGCGCCCACGAACTCCGCGGTCTCCTTGCGTGAATTCTCGAGATACTGCTTGGCCACCGCGTAGCCGTTGTTCTGAACGTAATCGGCCGCCTGCCGGCGGGTCTCGGAGAACGTGACGATCACCGTTTTGGCGCAGTTGAGGCTGCTCTTGACCTCGGCCACCTGGTTGTCGATCTCGTACTGGATGAACGGCTCGATGTTCTTGGCCGCCTTGTTCATGCCTTTCATGATCACGGCGGCCATCGGGTTGATCAGGCCCAGCGCGTACCAGACGCCCTTGGCGGCGGCGGTCCCCACTTTCACGTACTCCGCGAGCGTGGCCGTCATGCCGGGATCGAGCCGCTTCTTCTCCCCATACTCCTTGATCGCCTCCTTGACCGCGTCGTTGATCGCGCTCTTGGCCTTGTCGACCGCGCCGATGGTCTCGGTGATGGCACGGGCGCTGGTCAGATAATCCGGTACCGCCTCCTCGTAGACCTTCTTCATCGTCTCGCGCATCTGGCCTGCGTAGAGACGCTCCTTCTGCATCAGCGCCTTCTCGGTGCCGGAGAGGTTCTGCCACTTTGCACGCAGCGTCACGACGAACGACTCGAGCTCGTGGCAATAGCGCATCAACTGGTCGCGGCTCTTTCCGCAGTTGAGCTTCTTCATCGCATCGAAGAACTTCGACTCCTCGCTCGCCGCGATGTCGCGGAACGCGCGCAGGTTCGGCGACGGGTTCTCGATGCCGTCGAGCAGGCCGTTGAGGATCGTCAGCACGTCCTTGGCGGTCTGGTCCACGCGCGCGGCGATGGGATCGGCCAGTGGATCGTCGCCCTTGTCCTCGGCCAGCTCGCTGAGCATCGCCAGGCATCCGCTGCGCAGCGCTGCGTGGCGCTTGAGCGCGGCGGTGACTTTTTCCGCATCCGCCGGCGACAAGGTCGGATCCATCTTGGCGAAGCGATCGGCCAGCTCGGTGCCGCGGTCCTCGAATTCGGCCATGGCGTCGTACTCCTCAGAGGTTCTGCGCGCTGGCGATCCGCCAGGGGCCGTCGTCGACGCGCTGCAGGCGCCACAGCCGGTTGACCGTCACGTCCTTGAACGCGCGGTACTCCTTGATATCGGCCTTGTCGTCCACCACGCCGATGTGCTCGATCTCGCCTTCCACTTCCTGGATGTGCGGCGCGCCGTCGAACTCCTTTCCGGTGGTCAGATCCACGATGTCGCCCGTCCACACCACGCGCGCGTCGCAGCCGCGGTTCTGCAGCGTCCGGCGCGAATCTTCCCATGCGCCGTCGCGCAGGTCGCTGGCCTGCCAGTGCACCTGCGGACTGCCATCGGCGTAGCGTGCGACGCGCCAGTTGGCGAACAGCGACTTCCACACCGTCAGGTCGCCGGCCTTGATCGCCGCGATCATCGCCGCCAGCACCTGCTGCGGCGACGCATCGTCGGACGGCATCTCGATGCGCGGCTTGAGCAGACCGTCTTCGCCCGCGAACGGCGACTCCTTGCCTTCCACGTTGCGCAGGTCCACGAACATCGCATCGCCGACGATCGCGGCGACCGGTTCGGCCTTGAGTCCCCAATGAGCGGTCTGGTTGATCACCAGCATCCCGGCACCTTCGAGGATGCGTGCCAGCACCGTGTATTCCTCGCGGATGTCCGGCGCAACGAGCTTCCGATAGCGGCGCACGGCGCGGAACATGCGCATCGCCGCGTCGGCCTCCGCATCGATGAAGTACCAGCCGTCCTTGTCGTTGTCGCCGGCAAACAGCCAGGTGCGGCCGCCGTCGCTGATCCAGTTTCGCGTCGGCAGCTTTTCCAGCAGCACCAGCTTTCCGACGCAGGCCTTGGCGTTGCCGAACACCGGGTGCTCCGCGGGAAACGCGGCGGGCAGCCGCTCGCCTCCGGTCTGCGCCAGGCAGGCCTGCCACGCCGTCTGGGCCCGCGCCGCGACTTCCGCTGCGCGCTCTTCGTCCGCGCGCCGGAACGCGAGGTCGGATTCGTTGATCGGATACGGCGTCCCGCGCAGGCAGGCGACCGTGGTTTCGTAGTCCGCCTTCACCGTGTCGGCGAATTCGCCGGGATAGGTCTTCACGAGGAAGTCGATGCGCGGCTGATCCTCGAGCAGCGATCTGAGCTCCGCGCGCGTGACCATGCTGGTCTGCTGCCAGCCGCCGCAGAGCGCCCACGTGATCTTCTTTCGCAGCGCCTCGTACCACGACGGCCAGCCGTCGTTGAAGCCGTCGCGCTGATAGTCGTTGGGTCCGCCGGGCCAGAGCGTCGGCGAGTTGTTCGCGTCGCGATAGGTGCGCCTTTGCCGCAGCTTTCCTTTGACGTCGAGCGTCTCGAACCCCTGCGGCAGGCGCCGCCGACGCACGGTCACCACCACCGCATCGCCTTCCTTGCGGCCCTTGGCCTTCCAGGTCTTGTCCTCGGCATAGAGCCCGAACCCCTGCCCCTGCTGCTTCTGCAGAACCTCGCGCGACAGGCTGGCAAAGGCTTCGGCATCCACCGCCACGATCTGGTCGCCGGGCCGCAGTCCGGAGCCACGAAAGCCGCTTTCCCAATCCAGGCTTTCCACCAGCAGGTGCGGCGGCGTATGGCCCCCTGCTTCGCCTGGATCGAGCATCGGACGCACGCTCACGCCCACCGTCAACTCGTCCGCGAGATAGACCTGAGGACCGCTCATCTGGATTGCCCCCGCCCCGTTGGCGGCCGGAGCCTAGCACCGGGCCGTGGCGAGCCCGAAAACGCTGCGGTACGTAATCCGGAATTCCCGCTATTGCAGAGCGATACGCCGCCGGGTCCTGCGGTTCCAAGTTTCGACGTCCCCTAATCGGGAGGCCGCAATACCGCCGTCCGGGGAGCGGCCCTCTTCCCAGGGCTGCCGATCGGCCGCTATGGTGGGCGCCATCCCCCTGAATGAATCGCCAGACCGTAGAACCCCATGCCCAATATCGGCGTCGTGCTGAAAACCGAAATCACCCGGCTGTCAAAGAAGACCGCCAAGGCCTACGTGCAGCCGCTGCACGCCGGCGTGGCCTCGCAGCGCCGCAGCATCGCCGCGATGAAGCGCCAGATCGCCGCGCTGGAAAAGGAGGTCGCACAACTGCGCCGCGCCACCGGCAAGTCCGCGGGTGCTGCGCGCGGCAGCAGCAGTGCCGGTGACGGCGCCGACGACGGCGGAGCCCCGTTGCGCTTCCAGGCGCGCGGCCTGCGGTCGCTGCGCTCGCGCCTGGGTCTGAGCGCGGAGGAGTTCGGCAAGCTCGCCGGGGTCAGCGGGCAGTCGGTCTACAACTGGGAGTCCGAAAAGACGGTGCCCCGGCGCTCGCAGCTGGCGGCCCTGGCGAAGCTGCGCGGCCTGGGCAAGCGGCAGGTGTTGAAGATGCTGGGCGGCAAGGCCGACTAGACCTCCGATCGCGGATTGCCGAACGCGCCCGTGCCGCAAGCAGGCCGGGCGTCTTGCATGTGAACCCGCGGAGCGCGTACGACGCGCGACCGCGGCGGCCCGGGAACGATCCTGGCTCCCGGACGAGACCTTTCACCGTCCCGTTCGGAGTTCCGCTCATGTCGTCCCAGCGCAGCGAAGGCCTTGCCGTCTCCTCGATCGACTTCCGCGATCGGGTACGCGTCAGTCACATGCTGCTGCGCCTGCTGGACGGCGAGCGCGCCGAGGTCCGCGTGTGCTGCGATCCGCTTCCGTCCGAGGACATCCTGGATCTGGACGAGACGACCGCAGCGGCGGCGATGGACCCTTCGACGCCCCAACCGCAGCGTCAGGCCGCCCTGCGTCGACTGGCCGCACTCGAAGCGCCCGCGACCTGGACCGCGATCATCGGACTGGACGCGCTGCCGCCGGATACGCGCCACGTGCTGAGCGTGGCCGCGCGGATCTATGAGATCGACGAACTCGACCTGAGCCTGTCGGACGGCCTCGAGGATCTGCTGCGCAACCTGCGCGACACCACCTGGACGCCGGAGCCGGCGTCGGTCTCGCTGCATTAACGCTCCGTAGCGCGACGCCTCCCGGCGCTCGCGACGCGTCCCGGCGCTAGTTGCTGCGCCGACGCTCCAGTTGCGGCTGCTTGCTTCCCGGGCCCGGGCCTGGCTGCGGGATCGGTCCGCCGGCGTCACGCTCTTCCTCCCCCGCATCGTCGCCGGCTGCGCCGGGCGCGCGCAGCATCCGGGGGTTGCCCGACGTGGGCAGATCGAACTTCAGCGTCCGGGTGGGATAGGCGAACTCGATGCCGTTGTCGGCGAGCAGTTTCATCAGGCCCAGGTTGAGCGCCTGCTGCTGGTCCATGTACAGGCCGTAGTCCGCGTCGCGCACCCAGTACGCCACCTCGAAGTCGAGCGAGGACTCGCCGAACTTGAAGAAGTGTGCACGCTCCAGCCGAAGCCTGGGATTGGTGTTGATCGTGTCGCGCAACCATTGCGCCACTTTCTCGATCTGCTCCACCGTCGTCTCGTAGGCCAGTCCGAACGTGAACACCGCACGACGCTCGGACATGCGTTTGTAATTGCGCAGGCGCGCCTTGAGCAGATCGTTGTTGGCGAAAATGATCTGCTCGCCGCCGAGGCTGCGCACGTGCGTGGTCTTGAGACCCACGTACTCCACCGTGCCCATGTAGTCCTCGACGATGATGAAGTCGCCAACCACGAACGGACGATCGGCGATGATCGAAACGCTGGCCAGGATATCGCCCAGCACGTTCTGCACGGCCAGCGCCACCGCGATGCCGCCGATGCCCAGGCCCGCCACCATCGCGGTGACGTCGACGCCCAGGTTGTCCAGCGCCAGCAGCAGCAGGATCGACCACATCAGCACGCGCGCCGCGAAGCCCATCGCGCGAACCGCGGTCGCCGATCCTGCATCGCGCGCCATCACGCGCTGGTGGTAGCGCTCGATGCCCGATGCGAGCAGCGTGCCGGCCCAGATCCCGACCTGCAGGAACGCGGCGATGATCGCCGAACCGCGCAGCGCGCTGTCGACTCTCGCCGGCAGGTCGAGATAACGGCTGGCGACGAACACGCTGATCACCGCCACCAGGAACGTCTTGGTCTGTCCCAGCACCTGCACCACGGTGTCGTCCAGGCCCGAATGCGTGCGCGCCGCCAGTGGCGCGATGCGCCGGGCGAGGACGCGCCGGAACAGGCCCACCGCGAGGTTGATCACCAGCGCCAGGCCCAGCGCGACCAGCCAATCGGAAACGGTGTTGCGAAGCAGCGGCAGCTGCAGGAAATGGTCTAGCGTCATCGCCTTCGAATGTGAAATCCAGGGAGAAGGTGATCGCTCCGGGCTAGCCGCCTTTCTTCTTGGCCGCGTCTTCCATCTTCTTGGCGTGCGCGCCGTGCTCCTGCAGTTTGGGCAGCATCTCGGTTGCGAACGCGCGAATGTCCGGATCCGGCGACTTCTTCGCTGCATGGTCGAACAGCGACACCGCCTCCTTGTGCGACATCACCATCTTCATCCGGTATTCCTTGTCGAACTCCGCACCGTTCTCCTCTTCCTTGAGGCCGTCGAGCATCATCTGGTGACGCTTCAGCAGCTGGCTCGGCAGCACCACTTTCTTGGTCGTGGCCAGTTTTCCGAGCTTCTGCCCCGCCTCGGTGTGGTCCTTGATCATCGTCTTGGCGAAAGCCTTGACGTCGGCATCGGTCGACTTGGTCTCGGCCAGCTTGCTCGCTTCGATCTCGAGCATGTTCGCGGAGGCTGCGGACTCGTAGAAATCCTTGGGTTCTTCGGACAGCACCATCTCCAATGCGGCCGAGGGCTGCATCGGTTTGGCGGCGTCGGCGCTGCGCACCACGGGCGGGGCAACGGCCATCAGCGCGCAGGCGCTCAGGCACATGAAGGAAATGATCGTTTTCTTTTGGCGGGCGGAGGGCATGACAGGTACCTCGGTGTCGGGACCATCGCCCTTTGCATCCGTCGTGCCCGAACCCCGCCGGGAACGTCATTTGCGGCGGGTACGCCAACCCACACATTGGAGGGCGGCCCATGCATCCGGTTCATACACAGAAGGAAGCGAACAAGGTCCTGGAAGGCGGGGTCTTCTACCCCACCGGGCACATCGTTGCGGCGTTCGAGGACGAGGCGTCGGCGACCAAGGCACAGGAATGCCTGGTACGCGAACACTGGCCGGAGGATCACGTGGTGTACGTCGATCCCGCGGCGATGGAACGCGAAGCCGAGGAAAACCTCGGCGAAGCCAGTTTCCTGTCGGCTGGGGCGAGCGTCCCGGCGCGGCAGAAGCAGCTCGAGCTGGCGCGCGAGGGCTGCCACTTCCTGCTGATCTTCGCGCCCGACGAGGAGGACCAGGAGCGGGCCATGCAGCTGCTGGACGGCCTGGCCGTGCGCTACGCGGTCAAGTACCACCGGCTGATCATCGAAAACCTCGTCAAGGACATCGACTCCTCGGCCCATCGCGAAGCCGCGCGTTCGCCGTAGCCATACCGTATCCGTGACATTGCACTCAGCCCGGATCGGCTCCGATCCGGGCTTTCTGCATTGGGGAGGCGCCGTTCCGCAACGACAGGTCAACGGCTTGCTGCGCCGTTTGGGCGGCACGCCGATTGCTCAGCGGGCGCATACGAATCCATAGAGGAAAGGGAGAACCGCACGTGCTGTTGGAATCCCACGCTCCGGGCGCCGCATCGGGCGCCTTCGTCCCCGACACCGAACCCGTTCCGCCGATCGTGGCGCTCGACGCCCTGTCCGTGCCGTCCACCGCGGCGACGTCGCGTATCGCGCGCATCGACGACTCGTTGCTCGCACTGGGACGATGGCTGCAGGCGCAGGACTATCGGTTCACCTGTCCCACGCCGGCAACGCACGCGCGCGTGCTCGAACGTGCACCCGACCGCGAAGCGCACAGCCTGGCCGACGTGTTCGGCTGGAACCTGCCCTTCGTCTCGGGCGCGGTGCCAGCCGCCGTCATCAAGTGGCTCAACGAAGCCGGCGCATTGGCGCACATGGGGACGCGCCTGCGCAGCCGCGTGCGCTTCTCGACGCTGGGCCCGCGACTGTTCGTGCATTCGTCGCATCCGACGCTCGATGCGGACGCAGTGTTCTTCGGCCCCGACACGTTCCGCTTCACGCGGCTGATCGAGGACGTGCTGCGCCAGCCGTGGCCGCACCCGGTGCGCACGCTGGTCGACGTCGGCTGCGGCAACGGCGCCGGCGCGATCCTCGCGGCCGAGGCGCTCGATCCGTCGGAGCTGCGTCGCGTGGTGCTGCGCGACGTCAATCCGCGCGCGCTGGATTACGCGGCCACCAACGTCGCCCTCAACCTCACGCCGCACGCCGAACTCAGCCACGGCGAGGTGCTGTCGGATCTGGATACCGAGTTCGACCTGATCATCGCCAACCCGCCCTACATGCTCGGCGACGGCTTGCGCCGGTCCTACCGCGACGGCGGTGGACTCGGCGGCGTGGAGATCGCGGTGCGCTTTCTTTCGGACGGCGTGAAGCACTTGGCGCCGGGCGGCCGCATGGTGATGTACACGGGCACGCCGATCATCGGCGGGCAGGACCAGTTCCGCGCCCACGCCGGTGCCGTGCTCGATCCTTCAGGCCTGCGCTATCGATATCGCGAACTCGATCCCGACGTCTTCGGTGAATCGCTGAGTCTTCCGGAATACGCCGGCGTGGATCGCATCGCCGTCGTCGGACTGGTCGTGTCGCGCGACGGAGGCCTGCGATGAACTCGGCCCTCGCGGTGGCAGCGCGGCTCGGCACCATTACGCCGCAGGACTCGCTGCAGCGGCGTCTGTGCACGCTCAACCGGCGGCGCCTCACGCCGGGCCTGCCGCATGCCGACTGGGTCGACGAGATCCAGCAGCAGGCGCACTTCGCGCTGCTGGAAGGCCGTTTCCTGGAAACCGATCGCCGCGCGACGGCGGCGCTGTGCAGCAAACTTCCGGAGGATCCGGACGAGTTCCTGGCCTGGTTCGAAAGCCTCGCCAAGACCGGTCCGGGCCAGAACGATCCGCTGCTCGAATGGCTCGCCGCGCGCGCGTCGATGGAGGACATGCGCTGGTTCCTGACGCAGGAGATCGCGTCGGAAGCCGGCTTCGAGGACCTGGTCGCGCACGTCCAGGTCCGGATGCCGGCCACCGCCAAGCTCGAGATGGCGCGCAACTATTGGGACGAGATGGGGCGCGGTCGCGAGACCGGCATGCACGGTCCGATGCTCGCCGAGATGAGCACGACGCTGGGCCTGCTGCCCGAAGTCGAAGCCACGGTCTGGGAAGCGCTCGCGCTGGCCAACCTGATGGCGGGGCTGGCGTGCAATCGCCGCTACGCCTACCACGCCATCGGCGCGCTCGGCGCCGTCGAACTCACCACCGCGGCACGCGCACGTCTGATCGACAAGGGTCTGCGGCGCCTCGACGTCGCGCCGCCTGCGCGCAACTATTTCACGCTGCACGGGCGCGTCGATGCGGCGCACGCACGCAGCTGGAATCGCGAAGTGATCCGGCCGCTGATCGTCGCCAATCCGCGGCTGCGCACGCCGATCGCGGAAGGCGCGTTGATGCGGCTGCTCGCCGCCGCGCGCTGCAGCGAGCGCTATCGCATCGTGCTGTGGGGCGGGCGCTCCGCGCCGCCACCGGTCCGACGCGTGCCGAGAGTGTCGACCGCTTCGGACGTCGCGGGGCAGATGCCCCACGACGCGAGCCGCGCCAACCCGTCGCGCATCAGGCCGTCGCCGATGTCCCTGCGGTAGCGCAGGTTCGGGATCACCACCCGCGCGGCCAGCGCATTGGCCTTGCGCTGCGCTTCGCGCAGCTCCGGGTCGACGCCGGTGACGACCAGCGGATAGCCGCGATTCCCGGCCAGGCACACGCCCTCGCCGTCGGGCGCGCGCGCCACTTCGGCCCAATGCAGGTGCGCGCGCATCGGCGCATCCGGTTCACCGCCGCGAAAGCGGATCGGGTGCGGCACGCAGCGCGGTTCGTCCCACGGAAACGGTGGCACCGTCAGCACCACGCCCACCGCGTAACCGGGCGCGGTGTCGAGCGTGGCTTGGCCGTCGACGCCATGCGCGACCTGGCGCAGCACCTCGCCCCAAGGCCTGCGCTGCAGCACGCCGCAGATCGCGAAACCGGGGTAGCCGAACCGGCACGTGAATTCGAGGGGCCAGATGCCCTCGCCGTTGACGATCGTGTTGACGTTGATCCAGCCGTGATAGCCGCCTTCGCGCAACACCGGCTCCAGCGGCGCGAGCACGCGCGCGAACATCACCTCGGATCCGCGAAAGCTGACCACGGTTCCCATCTCGCCGGTGAGCTCGCCCAGATCGCCCGGAAAGAACCGCTTGTGCTCCCAGTCGATGCAGGCCGGGCGCAGGAAACGGCGGCCGTCGAAATACGCGCCCACGCCGGTCTCGACGCCTTCGACGTGCTCCATCAGCACGAACGGAACGGGCGGCCTGCCCGACGCGGCCAGGCGCGCCGCCTCGCCCTGCAGCACCGCGACCATGTCGCTGCCGTCGTCGAGTTCTCCGACATAGTTGCTCGTCGACGGCGATTCGCCGCTGCTCACCTTGTAGACGTAGCGGCCGGGCTGTTCCTTCAGGAACGAGATCGCGTGATGGAAGTCGGCGAACGGCACGGTGCGCGCCACCGGCAGGCCCAGTTCCTTCAACAACGTCTGGCCTCGCTCGCGATCCTCCTCGAGCGCGTCGCCCAACGCGCTGCCGCCGACCACGTGGAAGCCCTGCGCCCGCAGCGCATCCTGCTCGGCGCCGTGATGCGCCGTCTCGAACACGATCAGGCCCTCGTCGCCCGCCGCGCGGATCCAGGGCAGCTGCGCGCGCCAGTCGGCGCCGCAGCGCTCGACCAGGCCGGCCATCACGTCCTGGGATTCGGCATGCGCCACGCTCACGCGCAGCGCATGCCCTTCCTCGATCAGTCGCAGATACAGCGCGGCCAGGCTGTGATCGTCGCCGACGCCCAGGACGCGCACGGCGGATCGTCGACCCGGCGTGGGTCAGCGACCGGCCGGACGATGCGGACCCGTGCGCGTCGGCGAGGTGCGAGCCGGCGGATCGGACGCCGGGAACGTGTCGTCGAGCGCATCGTCCAGCGCGTTCTTCACCGAACGTCCCTGCGACTCCTTGTCGCGCGGCGATTCGGCCGGCGGCGTGGTCTCGCCCTGATCGCGCAACTGCTGGCCCTGCGCGGCATCGCGATGGTCCGACCCGTCGCGTCGTCCGTGGTCGTCGCCGGGTGCCTTGATGTCGCCGCGCTCGACCTCGGCGTTTTGGTCCAGCCGTTTCTCAAGTTCGACACGCTGCGCGCCGGGACCGCGGTCGTCGGTACGGCTCTTTCCGCCGGAGGGGGTATTGCCGCCCTTGCTGGGATTGGTCATGGGATCGATTCCTTGTGAGTGCATCCCATCGCCGCAATCGCGATGCCCAGCAGCCGACCCGCGATCAGCCGGTGGCGGCAGGCGACGGTGGCGGCGGACCGCGCATCGGCACCGTTCTGGATCCGGGTTGGGATGGCAGCGCCGTCAGCGCTTCCATCGGCGCCGGCGCGCCCATGCGATCGACCCGGGGCACGTAGAACTCGAGGTAGCCCAGGCGCAGTACCGCGAACAGCGGCGGTGCGATCAACACACCGAGCAGGCCGGCCCACGATCCCATCAGCAGCATGAACACCAGCAGCGGAACGGCCGGCAGCTGCACGCGGCCGCGCATCACCAGCGGCAGGATCACGTTGCCCTCGAGCTGCTGCGTCACCAGGAAGACGCCCAGCACCCACGGCAACCGGCTGATGTCGGACGCCATCGTCAGCAGCACCGCGAACACCACGACGATGATGATCCCGACGTAGGGAATGATGCCGAGCAGGCCCGTGAGCACGCCCAGCAGCAGCCAGTACTCGGCGCCAACGATCCAGAGTCCGATCGACGTGAGCGTGCCGATGATCAGCATGTCGATCAGCTGCGCGTTGAACCAGCCGCGCACGACCTCCGCAGCCTTGCCGAGGAACCCGTCGGCCCGATCGCGATGGCGCGCGGGCATCGCGCGAACCAGTGCCTCGCGATAGCTGCGCGCGTCGACCGCCACGTACAGGCCGATCACGGTCGCGAACAGCAGCGCCGAGAGCACGCCCACGCCCGACCACGCGCCCTTGAACAGCGCACCGCCCACGGCGCCGGCGGTCGCGCCCATGTCGAGCTGCGCGACGTTCTTCTGCAGCCACGGAAAGCGGTCGAGCAGGCCGGTGGCGATCTCCTGCAGGCGCTGCATCAGCGCCGGGCCGCGCTCGCTCAACAGCGCCGCCTGCGAATCGACGACGCCCGCCAACGCCCATCCAATCGCCGCCAGCGCGCCCAGGCCCAGCACCGCGATCAGCGCCGCCGCGATGCCGCGCGGGATGCGCATCGTGTGGTTCAGGCGCCGCAACACCGGCGCCAGGATCGCGCCGATTCCCACACCCACCAGCAGCGACACGACGATCAGCCGCGCCCAGATCAGCAGCACCACCACGACGAGCAGCAGCGCAACGTAGTGCACGACGCGAAACGGCAGGGGCGGGCGAGAGCGACCGCCCGGTGCCGCGGTGTCCGCCTGCGCTGTCGTCGTTGTCATCGCGATGGTGTCTCCGGAAACGGGAGCCTCAGCCGGTGCCGCGCAGCACCGCCACCGGCCATGCGTCGAGCGTGCGCGCGAGCAGCAGCCGACCACCTGCGCCGATGGCGGCGCCGTCCAGCGGTCGCTGCTCGAGGGCGTCGTACCAGTCCGCGGCACGCAGGCTTTCGGGCAGCAGCACGGCGGTGTCGAGCAGGGCCTGGGGCGGCATCCGCAGGTTTCGGGCCCGGCGCAGGTAGGGATGCACGTACAGCGGGGCCACGACCAGCACGCAGCGCCGGTGGTGACGGCGCACGAACGCGACGAACTGCAGCGCCATCCGCCCGTCGAGCGCCAGCGACTCGTAGTCGCCCAGCGCGAACAGTTCCGGATCGCTCGAGCGGCACTGCAGCACGCGCGCGATCAGGCGCTGCTTGATCGCGCCGTCGCGCCATCGGCCGTCGTCGAGCAGTTCGGCGGTGCTTGCCGCGTCGTCGAGCGCGCGCACGCGCGCGTCGTAGTCCACCGGACGGCGGTTGTCGGGGTCGACCATGCTCAGGTCCCAGAAATCGGTGCCTTGGTACAGGTCGGGAATGCCCGGGCAGGTCATCCGCAGCAGCGTCTGCGTCAGCCCCTTGACCGCGGCGGTGGGCGCCATCTCCTCGACCACGCTCTCGATCGATTCGCGGAACGGCGCGTCGCGGCGTTCGGGATCCAGCGCGCGCTCGAGGAACCGGCGGCACGCATCCTCGTACGCGGTGTCCGGCGCGTTCCAGCTCGAATGGCGCTTGGCTTCGCGCACCGCCTTGAGCTGCCACGCCGCGAGCCGTTCGACGTGGTCCGATCCGTCCGGCGCCGACAGCGGCCAGGTGCCGACCATCATCTGGTAGAGCAGGTACTCGTCCACGGCGTCGGGCGCCGTGCGGCCATCGTCGAGCACGGTGTGCAGCGGCTCGTTGAACCGCCGCCAGCGCTCGACCGCCTCGACCCACCCGTCGGCGCTTTCGCTGATCACCGACAGCCGTGCGCGCGCATCTTCGCCGCGCTTGTGATCGTGCGTGGCCGTGGCCAGCAGCGCCCGCGGATAGCGCGCGCGTCGGTCCGCGCAGGTTGCGTGGAACGCCTCGATCGACTGCGAGAACTGGCGCGGATCGGCGCCGACCTCATTGCGCGACAGCAGCAGCCCGTGGCGATAGAACGCGGTGTCCTCGACCGACTTGGCCGCCACCGGCGAGGTCAGCTGCTGGAAACGCGCGATCGCGCGCAACCGCGACCGGCGCGCCGTGGCCGAACGCACGTCTTTGGGCGCCTCACCACCGAGCCAGGCGTCGATCCGATGCAACAGCGCGCGCTCCGCGGGACGGCAGCCGCGCTCGGCCGCCTGCACCGCGCGCTCCATGATCCGGCGGTCCTCCTCGCCGCGGCCGCGCCCGTCCACGTAGGTGCGATACACCGGGAAATGCGCGATCAGTTCGGCCAACACCCGCCGGATCGCCGCGATGGTCCAGTCTCGCGTCTCCGGCGACTGTCGGGCGACCGTCTGCAGCGCATGCGCGCAGGCCTCGAACTCGGCGCCGAACAGTTCGCGCGGAATGCGCCGGCGGGCGCTTTCCTCCTCCTCCGAGAAATCGGCGGCGCTGCCGTCCTGGCGCTGCCAGAAGCGGCTCAGTCGCTCCAGACCGCGGGCGTCGTGCAGCAGCGCACCGACCTCGTTCATGAACGTGTAGCCGGAGGTGCCGTCGGTCTGCCAGTCGGCCGGCAGCCGCTCGCCCGGCGCCAGGATCTTCTCGACGACGACCCACGCCGCGTGGTCCGGTCGTTCACGACGCAGGCGCGCACGCAACTGCCGGCAGTAGCCGCGCGGGTCGGCCAGGCCATCGACGTGATCGATGCGCAGCCCGTCGATCAGACCCTCGCCGTACAGGCGCAGCAGCGTGCCGTGCACGATCTCGAACACGGCGCGGTCCTGCATGCGGATCGCGCACAGTTCGGTCACGTCGAAGAAGCGCCGCCAGTTGATCTCGTCTCCCGCGGTGCGCCACCACGCCAGGCGCCAGTGCTGGCGTTCCATCAACCGGTGCAGCAGCGCGCGGCCACCCGGCTGCGCCGGATCCAGCCGCGACAGCGCGCCCGAGATCGCGTCGCGCACCACGGCGTCACCGGCGTACGCCTGCGCCAGTTCGGCGCGGGCCGCGGCGAACGCCGCATCGCGCGCCTCGCCGCGCGAGCGCGACGACGCCTCGTCGATCCGCTCGGCCAGCGCCGGCACGGCGCCCAGCAGCATGCGGTAGTGCGACGGCCGCAGCGGGAACACGTGGTCGGCGTAGCGCACCTCGAAGCGACCGATGTCCGCGTCGAACGCCAGCGCGATGCGCCCCTGTTCCAGCGCCTCGCCGTAAGGCTCGCCCAGGAACGGCGCCAGCACGCGTTGCGACAGCGCCGGATCGGGACGATCCCAGTCGATGTCGAAGAACGTCGCGTTGCGGCTGTCGCGGCCCCACTCGAGCACGTCGAGCCAGCGCGGGTTGTCGCCGCGTCCGACCGCCATGTGGTTGGGCACGACGTCGACCACCAGACCCATCCGTCGCTCGCGCAACGCGTGCACCAGTCGGCGCAGACCTTCCTCGCCGCCCAGTTCCAGATTCACCGCGGCATGGTCGATCACGTCGTAGCCATGCTGCGATCCGGCGCGCGCGGTCAGGATCGGCGAGACGAACAGGTGCGAGATGCCCAGCCGCTCGAGATAGTCGAGCCGCGCGCGTGCATCGTCGAACGTGAATCCGGCGTGCACCTGCACGCGGGCGGTGGCGCGCGGCGTCGTCGAGGCGGTCGGCATCAGCCCGATCCGTCGATGCGTGCGCGCTGCAGTGTCGAGAGCACCGCGTCGGGCACCGCGTCCTCGAGCAGCGTGTCGGCGTCGCCGGGCAGACGGCGCCGCCAGTTCGGGTGCTCGTCGACGGTACCCGGAATGTTCGGCTGCTCGGACAGCGCCAACGCGTCCTCGATCGGCAGTAGCGCCAGGCTGCACGGCGTGCGGCCGATGAACGACGCGGCCGCGCGTGCCACCGCGGCACCCTGCTTCGCATCCGGCGTCGGCGTGCCGCGACCGACGATCTGCGCATGCTCGAAGGCGTCCCACAACGCCTTGCGATCCAGCGCCCGCGCCGCCTGCGCCTGTTGCTCGGTCTGGTCCGGATCCAGCAGGTCGAGGCGTGCACGCCAGCCCAGGTCGCGTCCGCTCCACCATCCGGCCACCGTCGGCAGGTCGTGCGTCGAGGTCATCGCCACCGCGGTCTCGGGCCAGCGCGAAGGCTCGACGAAGTACCCGGCGTCGCGCTGGAACCACAGCACGCGCATGCCCAGCAGGCCCGCGTCGATCAGCTGCGACTGGAAACCGTCGGGCATCGTTCCCAGGTCCTCGCCGATGATCAGCGCGCCGTTGCGCCAGGACTCGAGCGCGAGCAGGCGCAGCAGATCCTTCAGCGGGTACTGCACGTATGCGCCTTCGCCGGCATCGGTGCCGTCGGCGATCAGCCACAGCCGCTGCAGGCCGAACACGTGATCGATGCGCAGTCCGCCGACACCGGCGAGGTTGGCGCGCAAAAGCTCGATGAACGGCCGGAATCCTTCGCGCCGCAGCGTTCGCGGCGACAACGCCGCCAACCCCCAGTCCTGGCCCTTGACGTTGAGCGGATCCGGCGGCGCGCCGATGCGCAACCCCAGCAGCAGGTCGTGCTGCCGGCTCCAGGCATGACTGCCGGCGCTGTCGGTTCCCACCGCCAGATCGGCGATCAGGCCGATCGCCATGCCGGCGTGGCGCGCGGCGCCCTGCGTTGCGGCGATGCTGCATTCGGCGAGCCACTGCTCGAATTCCCCGAACTCCACATCGCCGGGGTGCTCGGAAGCGAACCGCTCGACCAGCGGACCCCAGGGATCGCGAAACTCGCCGGGCCAGTTGCGCCAGTGCGCAACCGGCTCCGGTCCGCGCGAGAAACGTGCGTGCAACGCCTCGAACACCGCGTGCTGGCGCACCAGCGGTCCCTGCGAAGCGCGCCACTGGTCGAACGCGGTGCGACGTCCGCTCGGCTCCAGGCACGCGAACAGTCCGCGGAACAGCAGCGACTTTGCGCGCGCCGCGCGTCCGGCATCGATCTGCGGCGCCGCCTCGAGTTCGGCGAAAGTCTCGGCCAGATTGCACAGCGCGATCACGCCGTCGACGGTGTCGCTGTCGAACACCGCGCGCGGGTCGGCGAGCAGCGGGTTGCGCATCAGGCGCGAGGACGGACTGTACGGCGCGAAACGGTCCGGCCAGGCGCCGAAGCCCGCGTGCGCCGGGCTCAGCGCAATCGCGTCGGCACCATGTCGCACGAGCGCAGGCACCAGCTGTGCGACTGCACCGAAATCGCCGATGCCGCCGTCGCCGCGACGCCGCAGCGCCGGCACCTGCACCGTGATGCCCCAGCGCCGACGTCGCGCACCGAGGTCCGCAACGCCCATGCAATGGCGCGGCGCCACCGCCAGCGTCACCGGCGCATTGGATCCGATCAGCAGGCGGTGATAGCCGGGCCGATCGATCGGCGGGAGCGTCGGTGCCGCAGCGTCGAGCTCGCCTTCGATCGCGCGTCCGTCCTCGAGTTCGAGCCGAAAACGGCCTGCGGCGTTCGCCGCAAGCCGCACCGGCGCGCCCGCGTCGGCGGTGATCATCGGCGCCGGCGCCGCGGCCTCCTCGCGCAGTCGTTGCAGGCTCTCGGCGCGTTCGTGCCGGGTGCTCGCGCGAACCTCCAGCGCGTGCAGCACGCGCCCCAGGGCCTGATCCGAGACGGCGCGATCGCGCCCGGTGTAGTCGCGCCACTGCAGGCTGACGCCCGCCGCGCGAGCCAGTTCGTGCAGCGTCGGCGCACGCGGATCCTCGACGTCCATCGCTCAGGCGATCCAGGCCGCGCAGCAGAACGCCGGCAGCGGCACCGCGTCACCGGCCGGCGCGGCGTGCGCCTGCGCGATGCGGGTCGAATGGACCAGCGCGCCCGCCGGTGACGGATCCAGCGTGATCGGCTCCTCGCCGAAGTTCGCGGCGAGCGTTAGCACGCGGCCGTCGCCCAGGCGCCAGCGCGCGCAGACCGCGGCGTCGCCGATCGCCCGCGCCCCGAGCGAAACGCAGCCGTCGATGCCGGGCACCACGTGCTCGCGCCGCACCCGCAGCAGATGGCGCAGTTCGTCGGCGTGGATGCGCGCGCCGACGTCGTCCTCGAGCGCGTCGGCGCGCGAACGCTCGAACGTCGCGGGCTCGTTCGGGTCCGGAATGCGCTCGCGGGTCGCGGGGTCGGCGAACGCCCGGAACCGCGCGAACTCGCGCCGGCGTCCTTCGCGCACCAGGCCTGCCAGCTTCGCGTCGGTGTGGTCGGTGAAATACAGGAACGGCGTACGGCTGCCCCAGGGCTCGCCCATGAACAGCAACGGGATCGACGGAGCCAGCAGCAGCAGCGCGGTGGCCGCACGCAATGCTTCGGGCTCGCGGCAGAGCACGCTCAGGCGATCGCCGAACGCGCGGTTGCCGACCTGGTCGTGGTTCTGCAGGAACATCACGAACGCCGCCGGCGGCAGGTCCGCGCTGCGCGTTCCGCGCGCATGACCGCTGGGCTCGAACGTCTCGCCCTGGTAGGCGAATCCTTCCGACAGGCATCGTGCGAGATGGCGCGCCGGCGCGTCGGCGTACGCGGCGTAGTAGCCCTCGCGCTCGCCGGTGAGCAGCACGTGCAGCGCGTGGTGCGCATCGTCGTTCCACTGCGCGTCGTAATGCGCGCCTTCGGACGTCGGGCGCAGCAGCTCGGCGCGGTTGTCGTCGTTCTCCAGCACCAGGTGCACGAAACGCCCGGCGGCCTGTGCCGAAGCCCGGATCGCCCGCGCCGTCTGCTGCAGCCAGTCCGGATCATGGATCGCGTGCACGGCGTCGAAGCGCAATCCGTCGATGCGGTACTCCTCGATCCAGTGCAGTGCGTTTTCGGTGAAGAACGCGCGCACCTGCGGCCGGCGAAAATCGATCGCCGCGCCCCAGGGCGTCTGCACGTCGTCGCGAAAAAAAGCCGGGGCGTAGGCGTTCAGGTAGTTCCCGTCGGGACCGAAGTGGTTGTAGACCACGTCGAGAAACACCATCAGCCCCAGGCCGTGCGCCTCGTCGACGAGCGCACGCAGATCGTCGGGCGCACCGTACGCCCGGTCGGGCGCATACGGCAGCACGCCGTCGTAGCCCCAGTTGCGGCGGCCCGGGAAATCCGCAACCGGCATCAGTTCGATCGCGGTGATGCCGAGCTCCGCCAGCCGCGGCAGTTCGCCGGCGACGCCCTTGAAGCCGCCGCAGAGGCCCGGGTGCAGCTCGTAGATCACCGTCTGCGACCACGGCCGTCCGCGCCATTGATCGTGCTTCCAGGCATACGCGCCGGGATCGACCACGAGGCTGTCGCCGTGCACGTCGTCGGCCTGCGCGCGCGACGCCGGGTCGGGCACCGCGGTGCTGTCAGGCAGCCGGTAGCGATACGCGGTGCCCGCCGGGCAACGCGCGAAGCGGTGCTCGAACAGGCCCTGCGGGTCGGGCTTCAACGCCTGCGTGCGCCCGTCGCCGAGCTCGAGCGTGACGCCGTCCAGCGCCGGCGCCCAGAAACGGAACCGGGTGGAGCCGTCCGCCTGCGGCACGGCGCCGAGCCCCGCGCGCGGCGCCGTCACGGGTCGTTCCCCGGTGCGTCCTGCACCTTGGCCTCGCCCCACTGCAGCGCGGTCTGACGATCGACCTGCGCGCCCAGCAGCGCCATGCACCCCGCGGCGAGCGCATACCGATCGCCGGCGACCGGACGCTCGTCGCCGAGCGGGTCGGCGGTGTCGAACAGCACGCGAAACGCCGGCACCGGGGGCGGCAGCACGAACTCGTGCTCGGCCGAATCGGCGTTGAACAGCAGCATCGCGATCTCGACGCGATCGCCACGCGGCTGCACGCGGCGCACGCCGAGCAACCGCGCGACCGGGTTGTCCCAATCGCCCGAGTGCAGGCGCTGGCCGAGCTCGTCGAACCACATCAGGTCCGGCAGGCCGATCTCCTCGGTGCCCTGCCCGTGCATGAAGCGAACGCCGCGCAGCAGCAGCCACTGCTCGCGCAGCTTGAGCAGCTTGCGCACGAAGTCGTGCAGGCGCCGGCCGCGCTCGCCTTCGAGCTTCGACCAGTCGAGCCAGGAGATCTCGTTGTCCTGGCAGTACGCGTTGTTGTTGCCGTTCTGCGTGTGGCCGAACTCGTCGCCGGCCAGCAGCATCGGCGTACCGTGCGACGTCAGCAGCGTCGCCAGCATGTTGAACTTGGCGCGATCGCGCAGCGCCAGGATCGCGGGATCGTCGGTCGGTCCCTCGACGCCCCAGTTGCGGCTGTTGTTGTCATCGGCGCCGTCGCGGTTGTCCTCGCCGTTGGCGTCGTTGTGCTTCTGCTCGTAGCTGACCCAGTCCTCGAGCGTGTAGCCGTCGTGCGCGGTGATGAAATTGACCGACGCCCACGGCCTGCGGCGGTGATGGTCGAACAGGTCGGCCGAACCCTGCAGGCGCGCGGCCAGCGCCCCGCGCAGGCCCTCGTCGCCGCGCCAGTATCGGCGCACGTCATCGCGATAGACGCCGTTCCATTCGGCCATGCCGGCCGGATGGTTGCCCACCTGGTACCCGCCGGGCCCGATGTCCCAGGGCTCGGAGATCAGCTTGACCCTCGACAGCACCGGATCCTGAAGCAGCGCATCGAAGAACCCCGCGCCGGGATCGAAGCCGCCGGGCTCGCGCCCGAGCGTGACGCCCAGGTCGAAACGGAATCCGTCGACGTGGTACTCGGTGACCCACCACCGCAGCGAATCCATCACCATCTGGATCACGCGCGGATGCGAGAAATCCAGCGTGTTGCCGCAGCCGGTGTCGTTGATGCAGTGACGCGGCTGATCCGGGTGCAGGCGGTAGTAGCTGGCGTTGTCCAGGCCGCGGAACGACAGCGTCGGCCCGAGCTCGCTGCCTTCGCAGCTGTGGTTGTAGACCACGTCGAGCAGCACCTCGATGCCGGCCGCGTGCAGCCGCTGCACCGCCCACTTCACCTGTCCGATGGTGCCGTCGGAGAGATAGGCCGGATCCGGGGCGAAAAATCCGAGCGTGTTGTAGCCCCAGTAGTTGGTCAGGCCCAGGTCGAGAAGCCGGCGGTCGCGCGCGAAGAAGTGGATCGGCAGCAGTTCGATGGCCGTAATGCCCAGGTCGCGCAGGTAGTCGATCACCGGCTGCGTGCCCAGCGCGCCGAACGTGCCGCGATCGTGCTCGAGGATCTCATTGCGTCGGCGCGTGAAGCCGCGCACATGCGCCTCGTAGATCACCGTTTCCGACCAGGGCACGCGCGGCGGATGGTCGCCGCCCCAGTCGAAGTGGTCGCCGCTGATCATCGCCTTGGGCATGTACGCCGCGCTGTCGCGCCGATCGAACGACAGGTCGGCCTTGGGCGAGCCCACGCGATAGCCATGCAGCGCGTCGTGCCAGCGCAGCTCGCCGGCGATCTGGCGCGCATAGGGATCGAGCAGCAGCTTGTGCGGATTGAATCGGTGCCCCGCCTCGGGCTCGTAGGGGCCGTAGGCGCGATAGCCATACAACTGGCCCGGTCGCGCGCCCGGCAGGTAGCCGTGCCACACGCCGTCCGTGCAGTCCGGCAGGCGATAGCGCGCGACCTCGTGCTTGCCGGCGGCGTCGAACAGGCACAGCTCGAGCGCGTCGGCGTGCGCGGAGAACACCGCGAAGTGGCAGCCACGGCCGTCCCAGTGCGTGCCCAGCGGACCCGGTTCGTCGGGCTGCATCATCGGATTCGCCACAGGGTCAGGTGCTCGCGTCCGCAGCCTGCAGCCACACGACGCCCAGCGGCGGCAGCGTCAGTTCGATGCTGTGTGCGTGGCCGTGGCAGGGCACTGCCTGCGCCTCGACCCCGCCGAAATTGCCGATGCCCGAGCCGCCGTACGCGGCGGCGTCGGTGTTGAGCACCTCGCGCCAGCGTCCGCCCCTCGGCACGCCCATGCGGTAGCCGTGTCGCGGCACCGGCGTGAAATTCATCGCGGCCAGCACCGGCGGCGAGCGCTCGTCCAGCGCGTGACGACAGAACACGAACACGCTCTGGTCGCGATCGTCCCCGACGATCCACTCGAAACCCTGCGGATCGGCATCCGAGCGGTGCAGCGCGGGCGTTGCCACGACCAGACCGTTGAGATCGCCGATCAGCCGCTGCATGCCGCGCCGCATCGCGGCGGTCGGCGCATCGCCCTCCAGCGCCGTCCAATCGAGCTGTGCGTCGTGATTCCACTCGGTCTCCTGTGCGATTTCGCCGCCCATGAAGAGCAGCTTCTTTCCCGGGTGCGCCCACATGAACCCATAGTAGGCGCGAAGGTTGGCGAAGCGTTGCCAGTCGTCCCCCGGCATGCGCCCGAGCAGCGAGCGCTTGCCGTGCACCACTTCGTCGTGGGAAAGCGGAAGCACGAAACGCTCCGAGAACGCGTAGACCAGTCCGAAGCCGATGTCGTCGTGCGCCCAGCGACGATGCACCGGATCGCGCGACGCGTAGCGCAGCGTGTCGTTCATCCAGCCCATGTTCCATTTGAAGTCGAACCCCAGGCCTCCGTCCTTCACCGGATGCGTCACGCCGGGCCACGCGGTCGACTCTTCGGCGATGGTGATGGCGCCCGGATGGTATTCGTGCACGGCGTAGGTGAACTGGCGCAGGAAGGCCACGGCTTCGAGGTTCTCGCGACCACCGTGGATATTGGGCACCCACTCGCCGGCGCGGCGCGAGTAGTCGCGGTAGAGCATCGAGGCGACCGCGTCGACGCGCAGGCCGTCCACGTGGAAATGGTCCAGCCAGTGCAGCGCGCTGCCGATCAGGTGCGCCTGCACCTCGGTGCGGCCCAGGTTGAAGATCAGCGTGTTCCAGTCCTGGTGATAGCCCTCGCGCGGATCCTCGTGTTCGTAGAGCGCGGTGCCGTCGAAGCGCGCCAGGCCGTGCGCGTCGGTCGGGAAATGCGCGGGCACCCAGTCGACGATCACGCCGAGGCCCTTGGCATGGCAGCGATCGACGAAGCGCTGCAGTTCGCGCGGCGTGCCCAGGGGCGGATGCGGCGCGTACAGCCCGAGCGGCTGGTAGCCCCACGAGCCGCCGAACGGATGCGCGCTCACCGGCATCAGTTCGATGTGCGTGAAGCCCAGGCCGCGCGCGTAGTCGATCAGCTGATCGGCCAGGCCGTTCCAGCCCAGCGTCGCGTGCGGTGCGGGCCGGCGCCAGGATTCGGCGTGCACCTCGTACATCGAGATCGGCGCGCCCGCGTCCTGGCGGTTCGCGCGCTGGTCCATCCATCGACCATCGGTCCATTCGAACGGCGTGGGATCGGGCACGACGCTGGCCGTTTCCGGCGCGGCCTGCACCTGTCCCGCCACCGGATCGGCGCGCAGCGGCAGGACGCCGTGCGGTCCCAGCACCTCGTACTTGTAGATCGCGCCGGCTTTCACGCGCGGCACGAACAGTTCCCACACGCCGGCCTCGACGCGGCGGCGCATCGGATGGCGCCGTCCGTCCCAGCTGTTGAAGTCGCCGACCACCGACACGCGGCGCGCGTTGGGCGCCCACACCGCGAAGCGCACGCCGGACACGCCGTCCAGATCGAGCACGTGCGCACCCAGCGCCCTGCCCAGGTGCGGATGCAGGCCGCCCGAGAAGCGCGACAGATCGTGGTGGTCGAGCAGCTCGCCGAACGCGTACGGGTCCTCGGTCTCCTGCATCTGCCCCGATGGCCATTCGATGCGCAGCCGGTAGTTTCCCCGCCGCTGGAGCGGTCCGACGAACAGGCCGGGTACCTGCGCCGGCTGCAGCGCGATCGGCTTGCCCGCACCGCCCGCGACCACGGCGATCGCCTTGGCGCCGGGCACGAACACGCGCAGCGCCACCGCACCGCCGCGCAGCGGATGCGGTCCGAGCAGCGAAAACGGATCGCCGCAGGTGGCCTCGATCAGCGCGTGCGCCGCGCGATCGGGCAGACGCAGTTCGGCCGGGGCAACGTCATCCATCACGGCGCTCCATCGTCGGCGCCAGCAGGCGGTCGACCAGTGATTCCAGGCTCTGCAGCGGGACGTCGATCCAGTCCGGACGATTGGTCGCCTCGTATACGATCTCGTGCGATGCACGTTCCAGCAGCACCAGGTCGAGCACCGCATTGCGATCGGCGATCGAACCGGCCATCACCGCCGTGCCGGCGGCGGCGTCGCTCCACGCCTGCAGGAACGCCGGCGCGCAGCTGGCGCGAACCCCTTCGAACAGCGTGTCGCCCAGCTGCTGCGCATGACCGTTGCCGAACTGCGGCCGACCGCGCTCGGCCACCGCCACCGCGTAGTCGAACGAACGCAGCATTCCCGCGACGTCGCGCAGCGGCGTGCTCGGTGCACGACGCTCCTCCATGCTGCGGGCCGGTTCGCCCTCGAAGTCCACGAAGAACGCGTCGCCCTGCGCGACCAGCACCTGGCCCAGGTGCAGATCGCCATGGATGCGCAGCTGCGTGCTGCCCAGCGCCCGCCGCGACTGCGGAACGATGCACGCACGGATCGCCTTGGCGTGCCGCAACAGCCGTCGCGCGCGCTCGGCGGAGGCTTCAGGCATCTGCGCCTTAGGCGCGTCGACCGCGCGCTGCAGCGCCCGCATCGCCTCGTCGAAGCGCGCCTCGACGCGCTGCGCCAGCCGCTCGCAGTCGGATTCGTCCATCGGCCCGGACGGGAACGCCGGTCCGCCACCGGGCTGCGCCAGCGCCACGTGCATCTCGGCAAGCCGTCCGCCGAGCGTGCGGGCAAAGGCGAGCAGTTCGTTGACCGCACCGCTGACGGCGTTGGGCCCCGCGCTGTCGTTGGTCGCCAGCGACAGGTCGCGCAGCGCGCGCTGCAGCACGTTCTGCGTGAAGCTCCACGCATCGCCCTGGTTGTGCAGGAACTGCTGCACCACGCCGAGCACGGTGGGCGTGCCGTCGGCGGCAACCTGCACGATCTGGCCGTACAGCGACGGCGTGTTGCGATAGCCGCGCTCGGTCAGCGCCAGGCTCATCTCCGCCTCGGGGTTCTCGCCACGCGTGAGCTTGCGGAACAGCTTGATGATCGCCACGTTGCCCACGATCAACGACGTGTTCGACTGCTCGACCGCCACGCGCCGGATCTCGGCATCCTCCGGGATCGCCGCTTCCATCAACTGCGCCGTCGGGATGCAGCGCAGTTCCGCGCCTTCGCCGGCCGGCAGGATGGTGGAATTGCGCACCATCGACACGATCGTGCGCGCCAACGCATCGATGGTCACCGCGTCGGTGAGCAGGCTGACGCGCGGGCCGCTGCGGACGCGGGCCAGCGCCAGCTGCTGCGGCAGCGCGCTGATGACGCTGGTCTCGGGCAGCAGGCCGATCGGCAGCTGGTAGCGCTCGACGCCGCCATCGGCGGTGTTCACGCACAGCTGCAGCAGCATCATTTCCTTCTCGGGATGCGGGATCGGGATCATCCGGTCGATCCGCACCTCGGTCAGCACTTCGTTCTTGGCCGCGAACCAGCGGCGTAGCGGCAGATAGATCGGCAGCACGTCCTGCTCGAGCCGGCGCTTGGGCGCGTCCTGCATCAGGTCCGACAGCGATCCGCGCAGCACGAACGTCAGGTACTCCGGCAGCGGTTCCGGCGGAGCGGCGTGCCACGCCGGCATGTGCGCCTTGTCCGCCAGTTCGAACCAGTGGAAGCCGTAAGGGGCCAGCGTCAGCAGGTACGGCAGCTGACCGATCGGAGGAAACGCGGATCCGCCCATCGTCTCCACCGGCACCCGGCCGGCGAACACCGACAGGTCCAGCTCCACGGCCTGCGCCGCGCGCGACAGGTTGGCCACGCACAGCACCAGTTCCGACGGGCCGCCATCGGGCGGGTCGAACTGGCGCAGGTAGGCGATGATCCGGCGGTTGCGCGGATACAACAGCTTGATCGTGCCGCGTCCGAAGGCCTTGAAGCGCTTGCGCACCGCGAGCATGCGTCGCACCCAGTTGAGCAGCGAGTGCGGGTCGCGCTGCTGCGCCTCGACGTTGTTGGCCATGTACCCGTACACCGGGTCCTGGATCGGCGGCAGCACCAGCTTGGCGGGGTCGGCGCGCGAGAAGCCGCCGTTCCGGTCGGGCGACCACTGCATCGGCGTGCGCACGCCGTCGCGATCACCGAGATAGATGTTGTCGCCCATCGCGATCTCGTCGCCGTAGTAGATGACCGGCGTGCCGGGCATCGACAGCAGCAGCGAGTTGAGCAGTTCGAGGCGCGAATAGTCGCGTTCGACCAGCGGCGCCAGGCGGCGGCGGATGCCGATGTTCAGGCGTGCGCGCTTGTCCGCGGCATAGGTCTTCCACAGGTAGTCGCGTTCGATCTCGGTGACCATCTCGAGCGTGAGCTCGTCGTGGTTGCGCAGGAACACCGCCCACTGGCAGTTGCCGGGAATGTCCGGCGTCTGGCGCAGGATGTCGGAGATCGGGAAACGGTCTTCCTGCGCCACCGCCATGTAGAGCCGCGGCATCAGCGGAAAGTGGAACGCCATGTGGCATTCGTCGCCGACGGTCTCCTGCGTGCCGTCGGGCCTCGAGACCACGCGGCCGCCGAAATAGTGCTGCACGTCCTCGGGCCACTGGTTGGCCTCGGCCAGCAGCAGGCGGCCCGGGAATGCCGCGTCCATCTCCGCGCGCAGGCGCTTGAGCACCGCGTGCGTCTCCGGGAGGTTCTCGTTGTTGGTGCCTTCGCGTTCGATCAGGTACGGCACCGCGTCCAGGCGCAGACCGTCGATGCCCAGCTCCAGCCAGTAGCGCATCGTCGAGATCACCGCGCGCATGACCAGCGGGCTGTCGAAGTTCAGGTCGGGCTGGTGCGAGTAGAAGCGGTGCCAGAAGTACTGCTGTGCCACCGGATCCCAGGTCCAGTTCGACTGCTCGGTGTCGACGAAGATGATGCGCGTGCCGGCGTACTGCTTGGGATCGTCGGTCCACACGTAGAAATTGCGCAGCGCCGACCCGCGCGGCGCACTGCGCGCACGCTGGAACCACGGATGCTGGTCCGATGTGTGGTTGATCACCAGCTCGGTGATCACGCGCAGCCCGCGATCGTGCGCCTCGGCGATGAACCGGCGCGCGTCGGCCATCGTCCCGTAGTCCGGGCTCACACCGCGGTAGTCGGCCACGTCGTAGCCGTCGTCGCGTCGCGGCGACGGGTAGAACGGCAGCAGCCAGATCGTGTTGACGCCCAGATTCTTGATGTAGTCCAGCTTCTGGATCAGGCCGGCGAAGTCGCCGATGCCGTCGTCGTTGGCATCGAAGAACGACTTCACGTGCAGCTGGTAGATGACCGCGTCCTTGTACCAGAGGGGATCCTGCTCGAACGCGGGCGGCTGGCGCCTGCTGTGGCCGCGGGTCTTCTTCTGGTTGCCGCGCGAGCCGGTCATGCCACCACCCCGCCGGCGCGGCGCAGCTTGAAGATCGCAAACGGCATCTCCTGCGGCACGAAGCGCCAATGCTGGCGGCGCTCGTGCCAGACGAAGCGCCGTCCCGACATCAGCTCCTCCGACTCCAGCGCGCCGCCCTCGCCCACTTCCAGTGCATCGAACGGCAGATCGAACGTGCCTTCCTGCGTCGCGTGCGGATCCAGGCTCACCGCGACCAGGATCAGCACGTCGTCGCCCGGCACCTGCCGGGCGTAGACCAGGATGTGATCGTTGTCGGAGCGCACCGGCTGGTACCAGAGGTGCGACTGCAGCGCGCGGTTCTCGCGCCGCAGGTGGTTGAGCCGCGAGATCTCGCCGACGATGTTGCCCGGCGCGGTCCAGTCGCGATGCCGCAGTTCGTACTTCTCGGAGTCCAGGTATTCCTCGCGACCGGGCAGCGGCGCCGCTTCGCACAGCTCGAAACCGCTGTAGAGACCCCATAGTCCGGACAGCGTCGTGGCCAGCGCCGCGCGGATCAGGAAGCCCGCCCTGCCGGAGGTCTGCAGGAACGGCGGATTGATGTCGGGCGTATTGACGAAGAAGTTGGGCCGGAAGAAATCGCGCGGCGGCTCCTGGGTGAGCTCGCGCATGTAGGCGTCGAGTTCTTCCTTGTGGTTGCGCCACGTGAAGTAGGTGTAGCTCTGCGTGAACCCGATCTTGGCCAGGCGATACATCATCGCCGGCTTCGTGAAGGCCTCGGAGAGGAAGATCGCGTCCGGATGCCGCGAACGGATGTCGGCGATCAGCCACTGCCAGAACGGCAGCGGCTTGGTGTGCGGATTGTCGACGCGGAACATGCGGATGCCTTCGCCGATCCACTTCTCGATGACGTCGCGCCATGCGATCCACAACGAGGGCAATGCGCCGGGGTTGTAGAACTCGACGTTGACGATGTCCTCGTACTTCTTCGGCGGATTCTCGGCGCACTTCACGCTGCCGTCGCTGCGCCAGCTGAACCATTCGGGATGCTCGCGCAGCCACGGATGGTCGGGCGAGCACTGGATCGCGATGTCGAGCGCCAGCTCGATGCCGTAGCCGGCCGCGGCATCGCGCAGGCGACGCAGCGATTCGATCCCGCCCAGATCGGCGTGCACCGCATCGTGGCCGCCGTCGGCGGCACCAATGGCGTACGGACTGCCGACGTCGCCGGGCGCCGCGACGAGGCTGTTGTTGCGACCCTTGCGCTTGGTCGTTCCGATCGGATGGATCGGCGGCATGTAGAGCACATCGAAACCCATCGCGGCGATCGCGGGCAGGCGCGACACGACGTCGTCGAACGTGCCGTGACGTCCCGGCGCGCCGGCCGAGCGCGGGAACAGCTCGTACCAGCTGGCGAAGCCGGCGCGTTCGCGTTCGACGTCGACGCTCAGCTCGTAGGGATGGCGGGTGGGGAATCCGCGCGACAGGCGCGAGGACATCAGCTCGGCCACGCCGTCGTCGAGCAGCAGCGCGATCACTTCCTCGCGCGATCGACCGGTGAGCCGTTCCATCAACGATCGCACCGCGCCGTCGCGATCGACCCGTGCGGCCGCGCCGACGCGTTCGAGGCCTTCGGCCAGATCCTGCGGCGAGACCTTGTCGGCCTCGTGCAGTCGCGACAGGCCGCGGCGGTAGCTCGCCCAGGTGTCGAGCCACGCTTCGACGGTGAACAGGTGCCGGCCCACGCGCGCGGGTACGACGCGCGCCTGGAAGCGATCGTTGCCGAGTGCCTGCATCGTGATGCGCCTTGCACCGTCGTGGCCGGGCGCGCGCAGCACCAGCTCGGCCGCGAGCACCTCGTGACCGTCGCTGAACACGTCGGCCTCGAACAGGATCGGCTGGTGCAGCACGCCCTTGGCGGGAAAGCGCCCGTCGTCCACGCAAGGCCGCAGCCGATCGATGATCACGCGCGGCGCCTTGACCGCACGATCGAGCACCTCCTGCGGCTTGGGCGTGGTTTCTCCGCCACTCCCGCGACCTTGCGCGCTCGTCGGCGAGGGCGTGTTGCGCATGGCGGTACTCATGAGCGCACCTGCCAGAACCCGCGATGGAAGTGGAGAAGGAGCGTCGATGCACCGGTGGCCGTCACCGGGGAATAGGCGGCTGTCATGGTCGTTCCGGATCGAAGGGGGGCGAGTGGGAATGACCCCTCGGTCGAGCGGTGCCGCGACGAGGGACGAATCCGCTTCAGCGCACAAGTTTCGTGCCCGCGACGCGGACCGGGAGGCCCGTGGAGGACGCTGCAAGTTGCGCGGCGATGCCCCGTTCGATGCAGCACGCAAGGGTGGGCGTATTCAGGCCTTCTTTCTGCGCTGTCTGCGGGCGCTGGTTTCGAGCACGGCGTAACCCACGCCGGCGAGCAGGAACGGCGCGAGGAAATACACCGCCCGGAAGGCGAGGATCCCGGCCAACGCGTCGACTTCGTCCAGTTCAGAGGCCATCAGCGCGGCGAAGCTGCCTTCGAGCACGCCGACGTTGCCGGGCACGTGCAGCGCCGCGCCGGCGATGGCGCTGGCGAACAGCGATTCCACGACCCGTTTGAACGGCAGATCCGCCGGCAGCAGCAGCGCCAGCGCCGCCGCCATCAGCAGCCAGCTCGCACAGGAGAGCAGCAACTGCGCGATGCCCATGTGCAGGCTCGGCAGGCGCATGCGCTCGCCGCGCACCTTCATCGCCCATCCGCGCTTGTGCCCGATCGCGCACGCAGTCAGGTACGCGCCGATCGCGCCGAGCAGGATCACGCCGCACGCGCGCAGCGCCACCACCGGCACCGCCCACTGTGTTGGCAGGGCCGGCGGCCACAGCAGCAGAAGCAGCCCCGTCAACAGCACGAAGCCGCTCCAGTTCGTGACCACCGCCAGCATGATGATGCGCAGCACCACCCAGACCGGCAGGCCGAATCGCGTGTACAGGCGGACGCGAAAACCCCATCCGCCGACCAGGGCGCCGAGGTTGAGCGAAAACGCGTACGCGACCGCGTTGATCGAGAACGTGCGCAGTTTGGGCAGCCGGTGCCCGGTATAGCGCCGCCCGATCAGGTCGAAGCTGCCTGTGCAGACGTAGCCCAGTGCCGCCGCGACGAATGCGAGCAGCAGTTCGGTGGCGCTGTAGCTCGACAGCGACTCGCCGACGCGCGCCCAGTCCACCTGGCTGGCCTTGGATGCGATCAGCGTTGCGACGCACACGAAGAACAGCAGCAGCAGCGCGCGCCATACCAGCGCGATCCAACGCTTGCGCCTCACCGGCGCCGGAGGCGGCGGCAGCGGCAGCACCTCGTGATGTACGGGGGTCGTCGCGGAATCCACGACCGTCCGTCCGAGCAAGGCCCGTTCCCACGACATTGGCGGAACGCGATTTGCTTGGTTGGGGTCCGGTAAGCGTATGAGCCACCTCCTGAACCTGAATCCCGACCGATCGTGACCGCCGCGACCCTGCAGAACGCCGTCGACCCCCGCCAGGCGTCCGCCGCATCGCCCGCCCTTGCCATGCCGCCGGCGGCGGCCACGTGCGCGTTGAAGATGCTGACGCTCAACACGCACAAGGGCTTCACCTCCTTCAACCGCCGCATGGTGCTGCACGAACTGCGCGAAGCCGTGCGCGGCGTGTCCGCCGACGTGGTCTTCCTGCAGGAAGTGATCGGCGCGCACACCGCGCATCCGGTGCGCTACCCGCGCTGGCCGGAGGTCTCGCAGTACGAATTCCTCGCCGACTCGATTTGGCCGGCGTTCGCGTACGGCCGCAACGCGAGCTATCCGGAAGGGCATCACGGCAACGCGCTGCTCTCCAAGTTTCCGATCGTCGCGCACCAGAACCACGACGTGTCGGTCGCCGGACCCGAACGTCGCGGCCTGCTCCATTGCGTGCTCGAAGTGCCGGGCGACAAGGCGGGCCATCCGCGGCGTCTGCACGCGATCTGCGTGCACCTGGGACTGGCGGGTTCGCACCGTCGCAAGCAGATGGACATGCTCTGCGACCTGATCTCGCGCGAGATCCCGGATGATGCGCCGCTGGTCGTGGCCGGCGACTTCAACGACTGGCGCGTGCACGCCAATCGCCGCCTGCGCGAGCGCGCGGGATTGACCGAGGTGTTCAACGAAAGTCGCGGCGCCTCGGCGCGAACGTTCCCCGTCCGCTGGCCGGTGCTGCGGCTCGATCGGATCTACGTGCGCAACGTCGTCGTGCGCCACCTCGCGGTGCTGTCACTGCGGCCCTGGTCGCACCTGTCGGACCACGCCGGGCTGCTGGCCGAGGTGGCGCTGTGAGACGCCCCATGCCGCTGGATGATCAACCGGGCAACTGGACGTACGGCAATCGCGTGCGTCTGCTCGAAAACGGGGAGGAGTACTACCCGGCCGTGTTCGGCGCCATTGCGCGCGCCGAACGCGAGGTGCTGCTCGAAACCTTCCTGATCTTCGATGACGAGGTGGGCCAGGCGCTCAAGCAGGCGCTGATCGATGCCGCGCGCCGCGGCGTCAAGGTGGTCGCCACGGCGGATCACTACGGCGCACCGGACCTGTCGCGCGAATTCGTCGCCGAGATGATCGATGCCGGCGTCGACTTCCGTTATTTCGACCCCAAGCCGCGCGTGCTGGGCATGCGCACGAACATGTTCAAGCGCCTGCACCGCAAGATCGTGGTGGTCGATCAGCGCGAGGCCTACGTCGGCGGCATCAACTACTCGATCGATCACCTGCGCAAGCACGGACCCGAATCCAAGCAGGACTACGCGGTACAACTCGAAGGGCCGATCGTGGGCCACTTCCGCGAGCTGGTGCTGGCGCTGCTCGAACTGCGCGAACTCCCGCGCAACCGGCCCTGGTGGCGCTCTCGTGTGAAACCGATGTCGATGGAACGCGCGCGGTCGGGCGGCGTACCGGCGCTGGCCACGTGGCGCGACAACGATCGCCACCAGGACGACATCGAGATCCACTACCGCGCGGCGATCCGCCAGGCCAGGAGCGAGGTGCTGATCGCCAACGCGTATTTCTTTCCGGGCTATCGGTTGGTGCGCGAGATGCGCCGCGCCGCGCGCCGCGGCGTGAAAGTGCGCCTGGTGCTCCAGGGCGGCGCCGCGGACAAGGCCATCGCCACCTGGGCCGCGCGCTCGCTCTACCGCTACCTTGCACGGGCCGGCGTCTGCATCTACGAATACTGCGAGCGGCCGCTGCACGGAAAAGTCGCGGTGATCGACGATGCCTGGTGCACGGTGGGATCGAGCAACCTGGATCCGAGCAGCCTGTCGCTGAACCTCGAGGCCAACGTGATCATCTGGGATCGCGCCTTCGCCGCCGAGCTCAAGGCCAATCTCGAGCGCCTGATCTCGAACCACTGCCTGAGCATCGAAAGCGATCGCTACTCCGAGGCGGTGCTATGGCGGCGCTGGGCGGGCTTCTTCGTCTTTCACCTGATCCGCATTTTCCCGTACTGGGATCGCTGGCTGCCGCAGCGCAAACAGCCGGTGCTGCCGGCACCGGTGGCGCTGGAAGTCGCGCCGCCACCGGAGCCGCCGGCGACGAATACGACCTGACACTCGACGCGAAGGCACAAAGATCGCGAAGAAAAAATCTTCCTTTGCGATCTTTGCGCCTTTGCGTTCGATTCGTTCTCGACACACCGCCCCCTCGCCCCCGCTCGACTGCGCGGGGGCGAGGGCGTGATGGAGCGAGGCGGCTCGTGACTGCCGCCTGCCAGCTCACATCACCTTGCGGAACTCGGCCGGCGGCACCTTGAGCATGCGCCGGTACTTGGTGACGGTGCGACGCGCGATGCGGATGCCCTGCGACTGCAGCTGCGCGGCGATGTCCACGTCCGACAACGGACGGCTGCGCCGCTCGTTGGTGATCAGTCCCTGGATCAGGTTGCGCACCGAGGCGGCGCTGCAGGCGGGCCCGTCCCTGCACGGCAGTTCACGCGAGAAGAAGTGCTTGAACTCGAAGCAGCCGCGCGGCGTGCTCATGTACTTGTTGCCGGTGGCGCGCGACACGGTCGATTCGTGCAGCCCCAGTTCGACGGCCACGTCGCGCAGCACCAGCGGCTTGAGCGCGATGTCGCCGACGTCGAAGAACTCGCGTTGCCGCTCGACGATGAAGTTGGCCACGCGCAGGATCGTGTCGAAACGCTGCTCGACGTTGCGCACCAGCCAGCGCGCCTCCTGCAACTGCTGGTTCATCTGCGGATGCTGGCTGCGACGACAGGCGCGGAACATGTCGACGTAGCGCTTGTTGAGCCGCGCGCGCGACCGGATCGCCGGGTTCAACGCGACCAGGTACTTGCCCTTCTGCTCGTAGACGATCACGTCGGGGATCACGTAGTCCGGCGCCTTGGCCTGGTAGCGGCTGGCGGGGTCCGGATCGAGCCGACGGATCAGCGCGAGCGCCTCGCGCATCACGTCCTCGTCGCAGTCCAGGCGCTTGCGCAGGCTCTGGAAGTCGCGACGCGACAGCACGTCGATGTGCTCGGTCAGGATGGTCTCGGCCAGTTCGCGGCCCGGCGTGTCGCCATCCTTGGCACGCAGCTGCATCAACAGACATTCGGTCAGCGACGTGGCGCCCACGCCGGTGGGCTCGAAGCTGCGCACCAGCGTGATGGCGCTGCGGATCTCTTCGTCGGTGAACGGCGGATCGACGTCGACCTTGTCCAGCGAGGCCTGCACGTCCTCGCGCAGGTAGCCGTCGTCGTCGAGCGTCTCGATGACGATCTCGCCGGCCAGCACTTCGCGCTCGCTGCGGCGGGAGGCATACAACTGCTGGCGCAGGTGGTCGCGCAGCCCGCGCGTCTCACCGACCCAGCCCAGCTGCGGACCCTCGTCATCGTTGGCGGGCGCGTTCGAGGTGCGCTCGAACGCGAAGTCGTCCGGTAGCGTGCCGTCGTCACCGAGCAGTTCGGCACGATCGACCGCCGGCTGTGCGTCGGCCAGCGCGGCCGCTTCGAGACCGTCGGTAATGATCGCCGACGGCTCCATCAACGCGTCGGCCGCGGGCGAGGCTTCGGTGACCGAGAGAATGTCGGGTTCGCCATCGAGCGCGGCGCCCGCGGTCACGGCCGCCTCGGCCTCTTCGGTCTCCTCGAGAAACGGGTTGGTCATCACCGAATTGCGCAGTTCGAGTTCGAAATCGAGCGCCGACAACTGCAGCAGCCGGATCGCCTGCTGCATGCGAGGCGAGATGGACAGGTTCTGGCGCGCACCGAGGGAAAGCGAGACCGACATTCGTGCTCCTGAAGCTCTGAGGTGTTCGAGGGGACGCCCCGTCGTGTCCAGTTGAGTTGGCAATGGCTATGCCATGTCGACGCGTCCGCCCGCAGGCTCCAGGCAAGCGTTTCCGGCACCCGGGCCGACCGACCGACCGTCGTGACCAAGCAAGCTGCAATGCGCATTGCAGAGGGCGTTGCGAACTGCGCAGCGTCTTCGTGCCAGCCGAGCCCGCTGCTGCATCCCGTTTGACGCAAGTGCGTGATTTTCCGAGACCGCGGTCAGGGCGACGCCAACGGCACGGAGCTTGGATGTGAAACGCCAGATTGCATGTTCCGCATGCAGTTCGGACCGGCCCCCAGACGGTCCCGGGCAGCCGCCACCTCCTCCCTGTGCGGCGGCTGCTGGAGAGCACGCGTTTCGATTGGCGCGTCTCTCCTAGTTCGAGGGGCAGCACTTCCCGGCTGCCTCTCTTTTTTTTGCCCGTCGTCCTGGCGCGCATCGCTCGACTTGCAGGACGCGTCCTCCGGATCGGTCGTGAACCCTCGCCATTGCGCCGGGCACATTCCTTGTGGTGACCCGTTTCGCAACCAATGGAATTTCACTTCACCTGTGAAACGGAGCGAACCGATGAAGAACAACCAGGAAGCTGTTTCCACTCTCAATGACCTGATCGAGGTCTCCCGTGACGGCGAGATGGGTTTCAAGGCCGCGGCGGAGAAGGCCGAGGATCCGGGTCTCAAGAGCCTCTTGCAGGACCGCTCGCGCTCCTGCGCGAGCGCCACCGTCGAATTGCAGAACCTGATCCGCTCGCTCGGCGGCAAGCCCGATGACACCGGTTCCGTCGCCGGCGCGATTCATCGCGGCTGGACCAAGGTTAAGGCCGCGGTGGGCGACAACAACATCGCGGTGCTCGAGGAAGTCGAGCGCGGTGAGGACGTGGCCAAGAGCGCGTATGCCAAGGCGCTGAAGGCCGATCTGCCGGCGGACATCCGCCAGACGATAGACCAGCAGTACCAGGGCGTGCTGCGCAACCACGACCGCGTGCGCGACCTGCGCAACCAGTTCCGCGCCGCCAAGCACTGATCCGGCGCGCGTCCGTCCGGCGAGCTTTCGCATCGAACCACGCAAGCGCGAGGTCGCCGGCACCCGACACGACACCTCTTCACCGAAGCACTGGAACCGGCGGGGCCGCGTGCAACACGCGGCCCCGTCGTCGTCTTCACCCGCAGCACGCCTGAAGGGAGATTCGACATGAAGGCACCGCAGCGCCGCCCCCTCGCCAGCCTGTTCTTCGTGCGCCGTCGGCTGTTGCCGCTGGTTGCGCCGGTGCTGGCGCTGATCACCGGCGCCGCCGTCACGATCGCCGTGCTCGGCCGCGACGCATCCGCGACCGCGTCGACGGCCATCACCGCTCCTCGCGATGCGCGCCAATCGGTGGCTTTCCATCCGTCGGCGGAACATTCCACGCAGACCGCCGCGCCGACGCGACGCTGGCCCGACGAGATCGAGCACCTGCTCTCTTCGATGCCGCGCGTGCCGGACGAGCCCGGCCTGCCACCGTTGGTGGAGACCGATCAGCGCTGCTCGCGCGTCGAGGACGGTCTGGCCCATTGCGTGATGCTGGAGTGCCAGACCGCCGGCGAGCAGTCCGCGTGCTTCGAGGTCGTGGTCACCGCGCGTCGCCTGCGCGACCCGCCGGTGTCGATGCGCGACGGCGGCGATGAATACGAAGACGACGCGCGTGGCGACGCCGTCGACGACGGGCCGGACGCACCGCGCCTGATGGATGCGCGGCAGCGCATCGATGCACCCCCGGTTCGGCGCGGCGTCGCCCGCGCCGCCTCCCGCCTCTGAGTCACGCACACGAATCCGGAGCATCCCCATGGCCTCCCGTCCCATCTGGACCGGCGCGATCTCGTTCGGCCTCCTCAACATCCCCGTGCAGCTGATGTCGGCCGAACGTCGCATCGACCTGCGCTTCCACATGCTCGATTCGCGCGACCAGAAGCGCGTGCGCTACGAGCGCGTCAACGCCGAGACCGGCGAGGAAGTTCCCTGGAAGGACGTGGTGAAGGCTTTCGAATACAGCAAGGGCAACTATGTCGTGCTGGAGGACGAGGACATCCGCGAGGCTGCGCCGCAGAGCAAGGAGTCGGTCGACATCGAAGCGTTCGTCGATCCCGCGGAACTCGGTCCACGCTACTTCGATCGTCCCTACTACCTGGTGCCAACGCGCAAATCCGAAAAGGGCTACGTGCTGCTGCGCGAGACGCTGCACGCGCTCGGTCGCGCCGGGCTCGCGCGCGTGGTGATCCGCACCCGCGAGCACCTCGCGCTGGTGCTGCCGGAAGGCCCGGCAATGGTGCTGCACCTGCTGCGGTTCCCGCAGGAGCTGGTCGATCCGTCCGAGTACGCGTTTCCCGAAGGCAGCGAACGCCAGTACAAGATCACGCCGCGCGAGCGCGAAATGGCCAAGCAGCTCGTCGAATCGATGAGCGCGCCGTTCAAGCCGCAGGACTATCGCGATGAATTCCGTGACCGCCTGAGCAAGGTCATCCAGGAACGCGTGCGCCGCAAGGGCAAGGGACGCGCGGCGCCGCCCGTCGAGACGCACGAGGACGCGGGCGAGGAATCCGGCAAGGTCGTGGACTTCATGGCACTGCTCAAGCGCAGCATCTCCGAGAACAAGCGCACGCCGGCAGCCTCCGCCAAGACCGCGCGCAAGTCCGCCGCGGCGACGCCGCGACGGCGTCCTGCCGCCTCGCGCAGCGGCGGCAAGCGCCCCTCGCCCGCACGCAAGCGCGCCTGATCCGATGAAAGCCCTGACCTGGCACGGCAGTCGCGACGTGCGCGTCGAGACCGTCGCCGATCCGCGACTCGAAAGCGCCGACGACCTCCTGCTGCGGGTCACCGCAACCGCGATCTGCGGATCCGACCTGCACCTGTACCGCGGCAAGATGCCGGGCATGAAGCCGGGCGACGTGCTCGGCCACGAGTTCATGGGCGTGGTCGAGGAGGTCGGACCCGGCGTCACGCAGCTGCGGCGCGGCGATCGCGTCGTCGTGCCGTTCACCATCGCCTGCGGCGGCTGCTTCTTCTGCGAGCGCGAGCAGTACGCGGCGTGCGAGACCACCAATCCCGATCGCGGCGCGATCGTCAATCGCAAGAACATCCGCTCGGGCGCCGGCATGTTCGGCTACTCGCACCTGTACGGCGGTTACGCCGGCGGACAGGCGGAGTTCGTGCGCGTGCCGTGCGCGAACACCGGCCCGCTCAAGCTGCCGTCGGACAGCGGACTGACCGACGAACAGGTGCTGTTCCTGTCCGACATCCTGCCCACCGGCTACCAGGCGGTGCGCAACTGCGGACTCGATCCGGGCTGCAGCCTGGCGATCTTCGGCGCCGGTCCGGTCGGACTGATGGCGGCGGCCTGCGCGCGCATGCTCGGCGTCCGGCGCATCTGGATGATCGATCACCACGCCGATCGGCTGGCCTACGCCGAGCAGGCGTACGGCGTGGTGCCGGTCGACTTCTCGCGCATCGACGATCCGGCCGAACTGATCATCGACGCCACCGACTACCGCGGCGTCGACGCCTCGATCGATGCGGTCGGATTCGAAGCCAAGGGCAGCACGCTCGAGAGCACGCTGACCGCGCTCGGACTCGAAGGCTCGAGCGGCGCGGCGCTGCGCCAGGCCATCGCCGCGACGCGTCGCGGCGGCACCATCAGCATCGCCGGCCTCTACGCCGGCCAGCTGCACGGTTTCATGCTCGGCGATGCGTTCGAGAAGGGACTGAACTTCCGTATGGGCCAGACGCACGTGCAGAAGTACATGCCCGAACTGCTCGGCCTGATCCAGCGCGGCGAGCTCGCGCCCGAGCAGATCATCACGCATCGCCTGCCGCTGGCGGACGCGGCCGCCGGTTACGCGGCGTTCGACCAGAAGCAGGACGGCTGCCGCAAGGTGGTGTTGTTCAACTGAGCTTGGCGATGCCTCCGCGCACACTGCAACTGCCCGAGGAACCCGACTTTCACCGCCGCGCATGGCGAATGCAGCGGATCGCGTGCGGCGTGCTCGCCGCGATCGTGCTGGCCGCGCTGCTCGGCGCTTTCGGCGGTGGACCGCTGAGCCGTGCGCAGTCCGGCGACGCTCACGGCCTGTCGATCGCCTACCAGCGATTCGCTCGCGCCGAAGCGCGCACGACGCTCGATCTGCATTACGCCGCGGGGCCGGCGACGACGCGCGAGCTGGTGCTCGGGCGTGCCTGGATCGACGACATGCGCGAGATCCGGATCACGCCCGCACCGAGCGCGGTCCACCCGCAGGCGGACGCGATCCGCTATCGGTTCGCCGTGCAGGATTCGGCGCCGCTGCACGTGCGAATTGAAGCCGAACCGATCGGTCCGGGACCGGTGGAACTGCGCGTCGGCCAGCTCGACGCGGCGCCGATCCGTGTGAATCAGCTGGTTTTTCCCTGAACCTGCGATCGCTCGCCGGCATGGCACATCTTTGGCTTGTGCCCCGTTCGAAGGTCCGCCTTGGCGCGGACCGCCCGCTCAAGCTGTCCTCCTGGGCGAAGGAAGATCGAACCGGACCCGTTGCACGGGGAGAAAAAATCCTTCGCCCAGGTTGACGGCGCCAATTGCTCAGCGTGTCGCGGACGTCACGCGCCACACGCGATTGCCCACGTCGTCGGCCACCAGCAACGCGCCGCGACCATCGAGCGCCACGCCCACCGGTCGGCCCTGCGCATCGCCGTCGTCGTCGACGAAGCCCGTCAGCACGTCGATCGGTGCGCCGACCGGTTTGCCGCCGGCGAACGGAACGAAGATCACCTTGTATCCGCTCAGCGGCGTGCGGTTCCACGATCCGTGCTGGCCGACGAACATGCCGGAGGCGTAGGTGGACGGCAGCGTGGTTCCGCGGGCATTCGCCAGTCCCAGCGATGCGGTGTGCGGACCCAGCGCGTAGTCGGGCACCAGCGCCTTCTCCACCTTGTCCGGTCTCGGCGGTTTCACGCGCACATCGACGTGCCGTCCGTAATAGCTCCACGGCCAGCCGTAGAAACCGCCTTCCTGCACCGAGGTCATGTAATCGGGAACCAGGTCGTGTCCCAGCTCGTCGCGCTCGTTGACCGCAACCCACAGCGCGCCGCTGTCCGGCTCCCACGCCAGTCCGACCGGGTTGCGCAGCCCGTCGGCAAACACGCGCCTTTGTCCGGTCTGCGCGTCGATGGCCAGGATCGCGGCACGATCGCGCTCCTCGTCCAGTCCGTTCTCTGCGACGTTGCTGTTCGAGCCCACGCCGACATACAGCGTCTTGCCGTCGGCCGACGCGATCAGGCTCTTGGTCCAATGGTGATTGCGCGGACCGCCCGGCAGCGGCGCGACGACTTCGCGCGAATCGGCCGCCGGCACCTCGGCGCCCGCTGGCAGGCGATAGCGCACCAGTGCGTCGGCTTCGGCCACGTAGAACGATTCGCCGACGAGCGCCATGCCGAACGGCGAGTTCAGGTTTTCGAGAAACGGCTTGCGCAGATCGGCGACGCCATCGCCGTCGGTGTCGCGCAGCAACGTGATGCGATTGGCGCTGGGCGCACCGGCGCCGGCGCGCGTCATCACCCACTTCATCGCCTTGCCGCGGATCCCGTTGAACTCCTCGGGCCGCTCCGGCCCATTGGTCTCGGCCACCAGCACGTCGCCGTTGGCCAGCACGTACAGCCACCGCGGATGTTCGAGATCGCCTGCGAACGCCTGCACCGCCAGGCCCGGTGCCGGAACCGGCTGCGCGTCCTGCGACCAGCCGCGGGCCGGCGCGATGTCGACGTGCGCGAGCAGCCGTTTCTCCGGTTCGGGCAGCTGCGGTGCCGGCCCGGTGCCGGCGGAAATGGGCGCGGTCGAAGCGCCGGAACAGGCGACGCAGAGCAGCGTTCCCGCCAGGCTGACGATGAGACGGAAAGTCGGATGCATGGGCGCGGACTCGCTGGCCGACGGCGTGCGGATGATGCGGGAGTTGTGCGCGGGCCGCGCAGGTTTCGTTCCCGTGATCGCAGTCTGCACGTCGCATTGCGAATCGCGCCGGGAGGGGCGCCGGGATGTGCGTGCGCAAAAAGCGCCGACCCCGTGCGGCGCTTTCAGTCCCGGCCCTCGGCGGGATGCGCTCTGCTCCCCGGGCCGACGACTGGCCACGCCTGCGGAGGAGGACAGGGGAGCAGCGCGCATCCGCTCGCGACCCGGCTGGGGCGTCGACGAGGCATGCGCGTTGCGGCCTGTTCCAGGGCAAACACATCACCGGTGAACACCATGAACAGCAGACGTGATTTTCAGCACGACCGACCCGGCCGAGGTCGCGACGACGAGCGCTCGTTCTCGCGCGATCAGCACCGCGGCGGACAGCACGGTCGCGGCCAGCAGGGCTGGCGCGGCGGCTATCCGCAGTGGGACGGCGACGCGCGCGAAGGCGCGCAGTACGGCGCGAGCCAGGATCGCTTCGGCGGTTACAGCGGCAGCATGGACTACGGCAATCCCTATGCATCGCGCCCCTCTCAACAGGGCGACTGGTCGCGACAGAACCAGTGGGACGAGGATCGCTTCGGCTACCCGGAGTCGAACAGCTACGGACGCGAGATGAGTCGCAGCCAGCATCCCGGCTACGGTCCGCAGGGCCGCTTCGGCGAGGACCGCTATTCCTGGGGTCAACAGTACGGACAGCGCGATGCGGATCGCGGTGGACAACACCCGCACGCGGCGGACGATCCGCAGCAGCATCGCCAGTTCGAACCGCGCCAGAGTTCGGGTTGGGATCCGAGCTGGGGCGATCGCGGTGAATCCTTCGCCGGCGGCCGCAGCAGCAGCAGCAGCGAACGCGGCGGCATGTTCGGAGGCTGGGGCATTCCGTCCGGAAGCGAACTCGGCGGTTACGGCATGAACAGCCCCGATCGCGGCGGCGGACAGAACTGGAGCGGCAGCAACTGGGGCAACCAGGGCGGCGACCGCTACTGGGGCGACCGGCACAGCGGTCGCTTCGGATCCGACACCGGCGTGCGCGGCCGCGTGCCCAAGGGCTATACGCGTTCCGACGATCGCATCAAGGACGATGTCTGCGAACAGCTATACCGCACGCCGGACATCGACGTCAGCGAGGTCACCGTGGAGGCGCGCGGCGGCACGGTGATGCTCGAAGGCACGGTGCCCGATCGGCGCATGAAGCACCGCATCGAGGATCTGTGCGAGCAGTGCATCGGCGTGCAGGACGTGGACAATCGGATCCGCGTGCAGCGCGAAGATCGCGGCAATGGTTCGCGCTTCGCCTCGGGTGCGGATCGATCGACGGCGCCATCGTCGGGTGGAACGTCTGCAACGGCCGACCGGTCCGACCAGAAGGCGTCGACCCGCACCTCCAGCAGCCAGCATTAGGGGTAGTTCGCTGAAGCGGTCGCACGCCGGCGCCCTGATCGCCGAGACGGGATGAAGACGAAGAGGCCCGGACCGCCAGGTTCGGGCCTCTTTCTTGCGCGAGGCGGGCTGGTTCTCGACGGACTGCGGAGCGCGAGCGGACATGGAAACGGTGCTGCGAGCCATCACGCTCTATGCGCTGCTGCTGGTGATCTTCCGCATCAGTGGAAAACGCTCGCTCGCGCAGATCACCACGTTCGATTTCGTGCTGCTGCTGGTCATCGGCGAGGCGACGCAGCAGGCGCTGATCGGCAACGACTTCTCGATCACCAGCGCGGCGCTGGCGATCATCACGCTGACGGTGATCGACATCGGCCTGGCGTGGATCAAGCATCGGTCGCCCAGGGCCGATCGTTGGCTCGACGACGTCCCGATCGTGATCGTCGAGCACGGCCGTCCACTGGAGAGCCGGATGCGCAATGAGCGCGTGGACGTCGCCGACGTGCTGGCGGCCGCGCGCGAGCACCATGGGCTCGAACGCCTGTCGCAGATTCGCTACGCCGTGCTCGAACGCAACGGCGAGATCTCGATCGTGCCGGAGAAATCCGCCGACAGCGGCTGAGGAAGCGGCGCTGCGGCGCGTCGAACCGGCCCCACGGGCACGCGCATTGCCGATTCCGGCTCCCGATCCCGACACCCGAGCGCCATGCCCGCCGGAGAAAAAGAAGAAGATCTGCACGACGACGAACCCGTGGTTCATCATGCGTCACCGATGGACCCCGCCCACGCACCGCGACGAGTGCAGATGCGACGCAGCGCTGGCTGGCGCAAGCCTGACGGCGTCGTCTACGTCGGACGGCCGACCCGATGGGGCAATCCGTTTCGCGTCGGCGGACGCGCGCATGGCGCGCTCGATCCCGCGACCGCCGTCGCCCGTTTCAAGGACGCGCTGCTCAACGGCGATCTGCGCACCAAGGAAGGCGACGCGCTGATCGACCAGCTTCCATCGCTGCGCGGCAAGGATTTGGCGTGCTGGTGCGACCTGGACAAGCCCTGTCACGCCGACGTGCTGCTCGAACTCGCGAACCGATCCTCGTTCGGACGCGAGGGGGACACGCGCCCCGCCGGTTGACGCGCGCGGGCCGGGCACGTGGCGTGCACCAGGGCCGCCACCATGCTGGTCCGATCCGCTTTTCTCAGCACCGACGTCAGCGTCTCCGATCCGACGATCGCGCAGACCGGCTGCGCCGAGCTGCGTTGCGCAACGTGCAGCGGGACGGTCGCGCAGGGTTTTCGAACGCGTTGCGCGCACTGCGGCCGCCTGCAGCGCCTGCCCAAACCCGTGTTGCGCGGTTGGACCTGCGCCGCCTGCGTCGCGCGTGAACTCAGCCCGCGGTGAGCACCTTCTGGATGTCGGCAACGCCGTGCTGCGTGAGCGTCTTGGGAATCTCGCCGAGCACGCGTTCGGTGACCGAATCGTGCAGATGACGCCGCAGCTGTCCGAGCGCGGTCGGCGGTGCGACGAGGATCAGGTGCTCGAACGCACCGGTCGGCGGGTCGCGATACAGACGGTCCGCCAGTCGCGCCGAGAAGCGCGACTCCTCGAGATCGTGACGATCGGTCTGCTCGATCGCGCCGCGGATCGTCGACGGCGATCCCGCGCGCCGGCCGGCGCGATCGCTGGTCTGCTCGCGATCGGGCGGGTTGTCCTGCAACATCGTGTCTTCCACCACGAGGTCGGGAACCTGCGCCGTACCACGGTTGCGCAGGAACAGCGCCTTGTTGCCGTCAGCCACGACGACCAGCGTCGCGCTCGGGATTCGCAGCTCGGGATTCATGGAGCAGCCTCCGGAAAAGGTCGGAACGTGCGTCGAACGGCGCAATGGCTGTGCCTGTGGCGATGAGCACCCGCCGGCGCGCGTCCCGTCCCGCACAGCACGCACGCCGCGCGGCGCGCGTGGCGGGGCTGCGCCACGTCGGCGACGACGCACCCGGCATCGTGCGCCTGGGTGTGCCCGGCGCGTTCTGCTACCGCTCGCCGCGCGGGCGTCCCGTGCGGGATGCCTCGACCTTGCGGCGCATCGCGCAGCTGGCGATCCCTCCGGCCTACGAGAACGTGTGGATCTGCACCGATCCGCGCGGCCATCTGCAGGCCACGGGCCGCGACGCGCGCGGCCGCAAGCAATATCGCTATCACCCCGACTGGCGCGTCACGCGCGACACGCACAAGTTCGACCGCCTGCTGGCATTCGGCGACGCGCTGCCCGCGATCCGCCGGCGCGTGCGGCGCGATCTGGCCACCCGCGGCCTGCATCGGGACAAGGTGCTCGCGCTGATCGTGGCGCTGCTCGACGCCACGCGGCTGCGCATCGGCAACAACGCCTACGAGCGCGACAACCGCAGCTACGGCCTGACCACGCTGCGCGATCGTCACGCCGATTTTCGCGGCGGCCGCCTGCGGCTGAGTTTTCGCGGCAAGGGCGGCGCCGAGCACGACCTGGTCGTGGACGACCGGCGCCTCGCGCGGATCGTGCGGCGCTGTCACGACCTGCCCGGCCAGCGCCTGTTCCAGTTCCTCGAACCCGACGGCACACGCCGCCCGGTGGATTCGGGCATGGTCAACGACTACCTGCGCGAAGTGACGGGCCGCGACTTCACCGCCAAGGATTTCCGCACCTGGGGCGCGACGATGGGCGCCATCGCGCGGCTGGCCTGCCTGGCGCTGCCGGACCCGCCGAGCGAGCGCGCGGCGAAGGCCTGCATCAACGACGTCATCCGCGAGGTGGCCGGCGAGCTGCGCAACACCCCGGCGGTGTGCCGCAAGTCCTACATCGATCCGCTGGTGTTCGAAGGCTGGCTGGAAGGGCGCCTGCATAGGCGCTTCACCTGCGGCACGACGATGCGCCCGCGCGCGGTGGAGCGCCGCGCTCTGGCGTTCCTGCGCGCCGAAGCGCGGCGCGCGGAACATCGCAACGGCAGGTGACGGTTGCGGCCGCTAACGGGCGTCCATCGAGACGTGCGATGCGCTACGCACCGTTTGCGACTTCTCGCGCGCTCCGCCCGGTCGTCTGGATGGCGATCGACCGCCATCGTTCCTGGCCGCAGGCGTGGTCGATCCGCCGTCGAGCTGGCGCAGATAGGACGCCTGCCAATGGTCCGAGCTGTCGCGTCGCAGAACCGCGATCAGCGCGCGATGGCGTTCGATCCGTTCGCCGAGTTCCATCGTTCGCGCGCGCTCCATCGCATCGGCCACCTCGTCGCCGTCGTATGGATTGACCAGCAGCGCATCGCGTAGCTGTTCCGCGGCTCCGGCGAACGACGACAGGATCAGCACGCCCGGATCCTCCGGATCCTGTGCAGCGACGTACTCCTTGGCCACGAGGTTCATGCCGTCGCGGATCGGCGTGACCAGCCCGATGCGGCTGGCGCGATACATCGCCGCCAGCGTGCGCTGCGGCAGCGGCTTGTTCAGATAGCGCAGCCTGCACTTCGCCGCGACTGATCGGCGTCACCTGCAGGAAGTCGACGTTGCGCTGCACGCGCGGATACTTCTCCAGCAACCGCTCGTAGCCGGCGGCGCGACGCAGCAGGCCCTTGCTGTAATCGAGCCGGTCGACGCCGATGATCTGCGTGCGCCCATCGAGCAGGAGACGCATGCGACGCGTCTCCTGGCAGGCCTTCGGTGAGTTGGCGAAGGACTCGAATTCCTCGACATCGATGCCGACCGGAAACGCGCCGGTGCGCACGCGCCGGCCGAAGGCCGACAGGCCTTCCTCGTTGACGGCGCACTCGAGCTCGCGCTTGGCGTAGTGATGCAGACGATAGCGATCCGCATGCGTCTGCAGTCCGACCAGGTCGTAGTACATCAGGCTGCCCATCAGCTCGCGGTTGCCGGGCATCGCCACCAGGAGCTCGCGCGGCGGCATCGGGATGTGCAGGAAGAAGCCGATGCGGTTCTTCAGACCCAGCGCACGCAGTTCCTCGGCGAGCGGGATCAGGTGGTAGTCGTGGACCCAGATGCGGTCCTCGGGCCGCGCCAGCTCCGCGACGCGGCGCGCGATCAGCGCGTTGATGCGCCGATAGGCCTCGTACTGCGCCCGCTCGTAGCGGACCAGGTCGAGACGGAAATGGAACAACGGCCACAGCACGTTGTTGGAGTAGCCCGCGTAGTACGCATCGAAATCCGACTTGGGCAGATCGAGCGTGGCGACCCTGATGCCGTGGGCCTCGTCCATCGCCACGGGTCCGGCCTCGGCCGCGGTCTTGCCGCTCCAGCCGAACCACAACCCCTGGTTGGCGCGCAGCGCGTTGCTCAGCGCCACCGCCAGCCCTCCGGCCAGCGGCGCGCCGCGCACGGTGCCCACGCGATTGGAGACGCAGATCAGGCGGCCACCGGCCGGACGCGCGCTCATTGCTCCTCCTCGGGGTCGCCGCGCATCGACTGCAGGCTCGCCTGCAGCCATTGCAGCACCTGGCCCGGTGTACCCAGTCGGTAGTGCGCCTGCGTCGGCCCGCTTCCGACCTTGATGCTGATGCCGTCGCGCGCATTGACCTCGGCGAACGCCGCCTCGTCGGTGCGATCGTCACCCGCGAACACCGGCGAGCGGCCGGCGAACGGCGCGTGCTGCATCAGCACGCCCAGCGCGGTGCCCTTGTTCGAATCCGCCGGAAGCGCCTCGCGCACGTGATGACCCTTCTGCATCCGCATCCCGGGGACCGTGCGCATCGCCTCGAGCAGCGCGGCTTCGCATTCGGCCTCGCGTTGCGGACAGCGCGCAAAGTGCACCGCGACCGCCGCGCCCTTGTCCTCGACGATCACGTCCGGGACATCGACGAACCGCGCGCGCAGTCGCGCCACGATGGCCGACGCACGGCGCGGCGCGAGCTGGATGCGATCGGTTCCGGGCAGACGCAGTTCGGCGCCGTGTACACCCGCGCCGCTGGCGCGCCACGGCGCGAGCAGAACGTCGACGACTTCCAGACTGCGCCCGCTGATCACGGCCAGCGCCTGGTCGAGCTGTTCGCCCAGTTCGGTGAGCAGGCCGGGAAGAAACGTCGGCACCGACACCTCGTTGGGTGTGGGCGCCAGATCGAGCAGGCACCCGTCGACGTCCAGCAGCAGTGCCTGGTCGCGCGTCAGCAGGGGCGGGACCGCAAGCTCCCGGTCGTTGTCGGCGGTCACCACCGGGGCGACCGTCGTGCGCAGCAATTCCTCGGGCGACATGAACCGCACTGCAGCAATTACGGTGCCCGCATCGCACTGCGGCCGCGCCGACGCTTCGCGCCCACGGTTTCGTGCACGAATTCGAGCTTGGCCAGCACTGCGTCGGAGAGCACGAACGGATAGGCGTCCTGCAATCCCAGACCGCGATTGAAGTCGTTGAGCACGTAGGTGAGCGACATCCAGCGCACGATCATCCGGCGGAATGGCCCCATGCGATTGGCGCTCAGCGGTGGCCTGGGCGCGAACGCCGGATCCGCGCCGTGACGCGGCTGGATCCACAGACCGCTCTCGAAGGCGGTCTCCAGGCTGTCGATCATGTGGAGGTAGTGCGCCCAGGTCTCGGCCCAGTCCTCCCAGGGATGCGAGGCTGCGTAGGCGCTCACGTAATGCGTCGACCAAGCCGGTACCGGACCGTTCGCGTAGTGCGCCTTCAGCGCCTCGCCGTAGTCGGCGCGCTCGTCGCCGAAGCGCTCGCGAAATCGCGCCAGGCGCCGCGACGAGGGGCGGATCAGCCGCTCCCAGTAGTGATGCCCGCACTCGTGGCGCAGGTGCCCGACGATCGTGCGATACGGCTCACCCAGCTGCACGCGGCGGCGCTCGCGCTCGGCGTCGTCGGCCTCGGCGATGTTGATCGTGATCAGACCGTCCGCGTGGCCCGTGAGCACGCCGCCGCTTTCGCCGGGCACATCGGCAAGGAACTGGAAGCTCATCGGCGGATCGCTCGCGGTCATGTCGCCGCGCGTGAGCAGGCCCAGTCCGACCAGCCCGATCAACAGTCGCCGCTTGGCGGCCTCCAGGCGCCGCCATCGCACCAGGTTCTCCTCGACGCCCAGGTCCGGGATCACGCGCGTCAGCCGGCACGAGAGGCAGTAGTCGCCGGGATCATCGTCGGCGATCGCCCAATTGCACACCGCGTGTTCGGTCGCGTTGCGACAGGGTCGCCAAGTCCGATCGCCGAGGCGCGGCTGATCGCCCGCCGCCTGATCCCAGGCGACCATGCGCATCGCCTCGGGCAGCAACGACAGGCGCAGTCCGCAGCGGGTGCACAGGTCGTTCTCGAGCGTCAGCAGCATGCCGCAGCGATCGCAGTGGAAGCGCTTCATGCGGGCGCTCCGGACTGCAGCCGCCGATTGCGCCGATCGATGCACAGTCCCGCGATCGCGTTGATCGTCAGCAGCGTGTTGGTGAACACGAACACCGCGTCGCCGACCAGCACGCTGTAGGCGGTGAAGCCGATCGAGGCGACGACCTGGCCGACGAACAGCCAGCGCGAAACCCCGCCCACCGCCCCGCTCTGCCATTGCGACCACACCTGCCGCGCCATCGTCAACAACAACACCGTGGCCGCCGCCCAGCCGACCGCCTGGGTCAGCACGACGCGCGACCGATCGGGCACGGCAGTGCGACACGCACGCCGAACGCAGCTTCGAGGACCATCGGCACGACTCCAGGGAAGGGCCGCGCGTGGCTCGCAGCGGTCGTGCCAATGCGCTGAGTGGACGGGTAATTCGCGGCGGGCACGTTGCCTGCGAACCCCGCCGCCCGACACGGACGGCACGGTCGGATTTCCAGGGGCCTCGATGGCATGGAAACCGCGAAGACGTTCCGTTCGGCCCCGCAATCCCAATCGACAGGACGCATACGTCGCATGGCTGGAGACTCCGACATGAAGACCGGACCGAATTCGCGCAAGCCGCGCTCGGCCGCCGAGCACAACGGCAACGGAACCCGACAGGCGTCGGATCGTGCCGCGCACCCCGCGCCGGGCAGCGCGCTCGTGCAGTTCGCCGCCGATCGCGCGCACGACGCCGCGGACGCGCTCTACGCCAAGGCCAAGGACCGGATCGATCGCACGCACCGCGCGGTCGGCGACGTTCGCATCGACACGGCCTGGGAGCAGGTCCAGCCCGCGCTGATCGGCGCGCTGGGTTTCGTGCGCCACTACCCGATGCGCGCCGCGATGATCCTGGGCCTGCTCGGCGGGGCGTACTGGCTCACGCGCGTCGACGAACGCGCCGCCCCCTGACGACTTCTTTCTTCTTCCACTCCTTCGACCACCGCTCTCCGGACCCACCCCATGAACAGCGATATCAAGCACGCGATGACGACCACGTTCCTGAGCGACCAGGACCTGGACCAGGTCCAGACCATCCTGGCCACACACGGCTTGTCCGGATTCGATGCCTCGGTCCGCCTGTGGGGTCGCGGCAAGGCGATCGACGTGCACGGCACGCTGGGGCAGCAGGAGTTGTCCTGCTTGCTGGCGATCGCGCGCTTCCTCGGAAACCAGTCGGCCAACGAGCAAACCGCGAACGACGCACCGCCGCCGTCGCTGGCGATGGGTACGCCCGCCGCCGCGGGCGTGCCCGCCGGCTGATCCGCCGCGGACCAACCGGCGCGTGACACGGTGGTGGAAGCGGCTCTTCTGGAGGGCGGCTGGCTCGACGCACTGCGCCGGCTCGGCGCCGCCACCGCCGTCGGCGCCATCATCGGTCTGGATCGGGAGCTGCACGGCAAGCCGCTGGGCCTGCGGACGCTGACCGTCGTATCGATCGCGTCGTGCGCGCTCACCGTCGCGGCCGTGCGTTACGACCTCGCGCTCGGAGACGAAAGCCACGAGACGGTGGGACGCGCGATCCAGGGCCTGATGGCGGGGATCGGCTTCCTCGGCGGCGGCGTGATCCTGCACACGCGCGAAGACCGCGTGCACGGGCTGACCACCGCCGCGCTGGTCTGGCTCACCGCGGCGCTCGGCGTGGTCTGCGGCCTGGCGGCGTGGCCGATCGTGGCGATCGCGCTGCTGCTGGCGCTGGTGATGCTGGTGATCGGCGGGCCGCTCGAGCGCCTGCTCGCACGTCACCCGCCCTGAGCCCTCAACCGCTGTTCTGCATCGATTCCCAATCGGCTTGCCGGCCGTAGTACGCGTGCACGGTGCGCGCGAAGAACAGGTCGCCCAAGTCCGACTCGTGATGCGGCTCGAATGCCGGCGCGGTGAGCCACGCATCTCGCGTCATGTCGAGCACGAAACAGGCGTGCTCCGCATCCCGCGTGAGGGCCGACCAGGGCACCGGGCGCAGGCGATCGTCGAACGCCGCCGCGCCATCGCACGACAGTGCCGCGTACGCGATGCGGCCGCTGCGCAGGTCGAGCAGGACATCGCGGATGTTGCCGAGCCGCTCGCCAGCGCGGTTCAGCACGCGATCGCCGCGCAGCGACTCGGCGGTGAGCACGTTCTGGCCCGGCCCGGAGCCGGCGTCGTCCAGATAAACCGTTCCGGCCTCTGCACCGGCCGGCTCCGCGACGGCCGGCGCGGTCGCATCGATGACGCCGTCGGACGCGGTGCCGAGCGTCCGGCGCAACGACCGCAGCGAGATCCGCGCACCCGGGTCGGTACCCAGGTGCAGCGGAATGCGTCGCGGAACCGCGGGGGTGCCGCCAACGGCCGCGTTCACTTGTTGCAGTCGGGATCGTTCGCCTGGTCTGCGCTGGTGCAGTTCGCGGACTGGATCTTCTCGCCCGCGCGTTCGACATCCTTGCCGGCGCCTTCCACCGTGTTGCAGCCCACCAGCAACGTGGCACCCAGCAGCGACATCGCCGCGATCGCACGTGTCAGCCAAGTCTTCATGACCTCTCCTGCAAATGTGTTTCGGGACCGGGGAGGCGCACGGCGCGTGCCCGCGCCGTTGTTGCGTGGCACCGCGCGGACGTCCCCGCATTGCGCAACGAGTGGCGGCGTCGTACGTGCAATGCGCTAGCGGTGGAACGCGCGCGCGGCAAGTCCGGAAGGTCCCGTCAACTGTCGGTGCCGCCCGCGGCGTGACAGAATCCCGCGGCACAGCAGCACAGCCTTCGCGCCGATCGTGGTCATGCCGACGACGAGCGCGCGGACGTGCGGGAGAGATGGAACCGAATGCCGAAGATGACCTCCAGCAAGGCGGTCGTGCTGGTCGTGGATGACGAGCCGTCGGGCGCCGAAGCGCTCAGCGTGCTCCTGCAGGACGCCGGGTATGAAACCGTGCTCGCGGGCAGCGGCGCGGAAGCGCTGCAGCGCGCGGCGCAGATTCCGCCCGACCTGGTGCTGCTCGACGTGCGCATGCCGGACATGGACGGTTTCGAGACCTGCGAGCGGCTGCATCGCATGCCGGGCCTGGCCGACATCCCGGTGATCTTTCTGACCGGCTCGTCCGAACGAAAGGCGATCGAGCGCGGATTCGCCTCGGGCGCGCGCGACTACGTCACCAAGCCGTTCCTGCTCGAGGAGCTGCTGGCGCGCGTCCGCACGCATGCCGACCTCAAGCTCTCGCGCGATCGCCTCGGCCAGATGCTCAAGGATCGCGAGGAGATCACGCGCGTCGTCGCGCACGATCTGAAGAATCCGCTGACCTGCATCCTGTTCGCCGCGGAGTTCCTCAAGCGGCCTTCGCAGAAGCCCGAGCGCCAGGCCGAGCTCACCGCCGAGATCGTGGAGAACACGCGCTCGGCGCTGGATTTCATCCAGCGATTCCTCGCGCACGGTGCCGAGGGCGAGCGTCTGCGCCAGTTCTCCGCGCGGCGCACCGATCTGCTGGAATTGGCGCGCAACGCCGCCCGCGGCCAGCGCACCGCCGCCGAAGCGCGCGGGGTCCGCATCGAGGTCGACGGCATCCCGGCCGAGGCGATGGTCGATCCCGAGGTGACGCGCAACGTGCTGGTCAACCTGCTCGCCAACGCGATCCAGTACTCACCGGCGGGCAGTGCGATCGAGGTCGTGGTCAGCCGCATGCCCACGGGCTTTGCACAGTGCCGCGTGATGGACCGCGGACCGGGCGTTCCCGAGAACGCGCGCGACCGGCTGTTCACGCGTTTCCTGAGCGTGGCCAAGGCCTCCGAACGCAGCGAGTATTCCTCGGGGCTGGGACTGGCGATCGCCAAGCACGACGTCACGCAGATGGGCGGCTACCTATGGTACGAGGCCCGGGAAGGCGGCGGCAGCGTGTTCGGCTTCGACCTTCCAACGCCCTGAGCCGATCGTTGTTCCGGCCCGAACGGCCGCTCGCGGGCTCGTTGCAACTTTCCCTTTTCGCCTCGTTCTCATTGCAGACTGCACGGACCCGTCGCCCGGCGGGACCGCGGACAGCGCGTTTTCGCTGGATATGACGCATGGCACACCCGTTGCCATGCCGTGCGGGGTGCAGACGCGAAACGACCCCGGGAGTGCCGGGGTCGTCCAGATCAAAACACCCGTTGCGTTACGTCATATCGCGTTTCCGCCACGCCCCCGGCCAAAGATCAGTGAGACCAGGAACAGCACGATGAAGACGACGAACAGGATGCGAGCGATCTCGGTCGCGGCACCTGCGATGCCACCGAAACCGAATACCGCCGCAATCAGAGCGATGACGAAAAAGATGACCGCATACCTCAACATGGGAACCTCCGGAAAGTTCAGGGTCCGTAACGGGACGATTACCGCTTCTCAGCTTTCGTGCCCATCGCAAGTCCTCTGCCCGGACAAGGCCTTGCACTCGGGAGCCTCGGAGCGCCAGGACGCGTTCCGCATCGGGCCCGCTCCATCCCCCTGCAAAACGCGGCTCGCCATCGGCGACCTGGGAGTGCGGTCATGACCCCTGCGCTTCGCATTCTCGTCGTCGACGACGACGCCGCGATCCAGCGCGCCTTCCGCCGTGCGCTCGAAGACGAGGGCTATGCCGTCGTCACCGCGCAGTCGGCGATCGAAGCCGAAGCCGCGATCGGTCGCGGCGCGTTCGACATCTGCATCCTCGATCTGAACCTGGGCGAGGTGTACGGTCTGGACCTGCTGCCGCGCCTGCGCGAATGGGCGCCGTGGATGCGCGTGATCATGGTCACCGCCGTCGACGACGTGAAGGTCGCGATGAACGCCGTGCGCACCGGCGCGGCCGACTACCTGGTCAAGCCCTGCGATCCCGAACAGCTGCTGCACGCGGTCGACCAGCAGGCGCAGGCGCGCCGGCTGGAAAAGCGCATCGAATCGCTCGAAAGCGAGCCGAGCTCGCGCGAGAACCACTCGTTCGTCACGCACAACACCGCGTTGATGGCGCAGTTCGAGTCGGCACGCCAGGTCGCCACGACCGACGCCACCGTGCTGCTGCTGGGCGAAAGCGGCACCGGCAAGACCGCGCTCGCACGCGCGATCCACGACTGGAGCAACCGCTCGAAGGCCGTCTTCGCCACGGTGAGCTGTCCGTCGCTGTCGGCCGAGCTGCTCGCGAGCGAACTCTTCGGACATGTGCGCGGCGCCTTCACCGGCGCCACCGACAACCGCCAGGGGCGCGTACAGATCGCCGACGGCGGCACGCTGTTCCTCGACGAGATCGGCGACCTGCCGCTGGCGATCCAGCCCAAGCTGCTGCGCTTCATCCAGGACCACGAGTACGAGCGCGTCGGCGACCCGCACACCCGCACGGCCAACGTGCGCGTGATCGCGGCCACCAATCGCGACCTGAAGAAGATGATCGCCAACGGCGAGTTCCGCGAGGACCTGTACTACCGCCTCAACGTGATCACGCTGACGATGCCGCCGCTGCGCGAACGGCCCGAGGACCTGGTCTCGATCGCCGAGACGATGCTGATGACCTTCGTGCGCCAGTACGACCGGCCGGCGCGGCGTTTCAACGAATCCGCGATCAACTGGCTGCGCCAGTACGCCTGGCCGGGCAACTTGCGCGAGCTGCGCAACGTGGTCGAGCGCGCCGTCATCCTGTGCACCCAGGAAGCCATCGGCGTCGAGTACCTGCCCACCGGCACCGACACGTCCGCGGCCAAGCCCGGTCCAGGTCTGCGCGCCGGCGACACGGTCTCGCTCGAGGACCTCGAGCGCGCGCACATCCTGGCGGTGATGAGCGCGACGTCCACGCTCGACAGCGCCGCCAAGATCCTGGGCATCGACGGCTCGACGCTCTATCGCAAGCGCAAGCAGTACGAGCAGAAGGACAAGGATCGCGAGAAGGACGGCGACCGGATGACGGCCGACAGCGCGGCGCGCTGATCGGCCTCGGATTTTTCTGCCGCCTCGAGCCGCGCCTGACGGGCACAAGTTCTGCGAACCGGTGGCCAGGGCCGCGAACGGCGCGGCCCTGCACACCTTGAGGAGAACGAACGTGAGAGAGGAACGAGCGGCTAGCGCCGAGAATCCGATTTTTGGCGCCGCCTCGTCGGCCATCCCACCAGAGCGCGGGCAGGCCGATTCGGGCGGCAGCATCCGTAACCGCTTCATCGGCGACCTGCAGACGCTCGTCGGTCACGCGCAGGAACTGATGCAGCTCACCAGCAGCGTGTCCGGCGAAAGTATTTCGCAGGTGCGCGATCAGCTGCGCCAGAGCCTGGACACCGCCACCACCACGATCAAGCGATTGCAGGCCGATGCGATGGATCGCGGGCGTGAAATGGCGCAGCGCACCGACACCTATGTTCACGAAAACCCCTGGCAGTCGATCGCGGCGGGCGCGGTCGCGGGCGTGGCGCTGGGCCTGGCCGCGAGCAGCCTGATGCGCAGTGGCGGCGAAGCCAAGCCGTCGTCCAGGTCTTCCAAGCGGCATTGAACCAAAGCGCGAGCTGCTCGACGTGGAAGCCACGCTGCCGACGTCCCGACCCGACCCCGCCATGAAGCGCGATCTCACCGACACCTTGCGCAGCATCGCCGACGGCTTCATCGACGCCGCGCAGAATCGCCTGAAGCTGTTGCAGAGCGAGGTCGGCGACGAGACCGAGCGACTCGGCGGCCTGCTCGCGTACCTGGTCCTGACCGCGTTCGCCGGGCTGCTGACGCTGCAGTTCGCCGCGCTCGTGGTGCTGGCCCTGGTCTGGGACACGCCGTGGCGCACGCACGCGATGGTCGCGCTGGTGCTGCTCGCGGCGATCGGAACCTGGATGGCGTATCGCGCCTTCACCGCGCGCAAGCAGCGTCCGGCGCCGATCTTCGCGACCAGCATCGAGGAGCTCGACAAGGATCGCCGCGCGCTGGAGAAGGCGCTGTGACGTTCGCACCGCCCTCGGCGCAACCGGTCGCGTCGTCGCCGGGAACCGCGCTCGACGACGACACTTCCCGACGCCGCGAACTGCTCGGCAAGCTGCGCGACGATCGCCAGGACCTGGTGCGTGTCGCCGGCATCGCGCGCGACCTGGCGGAGACCTTCGAGGTCGCGCAGGGCTCGCTCGTGATCATGCGCCGCTCGCTGCGCTGGCTTGCGCTGATCGGCGGTGTCGCCGCGCTCACGGTCAGCGTGCGCACCGGACGCCGGCCTCCGGCGTTGCTGCTTGCGGGACTGTCGCTGGTGATCGCGGAGCGCTGGTTTTCGCACCCGGTGCGCCGCGAACTCGCCCGCGCCGACCGCCCGGTGGTCGTGGGTCCCGCCGCCGCATCCGTCCGCATCCACCCGATCGCACCGCCCGAGGCGGCGCGTTCCGGTGGCCTTTGAGACCGCTCCGCCGCGCCCCGCCCGGAGGTGCAACGCGGACGAACCCGGTCCACATGCCCCGCATCACGACCCGTCGCGGCATCGCGCTCGCGATAGGGGTTGCCCTCGTCGCGCTGGTGCTGCTGTGGGACTGGAACTGGTTCAAGCGCCCGATCGAGAAACGGGTCGAGCAGCAGACCGGCCGGCGCTTCGTGATCGGCGGAGACCTGGATGTCGATCTCGGATGGACGCCGCGGGTCACGCTCGACGACGTGCACCTGGGCAACGCGCCCTGGGCGCGGACCCAGGACATGCTCGGCGCCGAGCGCGCCGACATCACGATCGACCTGCGTGAGCTGATCGCGGGTCGCCTGCGCCTGCCGAGCATCGCGCTCACCGCACCGCGCATCGACCTGCAGAACTCGCCCGAGGGCGGCAATTGGCGGATCGCCACGCCCAGGCCCGACGAGAAGGAAAAAGGCCAGGACAAGGCGGCTCCGGAGATCGGCCGGGTGCGCATCGATCGCGGCAAGATCACCTATTTCGATCCGGCGGAGCGCACCGACATCGAGGTCGACATCTCGACGCGTGAAGGCAGGCAGATCGAACGCAGCCTGGTGCTCGCCGCCACCGGCACATTGCGCGGACTGGATTTCGAAGCCGATGCGAAGAGCGGCCCGGTGCTGAGCCTGGCCGACACGCAGACGCCCTATCCGTTCGACGCACGCGTGCGCGCCGGCAAGACGCGCGCGAAGTTCGAAGGCACGGTCACCGGCCTGCAGGCGTTCACCGCGGCGCGCGTGCAGCTCGACGTGCAGGGCGACACGCTCGCGGCGCTGCATCCGCTGACCGGCCTGGTGCTGCCCGAGACGCCGCCCTATCGCGTCGCGGGCCTGCTGATCCACGAAGGACCGAAGTGGACGTTCCAGGCGTTCGACGGTCACGTCGGCGACAGCGATCTGTCCGGCACGCTCACCGCCACCTACGCCAACGATCGGCCGAACCTGGTGGCCAAGCTGAAGTCCAAGCAGCTCGACCTCGACGATCTCGCGGGCATGGTCGGCGCCACGCCGGAAACCGGCCCGGGCGAGACCGCCTCGCCGCAACAGGAGGTCAAAGCGGCGCGCGAGCAGGCCGATCCGCACCTGCTGCCGGACAAGCCGGTCAATCTTCCGCAGCTGCGCTCGATGGACGCGGACGTCGAATTCCACGCGCTGAGCATCAAGCACGAGAAGATGCCGCTCGACAATCTGCGCACGCACCTGACGCTCGATCACGGACTGCTCAAGCTCGAGCCGATCGACTTCGGCGTCGCCGGCGGCCGCATCGAATCCAACCTCGTGCTCGACGCCCGTGAGCCCGCGATCGGCCTGGACCTGCGCACCAATTTCTCGCGCGTGGATCTGGGCAGGCTGCTGCCGGCCAACCAGCTGGTCGACAAGAGCACCGGCCTGATCGGCGGACGCGCGGTGATGAAGAGCCGCGGCAAGTCCACCGCCGAGCTGCTCGGCAACGCCGACGGCGAACTGGGCGTGGCGATGCGTGGAGGACAGTTCAGCAACCTGCTGCTCGAGGGCGCGGGACTCGACGCCGCCGAGGCCATCGGTTTCATGGTGCGCGGCGACAGGACGGTACGGGTACGCTGCGCGGTACTGGACCTCGAAGCGAAGGACGGCGTGTTCAAACCGCGCGCCTTCGTCGTCGACACCACCGATACCAACATCCATGTCGAAGGCCAGATCGACATGGGAAAGGAGTCGCTGGACTTGACGGTGTATCCGCTGCCCAAGGATTTCAGCCCGCTGACGCTGCGCTCGCCGCTGCACGTGCGCGGCACGCTGAAGAACCCGCAGATTCGTCCCGACCGCTCGCTGCTGATCAAGGGCGGCATCGCGGCGGTGCTCGGCGCGCTCGTCAATCCGATCGCCGCGCTGCTGCCGCTGATCGAGACCGGGCCGGGCAAGAACGCCGACTGCGACGCGCTGGTGAGCGCGGCCGAGCGCAGCGCACGCGCACCGGCGGCGGCTGTCGGCAAACCGTGACGGGAACGCATCCGGCATGCCCTCCCGCCCGCCCAGCGCCCACGGCCCCCTGCACGTGAGCGGCGCCTTGCTGCAGGCCTGGCATGCGGGAGGCGACAGCCTTGCCACGATCGCCGGCCCGATGTCCGAGCCGGTCACCTGCGTCGATCTCGACGGTCGCTTCGTCTACGCCAACGACGCGGCGCTGCGCGCGCTCGATCTGTTCGGCGGGCCGCCAGTGAGCGGATACCGGCTCACCGAGCTGTGCCCGAACGCCGACGGCCATCGCGCCGAATCGCACGATCGCGACGTGATGTCGCGTGGCGAGGCCAGCGTTCGCGAGGAACGGTTCGTCGCGGCCGGCTACGCGCACCACTGGCACGTCACGCGCCTGCCGCTGCGCGATCCCGACGGCACCGTGTGCGGCCTGCTCAGCCTGTGGGTCGAACGACGTGCGCGCGTGGGAACCGAACCCGCCGACTCCGTCGGGCGCGCCGACGGCGCGCCGGCCGAGGACGAGCTGCGCGCCAACGCCGAGCGATTCCGCCACCTGGTCGAGACACTCGGCGACGTCTACTGGATCCTCGACTGGCGGCGCATGCGCCGGCTCTACATCAGCCCGGCCTGCGAGCGGCTGTGGGATCTGCCGGCGCGCGGGTTCTATGCCGGCAGCGGCTACTGGATCGAGCACGTCTATCGCGAGGATCGCGAGCAGGTCGAAGCCGCGCTCGCCGATCTCGCGCAGGGCCACGACTTCGTCTGCGAGTACCGCATCGTGCGCGGCAACGGCAGCCTGGGCTGGGTGCGCGACCGCGCCGTGCCGGTGTTCGGCGAGGACGGCGCGGTGGATCGCGTGATCGGCGTCTGCGAGGACATCAGCGAGCAGCGCGACCTGGTCAGCGGCATCGTCGAACAGGAGCGCCAGCTGCGCACCCTCAACGACACCCTGCCGATCGGCATCGCGCGCTGCACGCGAGAACGCCGCTACCACTTCGCCAATCGTGCGTACGCCCGCAACCTGCTCGACGTGGACGCCGAGTCGGTGCCGGGCAGATCGATCGCGGAGCTGATCGGCGACGCGGCGATGCAGACGCTGGAGCCCTCCTACGCGCGCGTGCTGCAGGGAGAACCGGTGACGGTCGCCTGTGCGATCCCGTTCAAGTCGGCCGGCGTGCGCCAGATCCGCGCGCGGCTGGTGCCCGAACGCGACGCCGGTGGCGCCGTGAGCGGCTGGATCGAGGTGGTCGAGGACGTGACCGAGCGCGCCAAGGTCGAACGCCTGCTCTACCAGCGCGACCGCGAGTTCAAGACGCTGGTCGAGAACGCGCCCGACGTCATCGCGCGTCTCGATCGCGAACTGCGCTACCGCTACATCAACGCGGCGGTGGAAGCGGCGCTCGGGATCAAGGCCGTCGATTTCATCGGCCGCCGCGGCGCCGAGCTGGATCTGCCGACGGCGATGCACGAGACGGTCGAGGCCGGCGTGCGCCAGGCGTTCGACCAGGCGCGCGAGCACACGGCCTCATTCCACCTGGATGGCCGCAACGATGAACGGCGGCGCCATTTCCAGGCGCGCTTCGTTCCCGAGTTCGCGCGCGGAGAAAGCCATACCGTCGAGTCGGTGCTGATGATCGTCTACGACGTGACCGCCCGGCAGCGCGCCCAGCACGAGCGCGAACGCCTGCTCGCCGGCGAGCGTTCGGCGCGCGAGCGCGCGGAAGCCGCCTCACGGGCGCGCGACCAGTTCCTGTCGATCGTCTCGCACGAGCTGCGCTCGCCGCTGAACGCGATACAAAGCTGGACCAGCGTGCTCGAGACCCAGGTGCGAGACCAGGCGCCGCCGGTGATGCGTCGCGCGCTCACCGGAATCCGCAGCGGCGTCGACCAGCAGGTGCGCCTGATCGAGGACCTGCTCGACGCCACGCGCATCCTCAGCGGACGACTGGGGCTGGCGGTGTCGCTGGTGCGCCTGGCGCCGGTCATCGAGTCGGCGATCGCGCGGGTGCAGGAGACGGCGACGGCGCGCGGCGTGACGTTCGACGTGCAGCTCGAGCGCGAGCACGACGGCGTGCAGGGCGATCCGCAGCGCCTGCAGCAGATCGCCTGGAACCTGCTCACCAACGCGATCAAGTTCTCGCCCACCGGCGCGACGGTCGGCGTGACGCTCGAGCGCGAAGGCAGCACGGTGCGCCTGCGGGTCCGCGACCAGGGCAAGGGATTCGATGCGGCGTTCCTGCCGCACCTGTTCGACTGGTTCCAGCGCGAGGACACCAGCAGCCAGCGCCGCCAGGAAGGGCTCGGCCTGGGGCTGGCGCTGGTGCGCCATCTCACCGAAATGCAGGGCGGCACCGTGTCGGCCAGCAACGCGGGCCCGGGACACGGCGCGTGTTTCGAGGTGCGATTGCCGCTGGCGGCCGATGCGTCCGCCGTGCGCGACGTGCGCGCCGTGGAAGACACCGGCGCACGCGACGGCCGCGCCGCGCCCCTGCCCTCGTTGTCCGGCGTGCAGGTGATGCTGGTGGACGACAAGGCCGAGGCGCGCGAGGCGCTCGGTGCCCTGCTCACCGGCATGGACGCCACGGTGTCCACGTTCGCCTCCGGCAGCGACGCGTTGCAGTGGCTGCGCGCGCGCGGCGCCGATCACGGCGTCGACGTGCTGTTGTGCGATCTGGCGATGCCGGTCCAGGACGGCTTCGCCACGCTGCTGCGGCTGCGCGCGCTGGAGGACGAGCTGGGCGTAGCAGATGGCCGCCGCCTGCCGGTGATCGCGGTGACGGCCTTCGCCCAGCACGAGGATCGTCAGCGCGCGCTCGATGCGGGCTTCGCGCTGCACGTGGCCAAGCCGGTGTCGCCCGAAGAACTCGCCGGCGCGATCGCCGGCGAGCTGACGCAGCGCGCCGCGGCGCGCGCATCGATCCGGTAGGGCGGAAAATCGGCCGGCGCAGCCTGACGCGCATCCCGCCGAAGCCGACATTCCACGGCGGGATGCGCGGGCCTGCGGCCGCTTCGGCGCGCTACGTCGCCGTGTCCGAACCGATGCGCTGACGTACCTCCACCTTCTCGTTCTCCCCGATGGTGTCGCCCGCGCTCTGGCCCGTGGCCAGCGCCTTGATCAGCCCGAAGAGCTGCACGAGCTTGCTGCTGGTCGCATCCCAGTACTGGGCGCTGACGATGTCGACGCGCAGCAGCGCGAGGTCCGGATCGTCCACGCCCTCGGGAAACCACGCCTTCAGGACCGGACGCCACAGCTTTTCGATCTTGTCGCGATCCCGCACCAGTTCGGCCTTGCCCGAGACCGAGACGTAGCTGTTGTTCGCGGGGTCGGCGTAGGTCACGCAGACCTCCGGATGGGCCAGCACGTTGTCGACCTTGGCCGAGTACTCGCGGGTGAAGAACCACAGCTCGGACTCCTCGTCCTCGCCGAGCGGCTGCGTGGCCATGGGGCGGCCGCGCATGACGCCGTCGGTATCCATCGTCACCAGCTGTGCGGTCTGGATGTGCTGGATCAGGTCGCGCAGCCTGGTCATCAGCTCCTGCCGCGTGTGATCTCCGTTTGCCTGGGTGGAAGCGGTCATCGTCGTACTCCGTTGAAAAGGGTTGAACCCGCGAGGGCGTGTCGGCACCGCGGCCTCAGATCGGCGGCGGTGCCGGCGGCGGCTCGACCGGTGGCGGCAGCGGCGGCGCCGGCGGGTCCGGAGTGTCCGCCGGGGGATACGGCTTGGGCGGCTGCGGGTCGGGCGCGGGCGCCGGGTGGTGCGGATGCATGGCGTTCACCGAGCCGCGCTCGCGGACGCCCGCTCGGGGCGCGCGATCTTTGGGCCCTGATCCGGGAACCGGCCGTCCTGCGGGTAGCGCGAGAACTTCGACATGTCGTAGCCCATCGCCTCGATCCTGCGCAGATAGGCCTGGTAGCGGCCCTCGTCGATGCGCGCATCGCGCGACAGGATCCACACGTAGTCGCGCCGTTCGCGCGCCACGATGGCGGCCGAGTAATCCGGCTCCAGGTGTGCGATCAGGTACTGCTGTTTGAGCGGCCAGAACGTGCGCACCTTCCATTGCGCGTTGTCGCCGTCCACGACCCAGGCGCGCGTGACCTTGGTTTCGAGTTCTCCGTCGAACGCGTCCTTGCGGTACTGGAACACCGTGGCAATCGTGCCGTCGGGATTGAGCGTGTAGGTCTCGACCGCATTGTGCGCGCCCTTCTCGAGGCCCAGGCCGATGGCGCCGACGATGAACCACGGTCCCATGTAGCGCTGCAGTTCAACGCGCGGCACCACCGGCACGCTCGCCGATTCGTTGACGGCCTTGCTCATGCAGCCGCCGAGACCGCCGAACGTCGCCGCACCCAACAGCAGCGCGGCGATCGTGGGGCGCGGCCCTCGCGCCGAAGCACGGATCAGCTCCACAGGAACAGTTCGGTGCGACGACCGCTGGCGGGGACCTTTACTTCGCGCTCGATGGTGCCCTTGTCGCTCTTGGCGGTGACCTTGTAGGTGCCCGGTTCGAGTTCCGCGAACACCCACGGATCAGAGTCCTGCACCTTGAGGATCTGCTCGCCCTTTTCGTCGGCGATGGCGACCTCGACATCGGCGAGCATCGCGCCGGTGCTCTTTTCGGCGAACACCAGCTGCAGGTTCATGTCGCGCACCAGCGGCTTGATGCGCGCGCGCTCGTCGGAGCCGACGCCACCGACGAGGTGCTCGATGCCGTTGTCCTCGAGCACCGGCGGTACGGCGGGCTGTCCGCTGAGCATCTGCGCCTGGGTCAGCGTGGGCGTGGCGGCGGTCACCGCGGTGGCGGTCGCATCGGCCGCGGCCAGCGGCGTGAGCGCCGCAGCCGCGGCAAAAGCGGCGATCCGGGCCAGATTCGAAGCTTGAAAGGGTCGGTACATGGAGGGGCTCCTTGCTTGGGGTTCAGGGAAAAACTTCGGCAAGGGATCGCGCAAGCGATGTGCCCAGCGTGGCCGGGCACGCCACGTGATCCTGGACGGCAGCTTGCCCGGAGACGTTCCCGATGAGCCTGCTGTCCCAACCCCTGGACACGATGCGATCGATGCGCCTGCCCCGCCCGTTGTCGACCATCCTGCATCTGGCGAAATCCAGCGTGTCGCGATGGATCGACGACGGCGCCTCCAGCATGGGAGCGGCGCTGGCCTTCTACAGCCTGCTGTCGATGGCGCCGGTGCTGTTGATGGTCATCACCGTCGCCGGACTGTTCTTCGGCGAAGACGCGGCGCGCGGTGCGCTGATCGACGAACTGCGCCACATGTTCGGCCCGACCGGCGCACAGGCCGTCGAGGCGGTGCTGATCGCATCCCGACAGCAGGAAGGCGGACCGGTCTCGCTGGTGATCGGCTCGGTGATGATCCTGGTGGGCGCGACCACCGTGTTCGCCGAACTGCAGGGCGACCTGGATCGGATCTGGCGCGTGCAGCCGGATCAGAAGCAGGCGATGCGACACCTGTTGCACGCCCGCATGATGTCGTTCGGGCTGATCCTGGGCGTCGGTTTCATGCTCGCGGTGTCACTGGTGCTGACCGCCGCCATCACCGCGTTCGGCGGATTCTGGAGCCGATGGTTCGTCGGCGCCGAGACGCTGCTGCAGATCCTCAACACCGGGCTTTCGTTCGCGCTGATCACGGCGCTGTTCGCGATGATCTACAAGCTGCTGCCCAGCGTGTGGATTCCGTGGCGCGACGTCTGGATCGGTGCCGCGCTGACCTCGCTGATGTTCTCGCTCGGCAAGTACTTCATCGGGCTCTACCTGGGCACCGCGGCGGTCTCGTCCTCGTTCGGCGCGGCCGGCGCGCTGGTGGTGATCGTGGTGTGGGTCTACTACTCGGCGCAGATCTTCCTGCTCGGCGCGGAATTCACGCACGAATACTCGCGTCTGCACGGATCGGGCGCGGCGACGCAACAGGATCACGCCGCGGCGGCGGCGAGTGCCGCCGCCGCGAACGATCGCGCGACGCCGCCGCCGCCGCGCTAGCAACGCCGACGCCGCTGCGCTAGCCGCTACACGGCGGCCGGCCCCGGCGAATCCGGCACCTCGACCGGAACCTCCTGCGTCGAGCCCGGATCGAGCGGTACTTCCTGCGGTCGCGGCGAAGGATGCTCGCGCGCGGGAACCTCGGGTTGCGGCTGGTGCGCCGGCGTGCCGCCCGGCGCGGGTTGGGTTTTTCCAGCAGATGCGGTGGCGGCCATCGAGGTGTTCTCCATGATCAGGGCGAGCCCATCGACGAGGCCGGCGACTCGTCGCGGCTCAGACTGTCGCGACGCGCTTCGAGCGCCTTCATCGCGGCGTCGCGCGCGGCTTCCGCATCCTTGCGGCACGGGTCCTTGTCGGCGTCGGCCACGCCGTCGCAGCGCTGCTTGGCGACCTGGTAGTCCGCGTTGATCTTCTCGGCCTCCACCTTGTACGCGTCGGTCATCGCCTCCTTGACGCTGGTTCCTTCGGCCATGTTCTCGGCCGCGTCCTCGGCGGCCTCGCGCACGTTCTCGTTGCCCTCCTGGCGCGCCTCGCTCATGTCCTTGGCGGTGTCGGCCGGATCCTCTTGGCGGTTGCAGGCGCCCAGGCCCAGCGAGCCGCCGACGAGCAGCACAGCCAGCAAGCTGGAATGGATGGATCGAACTTTCATTTCACGTCCTCCGTGAGTCGGGTGGATCGGTGTTCCCACAGATTGCGTGCCCGGCCCCCCGTGCGCCCTGCCGTGCAGAAGGCCCGCCACGTGCGCGGCGCCGTGGATAATTTGCACGCGGCCGCTTCCGCCACCGGCGCAACGGCCCCGAATCGCGGGATGCCGCGACCGGCACGACTCGTGCTCAGCCGCCGACATTGCCGTTGATGCTCGTCCGCTTGCTGGGAGCAATGCGAATGAAATCCCTGACCGACACCCTGCTGATCGTTGCGATCGTCATCGGCCTGATCGCGGCCGCGTCGCTGCCGGTGGTCTCGGTCAATGCGATCTCGTCCGACGCGCTGCGTTTGCACGACGCGCGGCGCGAGGCCCCACCCTGGTCGATGATCCGCGACGATGCCCAGCGTCGTCGCGTCGCGGCCTGGCGCGAGGCCTCGCTGATGCGGACCGGACGCGGCAAGGGTGCACCGCTGGGCGCCGCGATGCTGGATCCGGTCGCCGCCACGCCGGCGCCGCACTGAGCGGATCCGGCTTTCAGTCCGCCGACTCGTCGTCGAATTTCGGCAGCGACTGCTTCACGTCGAAGAACTCGGCCCATGGATCGCGCCGCCGACGGCCCAGCCAGCGCCCGACCTCGCGCACGGTGAAGACACGCGGATCGATGCGACGCAGCTCGTCCCACGACACCGGCACCGCCACCGTCGCGCCCGGCCGCGCGCGCGGCGAGTACGGCAGGATCGCGGTGGCGCCTTCGCCGTTGCGCAGGTAGTCCACGAAGATCTTTCCGACCCGGCGCGCCTTGCTCATGTTGGCGACGTAGCGATCCGGCGCACGTGCGGCGAGCGCGGTGGCCATGCCGTGCGTGAACCGTTTGACCGTGTCCCAGCCTTCCCGCGACGCCGGCCGCAGCGGCGCCACCACGTGCAGGCCCTTGCCGCCGGTGGTCTTGACGAAGCTGCGCAGCCCGACCGACGCGAGCGCCTCGCGCACTTCGAACGCGGCGTCGATCACGGTCTCGAACGGCAGCGCGGGATCCGGATCCAGGTCCATCACGATCCAGTCGGGGCGCTTGGGCGCGCCGGCGCGCGAGCCCCAGCCGTGGAACTCGATGGCGTTGAACTGCACCAGCTCGACGATGCCGCGCGCGTTGCGGGCGAACAGCACCTCGTGCCCGCCGTGCGTGCGCTGCGTGACCGACGCGCCCACGCCGCGCGGTTTCTGCTTCTGGAAGAAGCACTGGCTGGCGCTGCCTTCGGGGCAGCGCACCAGCGCCAGGAAGCGATCCGTCACGTACGGCAGCATCCATTCGGATACGCGTTCGTGGTAGCGCGCGAGCTCGAGCTTGGTCAGCCCGGAGGGGTCGTCGACGACGCGTTCCGGGTGCGAGATGTTCACGCCCAGCACGACGGCACCGTCATCGTTCGGCGATGCCTTGCGTGCGGACTTCGTCTTGGCCGGCGCCGCGCGCTTGCTACCGCGTGACCTCGGCGCTGCATCCTGTTCTTCCACGACGTCCTCGACCGCGCGTGTGCGCTCACGCTCCACCCGCGCCGCCGGCTTGTCCAGCCGCAGGCCCTGGAACGAGGCCTGTCGCACGAGTCCCTCGCGCGTGAACTCGGCGAAGTCGATCTCGCAGACGAGCTTGGGCCGCACCCAGGTCAGTCCGCGCTCGCGCGGCGGATTTCGAACCGAGGGCTTGTCCACCGCCAGCGCCTGCAGGCGCTTCGACAGATCCTCGAGCATCGCCTGATCGAAGCCGGTGCCGACCTTCCCGCAGTAGCGGTAGCCGTCCTCGTCGTGCAGCGCGAGGATCAGCGACCGGAATCCGGAACGGCGCACGCCGCTGAGCGGCGCGACCATTCCCGCGATCACGAACTCCTGGCGACGCCGGCACTTGAGCTTCAGCCAGTCCGCCGAGCGCCCCGCGCGGTACGGCGCACCGGTGCGCTTGGCGATCAGGCCTTCGAGCCCCGCGCGACAGGCCTGCGTCAGCGCCGCCGCGCCGTCCACCGCCAGGTGCTCGCTGAACGCCAGCGGACCCGCGGGGGCGGCGTTGCGGCTGCGGCGGCGCGGCGGCTCCAACAGCGCACGCAGGCGCTCCTTGCGCTCGGTCAACGGCTGCTCGCGCAGGTCCTCGCCGTCGTGGTACAGCAGGTCGAAGACGTAGAACACCAGGTTCGCCTGGTCGACCGGCACCGCGGTCGTGCCGCCGCGCGGCAGCACGCGCTGCAGATCCTGGAAGCTCGTGCTGCCCTGCGCGGTCACGTAGCAGAGCTCACCGTCGATCACGCTGCGCTTCAGACCCAGCCGCTGCAGCGCAGCGGTGATCGCCGGAAACGTGCGCGTCCAGTCCAGGTTGTTGCGCGAGCGCAGGCGCACGTCGTCACCGTCGAGCGAGGCCAGCAGGCGATAGCCGTCGAACTTGATCTCGTAGACCCACTGCGTGCCCGACGGCGGACGATCGACCGGTGTTGCGAGCTGTAGCTCGATGCGATCCAGCGCGGGCACCGCGGCCGGACGCGCGCGCTTCGGCGTCCTGGCGACGGGCGTGGCCTTGGATGGCGCGCGGCGCCGCGCCGGCAAGGGCTTGCCGGTGATGACGCTGCCCTGTTCGCGCTGCGTGATCTCGGCCTTGGCGCCGCTGCGCGCGTGCGCGTCGCTGCGCTTGAACAGCAGCCACTGGCTGCCCGGCCCGCGCGCGGCCTTGGCGCCGCGCCCACCGCGCGTGCGGATCAGCGTGAACGCACCGTGCAGGCGCTCGCCGTCGAGTTCGAAGTCGATGTGGCCCTTGTCCAGGCCGGCGCGCGCGTCACCGAGCGGCGTCCAGGTGCCGCGATCCCAGACGATCACGTCGCCGGCACCGTAGTGGCCTTCGGGGATCGCGCCCTCGAAGTCGCGATACGAAACCGGGTGATCCTCGGTCTGCACCGCCAGGCGCTTGTCCTGCGGCGACAGGCTCGGGCCCTTGGGAACAGCCCAGCTCAGCAGCACGCCGTCGAGCTCGAGGCGGAAGTCGTAGTGCAGGCGCGTGGCGTCGTGCTTCTGCACGACGAAGCCGTTGCCCTTGGCGCTGCGCTCGCGCGGCGCGCCGCGCGGTTCGCGCGTGTGCTCGAACGCGCGCTTGCTGCGATACAGCGCGAGCGGGTCGCTGTCCCGCTGGGGCCCTGCGGCCGCGTGAACGCGTTTGCGCGCCGTCTCCGCCGCCGGGCGCGAGCTCGACCTGCGAGGCGCGGCGCGGGCCACGACTCAGCGCGCGTCCAGGTTCTGCGCGACGAACTCCCAGTTGACGATCTGCCAGAAGTTCTGCAGAAACTTGGGGCGCTCGTTGCGGTAGTCGATGTAGTACGCGTGTTCCCAGACGTCGCAGGTCAGCAGCGGCGTCTGCCCGCTGCGCACCGGCGTGTCGGCGTTGCTGGTGCTGACGACCTTGAGGCTGCCGTCCTTGTCGCGCACCAGCCAAGCCCAGCCCGAGCCGAACGTGTCGACCGCGGTCTTGGTGAAGGTGCTCTTGAATTCGTCGACGCTGCCGAAGCCCTTTTCCAGCGCCTTGCCCAGCGCATCGCCCGCGGGCCTGGACTGCGGCGTCAGGCATTTCCAGAAGAAGTCGTGGTTCCAGGCCTGCGCGACGTTGTTGAAGATCTTGCCGGAGGACCGCCGGATGATCTCTTCGACCGGCAGCTTTTCGAACTCGGTGCCGGCGATCAGCTGGTTGGCGGTCTCGACGTATTTCTTGTGGTGCTTGCCGTGGTGGAACGACAGCGTCTCGGCCGACATGTGCGGCGCGAGCGCATCTTCGGAATAGGGCAGCGGCGGGAGTGTCAGGGCCATGATGGTGTTTCCTTGGGATCCGTGATCCGGTGCGTGGGGCACCCGACGCGCAACAAACGGACCCGCCGGCCTCGGGTACGTGCGTTGCGCGCCATGACGAGCACCCACCGAACGATGAGGACCACCACATGCCACCCCGTGGAGACAAGTCGTCGTACAGCGGCAAGCAGAAACGCAAGGCGGAGCACATCGAAGAGGGCTATCAACGCCGCGGCGTCTCGAAGAAGGAGGCGACCGCTCGCGCCTGGGCCACCGTCAACAAGGAGTCCGGCGGCGGCGAGAAGCGGGGCACGCGCAAGTCGGCCACCGCCAAGAAGGCGGCACGCAAGTCGTCGGCCCGTCGCGCGGCATCGGCCCGCAAGGGCAAGCCGGTCAACCGCGGCAGCGCGAGCAAGAACGCCACGGCCCGCAAGCGCACCGCCAAGAAGACCACCGCCCGCAAGAGCCCGGCCCGCAAGCGCGCGGCGCGGAAGAATTCGACCCCCCGTCGTCCCACGAGCACGCGAAAAAATGCCGCACGCAACAGCACCGGAACCGCGCGCAAGGCGACCGCGAAGCGCGGAGGTCGCGCCGCCACGTCGTCTTCGCGGACCCGCAAGTCGCGCCGCCGCTGAGCCCGCGTCGGACGCCCAGCGACTCCAGCGCCGGATCCGGCGCGCGATGGCCTTGCTCGAGCGTCACGGCTACGAGGTCCGCCTGATCGGATCCGACGCCTGATCGCGACGCCGCTGGCACGGGAGTTGTAGGGAAAGGACGATCGGACCGCGACCGCGGTCCCGCGACACGCCGTGCCCGACGATGACGACCGCCCGCCCTGCCCTGGACTCCCATGCCGCGCGCATTCCGCCGTCGGCGCCGTCCCGCGCCGCGACGGCAACCGCCACGCAGGACGAACTGGGGCGGCTGCGCGCGCTGTGCGTGCACGATCTGTCCACCGGCGCCTTCAACCGGCGACACCTGGAGATGCTGGCCGAGTCGGAGTGGACGCGTGCGCTGCGCCATCGTCGTCCGCTGAGCATCCTGATCTTCGAACCCGCCGCCGAGGTCGATGGCGGCGAAGCGCTGCCCGAACGCACGCTCGCCCGCATCGCGTACAACGTGCAGGCGATGCTGCGCGGCGGCGGTGACGCGCTGGGCCGCTACGACCAATGCCGCTTCGCGGTGCTGCTGCCCGAGACCGACGCCGACGGCACGCGCTTGATGGCCGAACGGCTGCGGCGCGCGGTGTCGCGTCCGGTCAGCGATTCCACGATCGGACCGATCCGCGCGCTGATCGGCGCCGCGACGCTGCGCGAGACCTGCGCCGGCGAGAAAGGCTGGCGCGGGGCGATGGAACTGGCCGAGAACGCGCTCGCCCGCGCGCATCGACTGCACGATCCGATGGTGCTGATCGAGGTCGCCGCTCCGGTGACGCGCTGGCCGGTGACCTGACCCGCGAATCGGGCCAAAGGAACTTCCGGCGGCGGGCGCTCGTCCTTTCAAGGACGGCGATACCCAGAAGCAGATCGACCCACCGCTGCACAGGAGAGAACCCGACATGGCCTACGTCGACGGATTCATCGTGCCCGTTCCGAAAAACCGGCTGGACGACTATCGCAAGTTCGCCACGCTCGCCTCGAAGGTCTGGCGTGACCACGGCGCGCTCGAATACGTCGAGTGCATCGCCGACGACGTCCCGTTCGGCAAGCGCACCTCGTTTCCGCGCAGCGTGAAGCTCAAGCCGGACGAGACGGTGGTGTTCGCGTGGATCGTCTACCAGTCGCGCGCGCAGCGCGACAAGGTCAACGCGCTGGCGATGAAGGATCCGCGCTTCGGCAAGATGGATCCGAAGACGATGCCACTGGACGGCAAGCGCATGATCTTCGGCGGCTTCAAGTCCTTCATCATGAAGCGGTGAGCGCGATGACCGCGCCCACGCTCGAACAGTATGAAAAGAAGTATCGGCACGCCCGGTTTCATCGCGAAGGCGGGATTCTCGAGGTGACGCTGCACAGCGACGACCAGAGCCTGGTGTGGGGCTTCGAACCCCACGCCGAGCTCGGCCACTGCTTCACCGACATCGCGACCGATCGTGCCAACGAGGTGGTGATCCTGACCGGCACCGGCGATGCGTTTTGCGAGCGCTTCGACCCGGTCTCGCCCGGCATCGAAGTCCGACCGCCGTTGTGGGACATCGTCTATTCCGACGCCAAGCGGCTGATCAACAACCTGCTCGCGATCGAAGTGCCGGTGATCGCCGCGGTCAACGGGCCGGCGCACATCCATGCGGAGCTGGCGCTGCTGTCGGACATCGTCATCGCCGCCGAGCACGCGACGTTCCGCGATTCACCGCACTTCCCGTCCGGCCTGGTTCCGGGCGATGGCGTGCACGTGATGTGGCCGGCGTTGCTGGGGCCCAATCGCGGCCGCTATTTCCTGCTGACCGGACAGACGCTGAGCGCCGCGCAGGCGCTCGGTCTCGGCGTGGTCTCGGAAGTGCTGCCGGCCAAGGATCTGAAGGCGCGCGCATGGGAGCTGGCGCGGATGATCCTGCAACGCCCCCTGCTGGCGCGCCGCTATGCGCGCGACGTGATGACACACGAATACAAGCGGCTGATGCACAACCTGCTCGGCTACGGGCTGGCGCTGGAAGGTCTCGGCGCGGTCGAGCACTGGCCTTCGAAGCTGGACTGAGCCTCGCGTCTACGTGCCGGTGGCCTGCGTTCCGGACGCCGGCGGCTTGTGGGTCGGCGGCGCCTTGCCGTCCTTGCGGAACGGCCACAGCAGCTGCGCCCACCAGCCTTCCGGCAACGTGTAACCGAGCACGCCGTAGGTCTTGGGCCAACGGCCCTCGGGCAGGTGCTTGGTGCCGAAGATCTGGTCGATCACCGGAAAGTGCAGCGCAAAATTCTTGTCCAGCGCTTCGTGTTCGGAGCTGTGATGCCAGTGATGGAAGCGCGGCATCGCGATCACGTGCTCGAGCCAGCCCAGCCGGAAACCGGTGTTGGTGTGCAGGAACACCGCGTGGAAGGACACGAACGCGAGATACGCGTAGACCGCCGGCTGTGCGAAGCCGAGCAGGTACAGCGGCATGAAGGTGCCGCCGCGGATGATCACGATCTCGAGCAGATGCAGGCGCGAGCCGGCGATCCAGTCCATGTGCTCGACCGAGTGGTGCACGGCATGGATGCGCCACAGCCACGGCGTGGTGTGGAACGTCCGGTGGATCGCGTACTCGGCCAGATCCGCGACGATCATCACTTCGATGAACTGCAGCCACAGCGGCTGTGACTGCACGGCCGCCTGCAGATCCGGGCCGGTCATCCACGCGAATATCACCGTGGCCGGCAACAGCGTGAGGTAGGTCAGCAGCTGCACGATCAGGTGGCTGACGAAGAAGTGCTGCAGGTCCGTGACCCAGCCGCGACGGAACACGCTCTGCTCGCGCCGGTACGGAAAGATCCGCTCCATCGGCACGAAGATCATCGTCAGCACGAGCAGCGTCAGGATGAACCAGTCGAGCCCGAGATAGAACTTGCGCTCGCCGTAGGTGCCCAGCGCGACGTCGGATCCGCCCAGTGCCACCGCGATCAGCGCCAGCAGGATGCCGGTCACCGCCAGCACCTTCTTCTTGCGCAGCACCGCGCTCAGGAACGCGAGGAAGAACGACAGGCCGATCGAGAGCTCGAGGATCGCGCGCATCAGCGCGATCGGATACTTGCCGCGCATCTCCTCCATCACGAAGTACTCGGGCCAGCGGAAACACATCACCGCGAAGATCGACAGCGCGCCGAGGAAGATCGACAGCGTGCCGCTGATCCAGCCGTAGCCGAACCCGGCCGGCTCCTCGTTGGCGAACGTCTTGGTGACCCAGGATTCGAGCGACATGCGGGCGGCCTCCCTTTGACCGTCCGCGGATTATCGTCGAGGCGCCATGAAGTGCGAGGCCACGTCCTGATGGTCCCCTCTCCCGCCTGCGGGAGAGGGTGGCGCGAAACGCCGGGAGAGGGCCTGCGCCCCTTCACGCGCGCTCTCCCCTGCCCCTCTCCCGCACGCGGCAGAGGGGAAGCGGTGTCCTACAAGCTCCGAAAGAACTTCCGAATGTCGGCGACCAGCGCTTCGGGCTCTTCCATCGGCGCGAAATGCCCGCCCTTGGCGAACTTCGTGTAGTGCTTGAGGTTGTGGTAGCGCGCCGACCACGCGCGCGGCAGGTTGGCCACTTCGTGCGCGAAGTCGGCCAGTCCCGTCGGGGATTCGACCACCGGTTGACGGTCGTGCGACGGCTTCCAGGGGTTGTGCGTGCACTCGTAGTAGTAGCGCGCCGAGGTGCCGTAGCTCTGCGTCACCCAGTAGAGCGTGGCCGTGGTGCACAGCTCGTCCTTGCTGAACCGCGACTCGACGTCGCCGTTGCTGTGCGACCACGTGCGGCGCTTCTCCACCAGCCACGAGGCGAGGCCCGCCGGGGAGTCGTTGAGCGCGTTGGCCATCGACTGCGGCTTGGTGCACTGGATCGCGGAATAGCCGCTTTCCTCGGAGAAGAAGCGCAGGTTCTTGCGCAGCAGCTCCTGCTCCTCGGGGCCGATGTAGTCCTCCACCGGCGCGCCCGCGTCCTGGAAGATCGTCAGCGACAGGATCAGGTGCATGTACACGCCCAGCACGCGATCGGCGTACTTGTGGCCGAGCTGCGCGGTGACCAGCGCGCCCCAGTCGCCACCTTCGGCGTAGAACTTCGGATAGCCGAGCTGCGCCATCAGCTCGACCCACAGATCCGCGGTGCGCCAGAAATTGATGCCGGTCGTGCGCAGCGGCGTGGAAAAGCCGAAGCCCGGCAGCGACGGCACGATGACGTCGAACGAATCCTTCGGATCGCCACCGAACGACGCCGGATCGGTCAGCGGCCGGATCACCTTCTTCAAATCCCAGAACGTCCACGGCCAGCCGTGGCTCATGATCAGCGGCTTCGGGTTGGGGCCCTTGCCGCGCTCGTGGATGAAGTGGATGGGCATGCCCTGGATCGTCGTGCGGAACTGCGAGAACGAATTGATCTCGGCTTCCGCCTTGCGCCAGTCGTACTGTTTTTCCCAGTACGAACACAGCTCCTTCATGTAGGCGGTGTTGGCGCCGTACTGCCACTGGTCGTTGCCGAAGTCGTCCGGCCAGCGCGTGCGGGCGAGTCGCTGCTTGAGGTCCTGCAGGACGGTGTCGGGGATGTCGACCTTGAATGGTTCCACTGCCATCTGCGCTCCTCCTCTATTGGACATTCAAGGACGTCACCGCAAAGGCGCAACGGATCAAACGATGAAACCTTTGCGTCCTTTCTTTTCCTTTGCGCCTTTGCGGTGACGTCTTTGTTTCGTACGGACCTCTTACGCGGTGCAGGCGTCGAGCAGCCCGGTGAGCTTTTCGCGATCGAAGCCCGTGGTCACGCCGATCAGGACCAGCTCGGTGCGCGGCGTCGATACCCCCCATGCGCCGCCATCGACGTAGGACTCGAAGCTGCCGACCTTCTGGTACAGCGTGGTGATCGGATAGTTGCGGAAGTTGATGAAGCCCTTGGCGCGGTACACGGTGCCGGCCAGTTCCTTCATCGTGCGCATGAAGTCGATCCGCTTGAGCGGCTTGTCGCTGCGCCAGACCATGCTCTCGAACGGATGCGAGCGCGGATCCATCACCGGCTCGGGACGGAACGCCGACTGGCCCAGGCGTGAATCGCCCAGCAGCACCGCCAGCGGCACCGTGCCGTCGTCGGTCTCGAAGATCGCGGCCGCGGGCGACAGGTCGGTGATCAGCTTGCGCACCTTCTGCACCTGCTCGGGGCCGGCGACGCTCACGCGGTTGAGCACGATCATGTAGCCGCCGCGAATCTGGCGCTGGAACAGCTCGTCGTATTCGGAATCGCGCGCATCGGTGGCATGCACCGCGTCGACCACCGTCACCACGTTCTCGAGAAAGATGCGTCGACGCACCTTGGACTGCTGGAACGTGCACAGGATGTTGATCGGATCCGACACGCCACTGGTTTCGATCAGCAGCTGCTCGGGCGGTGGATCGGAGGCGAGCAGGTTCTCGACGCCGGCGACGAGGTCGTCGCGGATCGAACAGCAGATGCAGCCGTTGGCCAGCTCCATCTGCTGGCCTTCGACCTTCACGATCAGCTTGGCGTCGATGTTCAGCTCGCCGAAGTCGTTGACGAGCACCGCCAGGCGCCGGCCGTCGCCCTGCATCAGCAGGCTGTTGAGCAAGGTCGTCTTGCCTGCGCCCAGGAAGCCGCCGATCAGCGTGATCGGCAGCATGTTGCGGCCGCTGGCCTTCTGGACTTCGGGATAACGAGCGAGCGGATTGAGCACGGGGGACGCGGTTTCGGGTCGGGGGGAACCTTCAGGGTACGCACCCCCCGCGCCGCCCGGGCTCCGGGTGCGCCCCTATCCGCGCGGGTGGGCGCCCCGGATCGCGACTACTTCTTCTTCCAGCCGGTGCCGTCGTGGACCAGCCAGCCGGCCTTGGCGCGTGCGACCCAGCGCTTGCCGAACACGCCGCGGATCTGCGCCTCCCATTCGGGCTTGCCGTTGGCCACCGCGATCTCGTGGTACAGCGCAGCACGGTCGGCGTTCTCGTTGGCAACCAACGTGCGCACCTTGTTGCGCTCGGGCAGCGGCACCAGGTTGGGATCGCGCACGACGATGAAGCCGTCGTTGATCACGCCCACGGCGTTGGAGTCGTAATACGGCGCAAGGTCCGGGAAGCGCGCTTCCATGCTGTCGGTCAGGCGCTGGATCTCGGGCGACGACACGTCCAGGTCGGGCTCGTCGCCGGCGTGCGCCGACGGCACGACGAAGTCGATCAGCATCACCGCCACGTCGCGCGCCGCGCCGGGTTCGAGCGCCGACGTCGGCTCCTGGATCTGCGGCGCAGCGGCCGGCGGCGGCGTGACGGGCCGCGGTCCGGCCTGCCCGCCCCACACTTCGTCGATCACGCGATCCGCGGCGGCCTGGGCGGCGGCGGCCGGAAAGTAGACGTTGATCGTGACGCAGGCACCGAGGAAGGCGGACAGCAGCGGCACGAGAGGACGAAGCGTCATGCGGGTACTCCGGAAAAAAGACATCGCGCCGAAGTATAGGGACGCCAGGGGGCTGCTAGATGAATCCGACCGCCAGCTGTGCGGCTTCCGACATCATGTCGCGCGTCCACGGCGGATCGAACGTCAGTTCGACGTCGGCCTCGGTCACGCGCGGCACCTGCAGCACCTTGGTCTTCACGTCGCCGACCAGGATGTCGCCCATGCCGCACCCGGGCGCGGTCAGCGTCATCCGGATCACCGCCTTGCGATCGCCGCTGTCGGCGATCGGCTCGATCCGGCATTCGTACACCAGGCCCAGCTCGACGATGTCGACCGGGATCTCCGGGTCGTAGCAGGTGCGCAGCTGCGACCACACCGCGTTTTCGATCTCGCTGTCGCCGGCGTCGGCCGCCAGCTCGGGGCCCTTGACCACCGCCTTGCCCAGCGAATCGGCATCGGTGCCGTCGATGCGGAACAGGTGGCCCTGGACCAGCACCGTGAAGCTGCCGCCCAGCGCCTGGGTGATCTCGGCATCGGCGCCTTCGGGGAGTTCGACCTTGGTGCCCTGCGGAATCAGGACGCCGATCACGTCACGGGTGAGCCGCACGGATTCGTGGGCGGTGGACATTAAGAGGAGCAGGAGCGGCGACCAGGGGACGGCCATGTTAAACCCGTGGTCCCGACCCCGCATCCGCTGCGCGCAGACGGCATGATGTCGGCCCACTCCCTTGCAAGGACTGATCGATGAAAACGCTGGCGATTCGCCCCCTCCTCCTCTCCGCCGCGCTGCTGGCGGGCGTCGCCCCGGGCGCATATGCGGACGAGCCGTCGCACCGGCACGTCGCGGTGAGCGGTCAGGGCGAGGCCACCGCGATGCCCGATCGCGCGCGCGTGCGCATGGGCGTGACCAAGGTCAGTCCCGACCTGGCGGCGGCCGAGACGCAGGTCAACACGATCGTGCGCGCCTTCCTGACCGAAGCGCGCGCGCTGGGCCTGCGCGACGAGCACATCAACACCACCGGCACCAGCATCCAGCCCGAGTACGTGTGGGACGAAAAGGAGCGCAACAACCGCCTGGTCGGTTATCGCGTCAGCCGCGACATCGAGGCACTGGTGCTCGACCTGGGTCGCCTCGGCGACGTGGTGCTGCGCGCGACCAAGGTCGGCGTGAACCAGGTGCAGCCGCCGCAGCTCGAGTCGTCCAAGGAGCGTGAAGTCCAGCAGCAGGCGCTGGTGAAGGCCACCGAGGACGCGCAGGCCCGGGCCCGGGTGATCGCGTCCACGCTGGGCATGAAGGTCGGCATGGTGCACACGGTCAACGCGTCCGAATCGGGTCCGCCGCCGCCGATGCCCAAGATGGCGATGATGCGCATGGCGGCCGACGGCGCCGGTGGCGGCAACGAGCAGATGGGCCTGAATGCCGGCCAGCTGCGCTACAGCGCGTCGGTCAACGCCGAATTCGAACTGTTGCCGCCCTGAACCGCCCCGTCCCAGGCCGATCGGCGGCGATGACATAATCCCGCTTTGCCGCCACACCCCGCGTCATGGCTCGACCCAAAACCGCTGCTTCGTCCCCCCTGGTGGGCCTGATCATGGGCTCGCGCTCGGACTGGGAAACCATGGAGCACGCCGCCCAGACGCTGGCCGACCTCGGGGTGCCGTACGAGGCCAAGGTGGTCTCGGCGCATCGCACGCCGGACCTGCTGTTCGAGTACGCCGGCGGCGCGGTGGCACGCGGACTCCAGGTGATCATCGCGGGCGCCGGCGGCGCGGCCCATCTTCCGGGCATGTGCGCGTCCAAGACGCGCCTGCCGGTGCTCGGCGTCCCGGTGCAGTCCAAGGCGCTCAACGGCCTGGATTCGCTGCTCTCGATCGTGCAGATGCCGGCCGGCATACCGGTCGGCACGCTGGCCATCGGCAAGGCCGGCGCGATCAACGCGGCGCTGATGGCCGCGTCGATCCTGGCGATCCATGACCCGGCGCTGGCGCAGCGGCTCGATGCCTGGCGCGCCACCCAGACCGCCAGGGTTCTGGACGACGGCCCTCTGGAAAGCTGAGCAGATGAAGATCGGCATCCTGGGCGCCGGCCAGCTTGGCCGCATGCTGGCGTTGGCGGGCTATCCGCTCGACTTCGACTTCGTGTTCCTCGATCCCGCGGCCGAAGCCTGCGCCGCGCCGCTGGGCGAGCATCTGCACGCGGAGTACGCCGACGAGTCGGTACTGGCGAAGTTCTGCGAAGCCTGCGAACTGGCGACCTACGAATTCGAGAACGTGCCCGAGACGGTGGCGCGGTTCGTCGCCGCGCGCGTGCCGCTCTTTCCGCCGCCCAAGGCGCTGGGTGCCGGACAGGACCGCCTCGGCGAGAAGCGCCTGTTCGACGCGCTGAAGATCCCGGTACCGCGCTACATGCCGGTGGCGGCGCGCGAGGCGCTGGACCTGGCGGTGCGCAACATCGGCCTGCCCTGCGTGCTCAAGACGCGACGCATGGGCTACGACGGCAAGGGCCAGGCGGTGCTGCGCACGCAGGACGATCTCGACGCCGCGTGGACCTCGCTCGGCGGTCAGCCGCTGATCTGCGAGGCGTTCGTGCCGTTCGATCGCGAAGTGTCGTGCCTTGCGGTGCGCGGGCGCGACGGCGCGATGGCGTTCTATCCGATCGTCGAGAACGTGCATCGCGACGGCATCCTGCGGATGTCGACGCCGCGCGCGAACGATCCGCTGCAGGCGGAGGCCGAGACCTACACGCGGCGCGTGGCCGAGCAGCTCGACTACGTCGGCGTGCTGGCGTTCGAATTCTTCGTCTCCGCCGGTCGCCTGCTCGCCAACGAGATCGCGCCGCGCGTGCACAACTCCGGTCACTGGAGCATCGAAGGCGCCGAGGTCTCGCAGTTCGAAAACCACCTGCGCGCGATCGCCGGGCTGCCGCTGGGCTCGACCGCGCTGCGCGGGCATTCGGTGATGTTCAACTTCATCGGCACCGCGCCCGACACCGCGGTGCTGGCCGCGATCCCCGGGCTGCACGTGCACCACTACGGCAAGGCGCCCAAGCCGCAGCGCAAGGTGGGGCATGCGACGCTCACCGCCGACACCGCCGAGGCGCTGCAGGGACGTCGCGTGCAGCTGGACGCCGTCATGGAGAACACCCGATGAACCCCGATCCGATCGATCTGCGCGAGTACCCGCACGGCATCTACGGCCTGGATTCCGGCTACGTCCGTCCACGGCTCGATGCGATCCACTTCATCGTCGAAAAGGGCCGCGTCGCGTTCATCGACACCGGCACCAACGACTCGGTGCCGCGCATGCTCGAGGCGCTATCGCGCCTGGGCCTGGACGCCGATGCGATCGACTACGTGATCCCGACGCACGTGCACCTGGACCATGCGGGCGGCGCAGGCCGGCTGATGCAGCTCGCCCACAACGCGAAGATGGTGATCCATCCGCGCGGCGCGGGGCACATGATCGATCCGTCGAAGCTGTGGGCCGGCACGGTCGGCGTGTACGGCGAGGCGCGTGCGCGTCGCGACTACGGCGAGCTGGTGCCGGTGCCGCGCGAGCGCGTGATCGAGGCGCCGGACGGCGCCAGCATCTCGCTCGCCGGCCGCAAGCTGGTGTTCCTCGATACGCCCGGACACGCCAAGCACCATTTCTGCGTGTGGGACGAAAGCGCGCGCGCGCTGTTCACCGGCGACACCTTCGGCTGCTCGTATCGCGAGCTCGACGACGCCGATGGGCGCGCGCACATGTTCGCCAGCACCACGCCGACGCAGTTCGATCCGCCGGCGCTGCGCGCATCGATCGATCGCCTGCTCGCGCTCGGGCCCGAGGCGATCTACGTCACGCACTACAGCCGCATCACCGACGTCGAGCGCCTCGGCGTGGACCTGCGCCGCGTGGTGGACGGTCACGAGGCGATCGGCTTGCGCTGGGCCGATTGCGGCGACGCCGCCGAACGCGAACGCGGACTGAAGCAAGGCGTCGAGGATCTCGCGCGCGCCGAAGCGCGGCGGGCCGGCGGCGACGAGGCGTTGTGGATCAAGGTGCTCGAGAACGACATCGCGCTCAACGCGCAGGGCATCGCGGCCTGGCTGGATTTCAGGTCGAAGAAAGCGGCGTAGCCGGTCCACGGGCTGCGCCCGGGCTACGGACCGGGTACCCCGCGAAGCCCGGGAACGAGCCGGCGATCACATACCCAGCACCTTCCCCGTCTCGATCCACAACTCCGCGTAGGCGATCAGCGCCGCATCGTCGGAACCGGCGAACGCCGCGACCGGCGCGCGCCGTTCGCCCATGCGTTCGACGCTCGAGGAATACGGCACCACCGATTCCATGCGTGGCTGCATCAGTTCGGGCGGGGTCTCCAGCAGTTCGCGGTGCAGTCCGCGACGGCGGTCGGCCATCGAGTAGAACGGACGCAGCTTCTTCACCGGAAAACCTTCGGCCTTGAAGTGATCGCGCAGCTGTTCGTACGCGCGCAGGCTCAGCCACGTCGGCACCACCGGCACCAGCACGAGGTCGGCCGCGGTGAACACGTTGTCGGCCAGGTGCGACAGGCTCGGCGGGCAGTCGAGCACCGCCAGCGCATAGGTCTCGGAGAACGGCTTGAGCAGGCGGCGCAACGCCTCGCGCGGCGGCTCGACCTTCTTGAGCATGATGTCCAGGTAGCGGTAGGAAAAATCCGCCGGAATGACGTCGAGCTTCTCGTACGGCGTGCGCTTGACCAGGCGACCGACCGGCGTCTCGCCCGCCAACACCTTCTTGGTCTTGGCCTCGGCCGGTTCGCCGTGCAGGTACCAGCTTGCAGCGGCCTGCGAATCCAGGTCCCAGACCAGCGTCTTCACGCCGCTGGCCGCGGCGAAATAGGCCAGGTTCACCGACGCGGCGGTCTTTCCCACGCCGCCTTTGACGTTGTAGATCGCGAGCGTTTTCATCGACTCCCCGAGTTTTTTGGGCGGCGAACCCATATCACAGCCGGCCGGGCCGCCGCGACCGCGCCCGCCCTGCTGAGCGGGCGTACGCTCGCGCCCAGCCCGGACCGCGCGATCCGGGAGCCCGCCGGAGAGACCGCCATGTCGTCCTCTGATGCCGCTGCGTCCTCAGGTCCCCTCGCCCTCGATTCCCAGCCGTTCCACGGCGATGGGCAGATTCCGGCCTGCCACGACGCGATGCGCCGGCATCGATGGGCCACCGTGCTGGGGATGCGCGCCTTCCTCCGGTACGACGACGTTCACGCCCTGCTCAAGGATGGCAAGCACCTGCGCGACGACGCTGTGCGCCGCGAACGCCTTGTTCACCAGGCCGCGCAGGCGGTGATGCTTCGCGCCGTCGTTGGCGAACATGATGTCCTGCCACCAATCCCAGATCGGCCCTTCGGTCCACGCGATTTCCCGGACTCTGCGGGGGGCGACGCGGATCGCCTGGACGCCGCTGCCCGAATTCCGCTCGCCGCAGCGGCTGCGGGTGAGCGTCTGGTTGCCCTGACCTCGAGAAGCCGCAAAGGATCCAAGCGCGGACGGGCCCCTCACCCCCGCCCCTCTCCCGCTCTCGCGGGGGAGAGGGGTATGTCCGCCGCCAGCATCTCCGCACTCCTTCTCCCCGCGGGCGGGGAGAGGGGGGTGAGGGGCCGACCGGGACAAGAAAAAGACCTTCAACGCGAAGGCGCAAAGGACGCAAAGGAAAAAAATCGCAAGATCCTTTGCGACCCCTGCGCCTTTGCGTTCGATCGCTTTTCACTCCAACAAAAAGGCCCCGCGTTGCGGGGCCTTTTCTCACATCGGAGGTGCGTTACTCGTCGAGGAAGCTGCGCAGGTAGTTGGCGCGGCTCGGGTGGCGCAGCTTGCGCAGCGCCTTGGCCTCGATCTGGCGGATGCGCTCGCGCGTGACGTCGAACTGCTTGCCGACCTCTTCCAGCGTGTGGTCGGTGTTCATGTCGATGCCGAAGCGCATGCGCAGCACCTTGGCTTCCCTCGGCGTGAGCGAGGCCAGGATCTGGTGCGTGGCTTCCGCCAGCGACTGCGACGTGGCGGACTCCAGCGGCGAGATCGCGTTGGTGTCCTCGATGAAATCGCCGAGGTGCGAATCCTCGTCGTCGCCGATGGGCGTCTCCATCGAGATCGGTTCCTTGGCGATCTTGAGCACCTTGCGGATCTTGTCCTCGGGCATCTCCATCTTGACCGCCAGCTCTTCCGGCGTCGGCTCGCGACCCATCTCCTGGATCATCTGGCGCGAGATGCGGTTGAGCTTGTTGATCGTCTCGATCATGTGCACCGGGATGCGGATGGTGCGCGCCTGGTCGGCGATCGAGCGGGTGATGGCCTGGCGGATCCACCACGTGGCGTACGTCGAGAACTTGTAGCCGCGGCGGTATTCGAACTTGTCGACCGCCTTCATCAGGCCGATGTTGCCTTCCTGGATCAGATCCAGGAACTGCAGGCCGCGATTGGTGTACTTCTTGGCGATCGAGATCACGAGGCGCAGGTTGGCCTCGACCATCTCCTTCTTTGCGCGGCGGGCCTTGGCCTCGCCCACGTTCATGCGGCGGTTGATGTCCTTGATCTCGTCGATCGAGATCAGGTTGTCGCCCTCGATCTGCGTGAGCTTGGACAGCAGCGCTTCGACTTCCGGCTTCTTGGTCGCCAGCGTCGCCGAGTACTTGCGCTTGGCGCGGATCGACTTGTCGAGCCACTCGAGGTCGGTCGGCGACGACCCACGGTACTTGGACAGGAACTCCTCGCGCGTCATGCCGGCGTCGACGACGCAGATGCGCATCACCGAACGCTCGATCTCGCGGATCAGCTCGATCTTGTCGCGCAGGTTGCGCGTGACCTCGTCGATGATCTTCGGCGACAGCTTGAAGGTCATCAGCAGGTCGGCAACCGACTCGCGCTTGCCCTGGGTCTTCTTGTCGGCGGCGCCGAGCTTCTCGAGCGAGGTCCAGGCCTTCGCGTAGCGACGCTGCAGCTCCTCGAAGTTGAGGCGGCACTCTTCCGGATCCGGTCCGGTCGGCTCGGCCTCTTCTTCCTCGCCTTCGGCCTTCTCGCCTTCTTCCTCTTCCTCTTCCTCGGCCGCGGCGTCGATCGCCGGCGGCGGCTCCGGGGCGGCCGGCTCCGCGTTGGGATCGAAGAAGCCGGTCACCACGTCGACCAGGCGCCGCTTGCCCTCGCTCACGGCCTGGTAGGCCTCGAGCATGATCGCGATGGTCTCGGGATAGATCGCCATCGCGTAGAGCGCCTCGTTGAGGCCCTCCTCGATGCGCTTGGCGATGCGGATTTCACCTTCGCGATCGAGCAGCTCGACGCTGCCCATCTCGCGCATGTACATGCGGACCGGGTCGGTCGTGCGACCGAACTGGTCATCGTTGGAGGCGATCGCGGCCGCGGCTTCCTCGGCGGCGTCTTCCTCTTCCTCCTGCGTGGCCACGACGGCCGGTTCGGAGAACAGCTGGGCTTCCTGATCGGGCGCTTCCTCGAGCACCGAAATGCCCATCGTGCCGATCATGCTGACGATGTCGTCGATCTGTTCGGAGTCCACGACCTCCGGCAGGTGGTCGGCGACCTCGGCATAAGTGAGGTAGCCCTTCTCCTTGCCGAGAGCGATCAAGACCTTGATTTGGGACTGCTTTTCGGCGGCGTTGGTGCTCATGATCGGCCTGTCGAACGGACCGGAGTCCGGGGAGTGTCGCGAAGAACTGCGCATTTTACGGGAGGGACGGTCCAGGAAACCAGCTATTCAGACCGCAGGCCGGTTTGAGAGTTGTCGGGTGAGATGCTCGATCTCCGCGGTTTCGGCCTTGGACAAGGTCCGTACCTGGGCCTCATCCAAGAGCCCCTGGATACGAGCTTTGAGGGCTTTTTGACGCAGGTGAGTAATGGCGTCGGCGAACTCGCGTTCAATCCCCACGTCGTCCAGCGGCGGCGTGAGCGGCCCGATCCGCTCCAGCGCGGCGGCCTTGGGCGTGCCGCGCCAGTACTCGTGCAGCTGACCGCCGTGCGCGGCCTGGTTCTCGTGGAAGAACTCGATGGCCTCCACCAGCATGCCGATGCCGGGCATGCCCGATTCGGCCAGCAGCTCGATCTCGCCAACGCGGTCGGCGAGATCGGGGCGCTCGAGCAGCAGCTGCAGCGCGCGCTTGATCGCGCGCACCGCACCGGGTTCGGCGGGCAGGCGCCGCTGGGACGTGAAGGCCGGCGCGGGCTCCGATATCCCGCTGGCCGCCGGCCCGAATTCCTCGCGGCGCAGGCGCGTCAGACGCGCGAGCTCGTCGATCAGCAGGCTGCGCAGCGGACTGTCCTTCATCTTCGCCAGGTGCGGCATGGCCAGGCCCGCGAGCTTGGCGCGCCCGTCCAGCGTGCCCAGGTTCGCCTGCTTGCCCAGCTCGCCGATCAGGAACGCCGACAGCGGCTGCGCCTGCTCGATCAGCTTGCCGAATGCCTCGGCGCCGATCTCCTGCACCAGCGTGTCCGGGTCGTGGCCGTCGGGCAGGAACATGAAGACGCACTCGCGCTTCTCGTCGATCTCCGGCAACGCCTGCTCCAACGCACGCCATGCCGCCGAGCGGCCGGCGCGATCGCCGTCGAAGCAGAACACGACCTTGGAGGTGGACTTGAACAGCAGCGTCAGGTGCTCGCGCGTCGTGGCGGTGCCCAGCGTCGCGACGACTTCGCGGATGCCGTGCTGCGCCAGCATCACGGTGTCCATGTAGCCCTCGACGACGATCAGGTGCGGCAGCGCGCTCTTGCGCGACTGCTTGGCCTCGAACAGACCGAACAGGTTGCGACCCTTGTGGAACAGCGCGGTCTCGGGGGAGTTCAGGTACTTGGCCGGATCGTCGGCGAGCGTACGCCCGCCGAACGCGATGACCCGTCCGCGCGTGTCGCGGATCGGGAACATCACGCGGTTCCGGAATACGTCGAAGACGCGGCCCGTTTCTTCCTTCTTGCGCAGCAGGCCCGCTTCGATCGCGTGAGCGGGATCGTCGAAGAAGTGCGCCAGCGCATCCCAGGAATCGGGGGCGAAGCCGATGCCGAAGGTCTTGGCGGTCTCGCCGCCGACGCCGCGCTTCTTCAGGTAGTCGATCGCCGGCTGATGCTTGCGCAGCTGATCGGAAAAAAAGCGCTGCGCGGCGGCCAGCGCGTCGAGCGGACCCTCAAGCACCAAGCGCTCGAACTGCCCCCCTTCGCGCGGCACCTCGATACCGAGGCGTCCCGCCAGTTCCTCGACCGCTTCGACAAAGCTAAGCCGGTCGTACTCCATCAGAAAGCCGATCGCGTTGCCGCTCTTCCCCGAGGAGAAGCAGTGATAGAACTGCTTGGCGGGCGAGACGTAGAACGAAGGCGATTTCTCGTTGGTGAACGGTGACAACGCCTTGAACTCGCGACCGGCGCGCTTGAGCTCGATGCGCGAGCCGACCACCTCGACGATGTCCGCGCGCGAGAGGAGGTCCTGGATGAAGCTTTGGGGGATGCGGCCGGACATGGGAAGCAGGCGTTAGGCGTTGGGACGCGCGCTGCGCTCGCTTTGGGCGTGAACGGAATGACGGTGGGCGCGCATCCATCCTAACGCCTAACGCCTACCGCCCAACGCCTGACGCCGCTATCCCAACTTCGCCTTGATCAGCCCCGACAGCTTGCCCATGTCGGTCTTGCCCGCGACCTTGGGCTTGAGCCAGGCCATCAGCCTGCCCATGTCCTTGGCGCCCTGGGCGCCGGTCTCGGCCACCGCCCGGGTGATCAGCGCATCGATCTCGTCCGCGGTGAGCTGCTGCGGGAGGTAGCCCATCAGCACGCCGATCTCGGCCGCTTCCTTGTCGGCGAGCTCGGGACGACCGCCGTTGCGGTACTGGTTCTCCGAGTCCCGGCGCTGTTTGACCATCTTCTCGATCGAGGCGATGACCACCGCGTCGGTGATCTCGATGGCGTCGATGACCTCGCGATTCTTGATCTCGGAGGACAGCATGCGCAGCACGGAGAGCCGGTCTTTCTCACCGGCCTTCATGGCGCTCTTGATGTCTTCGAGGACCCGGCTCTTGAGCTCAGACATCTTCAACTTCTGAGGACTCCGTCGAGCGAAGCGAGACGGAGTTTGAAAGTGATGAACAGGCGCACCCGTCTGTACTGACGGGCGCGGGCGACCGTCAGTACAGACGGGTACGCCGCGTGACGTCGCGCGAAACCCGCTTCTGCTGACGCTTCACCGCTGCCGCACGCTTGCGCTTGCGCTCCATGCTGGGCTTCTCGAAGAACTCCTTCTTGCGGACGTCGGTCAGGACGCCGGCCTTCTCACAGGTGCGCTTGAACCGGCGCAGGGCAACTTCGAAGGGTTCGTTTTCGCGGACGCGGACGGCAGGCATATGAAAGCGGAGCTCCCGGCGGAGGGAAAAAGGGCGCAGATGCTAAGCCCCGAACCGCCCGATTGCAAAGCCGCAGCCTTCGCCAAGCCCCGAGGCGGCTGGAAAGCAAGCCCGTCAGCCCGGAAACTGTGCGGATGCCCACCATTCTCGGCATCGAAACCTCCTGCGACGAGACCGCCTGCGCCGTTTACGACGGCGATCGCGGCCTGCTGGCGCATCGCCTGCACTCGCAGGTCGACCTGCATGCCCGCTACGGCGGCGTGGTTCCCGAGCTCGCGTCGCGCGACCACGTGGCCCGCGTGGCCCCGCTGCTGCGCGAAACGCTGGCTGCGGCCGGAATCGGCTTCGGCGACCTCGACGGGGTCGCCTACACGGCCGGACCGGGATTGATCGGCGCGCTGATGGTCGGCGCGGCGGTCGGCGCCGGCATCGCCACCGCGCACGGCCTGCCGCTGATCCCGGTGCATCACATGGAAGGGCATCTGCTGGCCCCGATGCTGGAATCGCCGGCGCCGCAGTTTCCGTTCACGGCGCTGCTGGTCTCGGGCGGCCATACGCTGCTGATCGCGGTCGAAGGCGTCGGTCGCTACACGCTGCTGGGCGAGAGCCTCGACGACGCCGTCGGCGAAGCGTTCGACAAGACCGCCAAGCTGCTGGGCCTGCCCTATCCCGGCGGCCCGCACCTGGCGCGACTGGCCGAACGCGGCCAACCCGGCGTGTTCAAGTTCCCGCGGCCGATGACCGATCGACCGGGCCTGGACTTCAGCTTCAGCGGGCTCAAGACCGCGGTGCTGGTGGCGATGCCGCGCGCGCGCGACGACGTGGGTCGGGCGGACCTCGCGCGCGGGTTCGAAGAAGCCGTGACCGACACGCTGACGATCAAGTGCGAGCGCGCCCTGGCCCAGACCGGCCATCGGACGCTGATCGTGGCCGGCGGCGTCGGCGCCAACCTGCGCCTGCGCGCCAAGCTGCGCGCGCGCTGCGAGCAGCTCGGGATCTCGCTGTTCTTCCCGCGCGCCGAGTTCTGCACCGACAACGCCGCGATGATCGCGTGCGCCGGCTGGATCCGGCATCGCGAAGGACGTCCACCGGACGGACCGCTGTTCACGACGCCGCGCTGGCCGCTGTCGACGCTCGCGCCCCCACCGCAGGGGTAGGGTCGCCAAATCTCTCGCGTCGCATGACCGGGCGCGCCACTGCCGCGCGCCGGTCGAACGCGTACCATGGCGGGCGCAGGTGTGCCGTAACGATCGACGTAGAACGCGAGCGACGCGGCATTAAACGGGAAGTCCGTGCAAAGCGGACGCTGCCCCCGCAACGGTAATTGGGAAGACGTGGCCACACGCCACTGGGTTCGAACAACGAACCCGGGAAGGCGCCACCGAATCGCCCATGAGCCCGGAGACCGGCCTGCACAGACCCGGCGCGAGCCGGCATTGCAAGCATCTCATCGGTTGCGGCCACGGGGACGTGGACGCGGGAGCCCGACATGAAACGCCACACCCTCGTCCGCGCCGGCGGCGCGCCCCTGCTGCTCGCCCTCGGGCTGCCTGCGACGCTGGCCGTCGCCCAACCCGCGGCCCCGATCGAAGTGGCGGCGGCGTCCACGTCGCTGCCCACCGTCGTGGTGATCGGCACGCGCACGCCGCAGGAGCGCAATCTCGCGCCGGCCGGCGTGGTGGTGATCGACCAGGAGCAGATCAGGTCCAGCGGCGCCTCGCACATCACCGAGGTGCTGCGCCTGACCAGCTTCGTGCAGGTCAACGACCTGTACGGCGACGGCTCTCGCGCGACGGTCGACGCGCGCGGCTTCGGCGACACCGCCAACGCCAATACGCTCGTGCTGGTCGACGGCCGTCGGCTCAACAACACCGACATCACGCCCGCCGATCTCAACAGCATTCCGCTCAAGGACGTCGAGCGCATCGAGATCCTGCAGGGCAGCGGCGGCGCGCTGTACGGCGATCAGGCCGTCGGCGGCGTCATCAACATCATCACGCGCACGCCGGGCAAGCGAACGTATGCAATCGAGGCCGACGGCGGCAGCTACGACGCTTTCGGCGTGCGCGCGCGACTGGGTGATCGCATCGGCGATTTCGGCTGGCGCCTGAGCGGCGAGACACGCGAGTCCGACAACTACCGCGACCACAACGACACCCGCTACGGCAACGTGCTCGGTCGCGTCGACTGGAACCATGCCCGCGGACTGGTGTTCGCGGAAGCTGGAATGACCGACGAGGACCTGTTGACGCCCGGCGCACTGTTCGCCGACGACGTGCGCGAGGATCGTCGCCAGGTGCTGCCGCAGTTCGCCACCGACTATTCCGACACGCTGACGCAGAGCTATCGGATCGGAGCCGAGCAGACCTTCGGCGCATGGCGCGCGCTGGCCGAAGGCACGTGGCGGCGCACCGACGGCAACTTCCGCATCAGCTTCGTCAGCGGCGCGTCGTCGGACGATTCGATCCAGGATCGCAAGCAGGGCTCGTTCAATCCGCGCGTGACGCGGGCGATCGCCACGCCCTGGGGCGAGGGCACATTCACGCTCGGCGCCGATGCGCAGCGTGGCGACTACATCCTGGTCTCGCCCATCGGCCAATCGCGAGGACGTCAGGATCAGCTCGACGGCTACTCGCAGGTCACGGTGCCGCTGCCTGGACGGCTGGAGGTGACGGCAGGCGCGCGCTATTCGGACCTGGATGGCGAGGTGCGTGACGATTTCACTTTCACCGAAGGTGAGAACTACGGCGATCACCGGATCGGCGGAGGCGCGGGATTGGCCTGGCGTCCGATCGACTCGCTGCGCCTGTACGTGCGCGGCGACCGCAATTTCCGCTACGCGAAGATCGACGAGATCACGTCGGCCGTTCCCTTCGGCGGACCGGCCTCGGTGCTGCTCGACACGCAGGCCGGCTGGTCGAAGGAAATCGGTGGCGAGTGGCACATCGGTGCGGTCGCGATCGACCTGTCGGCCTATCGTCTCGATCTGAAGAACGAGATCGTCTTCGACAGCGTCAACTTCCTGAACATCAACCTCGATCGAACGCGCCGCGATGGCGCGACGCTGGGCGTGCGCTGGCCCCTGCTGCCCCGGCTCACGGTGGCCGCCTCGGCGCGCTACGTCGACACCGAAGTGCGCAGCGGCGCGTTCAAGGGCAATGACGTGCCGCTGGTGGCGAACGCGCAAGGGTCGGTGTCGGCGACCTGGCAGGCCATGGCGGATTGGGAGTTGTTCCTCGAATTCCAGGGCATCGGGCAGCGCCCCTTCGGCGGCGATTTCGACAACACGCTCGACGACATGGGCGGATACGGGCTGGTCAACACCAGCGTTCGCTGGACGCACGGGCCGTGGGCCGTGCGCCTGCGCGTCAACAACGTGTTCGACCGCGACTACACCGAGTACGGCGGCAGCGTCACGCTGTTCCCGCCGCCGGACTTCATTCCGGAGGAAGTTCCGGCGTACTACCCGTCGCCGGGAGCCAACGGCCGCCTCACGCTGTCCTATGCTTGGTGACGCAACGGAAAAGACGACCCCCATGGGACATCGACTCAGCAAGATCGCGACGCGCACCGGTGATGCCGGCACCACCGGCCTGACCGACGGCTCGCGCGTGCCCAAGCAGCACCTTCGCGTGTGCGCGATGGGCGACGTGGACGAGCTCAACTCGCAGATCGGCGTCGTGCTCACGCATACGCTGCCCGACGAGGTCCGCACCAAGCTCACCAGCACGCAGCAGCTGCTGTTCAACCTCGGCGGCGAGCTGTCGTGGCCGGGCGGGCAGCTGGTCAAGGACGACGACGTACTCGGCTTCGACCAGGCGCTGGCCGATCTCAACGAGACGCTGCCGCCGCTCAAGGACTTCATCATGCCCGGCGGCAGTCCGGCGACGGCCGCGTGCCACGTCGCGCGAACCGTCGCGCGTCGTGCCGAGCGCGCGGTGTGGGCGCTGCACGCGGTCGAGCCGGTGAACGCGCCGGTCATGAAGCTGCTCAACCGGCTGTCGGATTATTTGTTCGTGGTCGCTCGGGTGCTCGGTCGTGCGGATGGCGCGACCGAAGCGTCGTGGAAGCACGATCGGCCGTAGCGCGCCGGGCCCCTCACCGCAGCGCCTCGAGCCGCTTGCGCGCGCCATCCAGCACCTCGCACAGCTGCGCGATGCCTTGCGCCATGCGCGGGGTCGCGCGCGCCAGCTGATCGGCGTCGATCGCGATGAGGTTGTTCGCGCGCACGGCGCGCATCTGCGGAAAGCGCAGCCAGCCGCGACGGATGCCCTCGACGTCGTCCTGCCGGCCGAACACGATCGCGCCGGGATTGGCGGCGATCACCGATTCGCGACCCACCGGACCGGCGATCCGGCCGTAATCCCCGAAGACGTTGCGCGCGCCGCACACGGCGAACGCCTCGCTGATCGGCGAATCGCGGTTGACGGTGAACACCGGGTCCGGTTCGAGCTGGTACATCGCGTCGATCGGCACGGCATCGGCATAGCGTGTACGCAGGCCGTCGACCGCGTCGGCGTAGCGCTTCTGTGCGGCGCACGACGCATCCTCGGTGCCGAGCAGCGCGCCCAGCCGCAGCAAGGCCAGGCCGACGTCGTCGAGCGAGCGCACGCGGATGCGCTCCACGCGCAGCTTCAGCTTCTCGAGGCGCGCGATGGTGTTTGCGGGCGTGCCGCCGTCCCAGACCACGATCAGGTCCGGGCGCAGCGCCAGAACCGCCTCGGCGTTGGCGGCGTGCGCATCGCCCACGCGCGGCAACGCGCGCACGCGCTCGGGGTAGTCGCTGTGCTCGACGACGCCGACCAGCTGATCGCAGGCGCCGGCAGCGCACACCAGTTCGGCCAGGTGCGGCGCGAGCGCCACCACGCGCGCGGCCTGCGCGGCGGGAACGATCGCGAACAGCAACAGCAGCGCCGCGACGGCGCGCGACACGGCACCGGGCTTCATGACAGGAAATCGCCGGTCGCGAAGATCGCGACGAACGCCAGCAGGATCATCAGCGCGCGGAACTGCAGGTGCACGACTTCCCTTGCGGCCAGTTCGAGCGTCGCGGGCTCGACGCTGGCGCCGTCCTCGGTCTCGAACTCGATCGAGCCCGAGGCGACTTCGGCCAGCACCGCCCAGGTGTGGCTGCGCCAGCCGTGCGAGGGCTGCTCCATCAGCACGCGATATTCCTTGAGCGCATCGTCCAGGCTTCCGGCCAGTCCGTACAGCGCGGCGGTCACGCGCGCCGGTACCCACGCGGCGAGCGCGTGCAGCGTCTCGGATGCCTCGGCGGCCTGCGAATCCTCGACTTCGGTGAGCAGGCGCGGCAGCCGGCTGACCACGCGGTAGAACACCGCGCCGGTTGCGCCGAACACGAAGAACCAGATCAGCACGCCGAACATGCGTTCGTGCGACTGGATGAACATCGCGCCGAGCAGGCTGCGCGGGTGCGGCGACTCGCCCTCGGCATATCGCCCCGGCCCTTTCTGCAGCAGCCGCGCGAGGCGCTCGGCGGTGGGCTGGTCGCCGGCGGCGCGCGCTTCGAGCCACTGCTTGACGTCGTCGGCCAGGTCGCGCGGTCCGAGGCACAGGAACAGCACGAACCCGGAGAACAGCAGGTGCAGCACCGGGCTTTCGATCGCGCCCTGCAGCCAGGCGCTGAGCGCGATCGGCGGTGCCAGCAGCAGCGGCAGCGCCAGCGCGCCGCGCCACAGCGCCGACAACGGCAGCGCCGTGCGCATCGCGGTGACATAGCCGCGCAGCAGCATCGGCGTGCCCCAGCCGGGCACGTGTCCGAGCAGGCGTTCGGCCACCAGCGCGACGATGATCGCGATCAGGGTCATGTGAGGATCACGTTGCGGCCGCCAGCATCGCGTGCAGGTGCGACCAGTCGAAATGCGGGCCGGGATCGGTCTTGCGTCCGGGCGCGATGTCCGAATGCCCCGCGAGCCGTCGCGATCCCAGCTTCGGATAGCGCGCGAACAGCGCCCGCAGCGCGCCGACGAGGCTGGCGTACTGGCGCGCCTCGAACGGCCGATCGTCGCTGCCCTCGAGCTCGATGCCGATCGAAAAATCGTTGCATCGATCGCGCCCCTGCCAGCTCGACACGCCCGCGTGCCACGCGCGCCGATCGAAGGGCACGTATTGCGTGATCGACCCGTCGCGGAAAATGCACAGGTGCGACGACACGCGCAGGTGCGCGATGTCGCGGAAATACGGATGCGCGCCGGCATCCAGCCGGCCCAGGAACAGCTCGTCGATGTAGGAACCGCCGAAAACGCCGGGCGGCAGCGAGATGTTGTGGATCACGACCAGGCCGATGTCGTGCGGGTCCGGGCGCTCGTCCTGGTGCGGCGATTCGCGCTCGCCTGCGTCCGGTCGCAGGCGATGCGTCGTATCGACGTACCAGTCCTGCGCCGCGCGGATCGCACCCGGCAAGGAACTCACGCGCGCGCCCATGTTCTACTGCGCGTCGCCCACGTCGTCTTCGCATCCTGGAGCGTGTTCATGTTTCGAGCGCTGTGCGTCGCCCTGTGCCTCTGTCTGGCCGGCCCCTCGATGGCGGCTTCCGCATCTTCCGCCGCCCCATCGTTCAAGCCGGATATCCCGTACCAGAAGCATATCCTGCCCAACGGCCTGACCCTGCTCATCCACGAGGATCACAAGGCGCCGCTGGTCGCGGTCAACGTCTGGTACCACGTGGGCAGCAAGGACGAACGTCCGGGCCGCACCGGCTTCGCGCATCTGTTCGAGCACCTGATGTTCAACGGCTCGGAACATCACGACGACGAGTTCTTCCGTCCGCTCGAAGCCGTCGGCGCCTCGAAGATGAACGGCACCACCTGGTTCGACCGCACCAACTATTTCCAGAACGTGCCGACGTCCGCGCTGGACCTGGCGTTGTGGCTGGAGTCCGATCGCATGGGCCATCTGCTGGGCGCGATCACCAAGGACAAGATCGACGAGCAGCGCGGCGTGGTGCTCAACGAGAAACGCCAGGGCGAGAACCAGCCCTACGGCAAGGTCGACGACTTCATCGCGGCCGCCACCTACCCGCCGGGTCATCCCTATTCCTGGACCTCGATCGGATCGGAAGCCGATCTCAACGCCGCCTCGGTCGACGACGTGAAGCAGTGGTTCACCGAACACTACGGCGCCGCCAACGCGGTGCTGGTGATCGCCGGCGATGTCGACCCGGCGGTGGTCAAGCAGAAGGTCGAGCTCTACTTCGGCGACGTGCCGCCGGGTCCGCCGCGCACGCGCGCGCAGGCCTGGACCGCCAAGATGAGCGGACACAAGCGCGCGGTGATGCAGGATCGCGTGCCGCAGGCGCGCATCTACAAGGTGTGGAACGTGCCGGGCTACTGCGACCGCGACGCCAACCTGCTGAGCCTGGCCGCCGACGTGCTCGGCGGCGGCAAGACCAGCCGCCTCTATCAGCGCCTGGTGTATCGCGATCGCATCGCCACGCAGGTCAGCGCGAGCCTGGGCCCGTTCGAGATCGGCTCGCAGTTCATGATCGATGCGGTGGTGGCGCCCGGTGCCGATCCGGCGGCGGTGGACCGCGCGATCGACGAGGAGGTTGCGCGCGTGCTGCGCGACGGGTTCACGGCGGCCGAACTGCAGCGCGTGCGCACCGCGTTCGAGGCCGACTTCGTCCGCGGGCTCGAGCGCATCGACGGCTTCGGCGGCAAGTCGGCGACGCTGGCCGAGTACGAGGTCTATTGCGGCAGCGCCGACTGGTACAAGCGCGAGTTCGAATGGATCTCCCAGTCCAATCCGCGCGAGATCCAGAACGTCGCACGCCGGTGGCTCGACGACGGCCAGTTCGTCCTCGAAGTGCAGCCGCTGCCGGACTACGACGCGGCACAGAGCGGCGCCGATCGCAGCAAGCTGCCGGCGGTGGGCGAGCCGCCCGCGCTCGAGCTGCCGCCGCTGCAGCGTGCACGCCTGTCCAACGGCATCGAGGTGCTGCTGGCCGAGCGCCACGCCGCGCCGGTGGTGCAGACGGCGCTGATGTTCGATGCGGGCCACGCCGCCGATCCCAAGGAACGCCCTGGCACCGCGCGGATGACGCTCGAGATGCTCGACGAGGGCGCCGGCAGTCGCGACACGCTGGGCGTGGCCAAGCGCAAGGAGGAACTCGCCGCGGAGATCGGCGCGCAATCCAACCTCGATACGTCGTTCATCATGCTCAACGCGCTCAAGGCGCGACTGCCGGAGTCGCTCGACCTGCTCGCCGACCTCGTGCGACGTCCGCACTTTCCGGCCGAAGAGCTCGAACGCCTGCGCGCGCAGCGCCTGGCCGCGATCCAGCAGGAAAAATCCCAGCCGCAGGGCATCGCAACGCGCCTGTATCCGGCGCTGGTCTACGGCGCCGACCATCCGTACGGGGGCACGCGCTCGGGCAACGGCACCGAAGCCTCGGTCAAGGCGATGACGGTCGAGGATCTGCGCCGCTTCCAGGCCGACTGGTTGCGCCCCGATCGGCTGCGCATCCTGGTCGTGGGTGACACGACGCTGGCCGCGGTGCAGCCGCTGCTCGAACGCGCCTTCGGCAACTGGCAGCCCCGACCGGGTGCGCGGCCCGAGAAGAACGTGGCCGCCGTCGCGCCGCAGCCGGCGCCGCGCGTGTTCCTGATCAACAAGCGCGATGCCGGTCAGACGCTGCTGCTCGGCGCGCACCTGGCGCCGCCGATCACCGATCCCGACGAGGTCGCGATGAGCCTGGCCTCGTCGGTGCTCGGCGGCCTGTTCACCTCGCGTCTGAACATGAACCTGCGCGAGGACAAGCACTGGAGCTACGGCGCCGCGAGCGTGCTCGGCGCCTCGCGCGGCCAGCGCCCGTTCGTGGTCTACACGCAGGTGCAGGCCGACAAGACCGCCGACGGGCTGCAGGAGATCGTCAAGGAACTGGACCGCATCACCGGCGACAAGGGCCCGATCACGCCGGTCGAGCTCAAGCAGGCGGCCGACAATCTCGTCGTCGGATTGCCCGGCGAGAACGAGACCAGTGCGGAACTGGCGTCGTCGTATCTGACGATCCTGCAGTTCGGGCTGAAGGACAGCTACTACAACGACCTGGTCCCGCTGGCGCGCGCGACGACCGATGCGCAGGTCAACGCGGCGGCGCGCAAGCTGATCCATCCCGACCAGATGACGTGGATGGTCGTGGGCGACCTGTCGAAGATCGAAGCGCCGATCCGCAAGCTCAAGCTCGGCGAGGTCAAGGTGCTCGACGTCGACGGCAACGTGCTGCGTTGACGCACCGGTAGAGCGGGAAAGCGGCCAAAGGCGGCGCAACCCGCCGTACGTTTCACCCATTACGTTTCACCAGCGCTAAAAAACCCCCGGTCGCATCGCGACCGGGGGTCTTCGCAGAAAAACGAAACGCGGTGCTGCGCGCTACTCCATCACGCCCAGCGGGCGGCTGAAGGTGAACTGCGCGGGCTCGACCACCAGCTTCTTGGCCGGCGCGCTCGGCGGCTCGCCCTGGATCATCGACAGCGGCAGCTGCAGCACGAACAGTCCGGCACCGAGCACCGTTGCAACCAATCCGACCGGTCGCACGAGGATCAGGTCGAAGGCCATCGCGCCGGCCGACGGCGTGCCGTCGAGCGTCTCGCGGGTTTCGTCGGCAGTCGCCAGGCCGATGTGCAGTGACAGCGCGGCGGCGATGGCCGCCCCGAGAATGATCTTGCGCACGACTGGCCCCCTGGAGATTTCTAGACGCTTCGGCAGCTTAGGAGTGACTCCTGAGGCTGTCAACGAACTCTCCAGCGGGCCCACCGGATTTGGGACGCGGCGCCGCCATTGGTTACCGTTGCCCTCCCATGAGCCCCTCGAACGCCCCCGGCCCCCTGCTGATCACCGGCGCGGCCGGCTTCATCGGCTCCTGCCTGGTGCGCCAGCTGATCGGCGAAACGCGCGATCGGATCGTCTCGTTCGACGCGCTGACCTACGCCGGCAACCCCCAGTCGCTGGGCCAGGCCCTGGACTCGGACCGGCACGTTCTGGTCCGGGCCGACATCCGCGACGCCGAGGCGGTGCGATCGGCGCTGACCACGCACCGCCCGCGGGCGATCGTGCACCTGGCGGCCGAGAGCCACGTCGATCGCTCGATCCACGGCCCCGCCGAATTCATCTCGACCAACGTGACCGGCACGCTGGTGCTGCTGCAGGAAGCGCTGGCCTTTTGGCGCGAACTGCCCGACGCCGAACGTGCCGCCTTCCGCTTCCACCACGTGTCGACCGACGAGGTGTTCGGATCGCTCGGCGCCGACGACCCGGCGTTCTGCGAGACCACCGCCTACGCGCCCAACTCGCCGTACTCGGCGAGCAAGGCCGGCTCCGATTTCCTGGTGCGCGCCTGGCACCACACCTACGGCCTGCCGACGCTGCTGACCAACTGCAGCAACAACTACGGGCCCTATCAGTTTCCCGAGAAGCTGATCCCGCTGATGATCGCCCACGCGCTCGAAGGCCGGCCGCTGCCGGTGTACGGCGACGGCGCCAACGTGCGCGACTGGCTGTACGTCGAGGATCACGCCCGCGCGCTGCGCGCGGTGCTCGAACGCGGAAAAGCCGGCGAGACCTACAACGTCGGCGGCAAGGCCGAGCGCCGCAACCTAGACGTCGTGCAACGCCTCTGCGAGATCCTCGATGCACGCCGTCCCGCGCACGCGCCGCACGCGCGCCTGATCACGTTCGTCAAGGATCGACCCGGCCACGATCGCCGCTACGCGATCGACTCGAGCAAGATCGAACGCGAGCTCGGCTGGTCGCCGGGCGAAAGCTTCGAGTCCGGACTGGCGCGCACCGTCGATTGGTATCTCGACAACCCGGAATGGGTACGGGCGGTGCGATCGGGCGATTACCAGCGGTGGATCGAGCGGAATTACGGCGCACGTTGAAATCACCCGCGGACCCGTCGCCTGGCTTCGCCCGGGCTCCGGCTACGGCGCCACGCTAGTACTCCACCGTCACCGTGATGCTGTCGAGATAGCTGCCCGCGCGCCCGTTCTGCAACGCCGGCACGCGCCCGTGCACGGCGTAATGGCGGACCGTGGTGCCCAGCCCCAGCAGGTAGCCGTCGCTGACGGTGCCGGTGCTGCCGGTGCCGTTGCCCCATACCGTGCTGCGTCCGCTGCTCGTGTAGAGGTTGTAGTTGAGCGTGTTGGCACCGCTGCTCATGCGCCGCGGCGAGTACGTGCCGCTGCCGCCGGTCGCCAGCTTGATCTGGTACGACACCAGCAGGCTGAGCAGTCCGCCGAGCGAGCACGACACCGTGATGTCGCCGGCCGAATCCAGCGGCGAGGAACTGAACGGGTTGTAGCCGCCGAACGCGATCGTCGTGGCGCTGACCGAGCAGTTGGCGACCGCGTGCGCGGCCTGGCACGGCGCCAGCAGCAACGCGCACAGCACGCCGACGCGCTTCACGCCGACTCCCTGCAGACGAGCGTCAGCACCGGCTCGGACGTCGTATCCAGGTTCCGCGGCACCCGGGCCTCGCAGGTCTGGTGCGCGCGTTCGACCTCGAGGCGATCGGGCAGCCCGTCGCCGTGCGGCCACCACGCACGGCCGTCGCGTCCCATCGCCGCGCGCAGGCCGCTGTAGGGATCGCGCACGCGCGTGCCGGGCGGCAGCGGTTCGCCGTCGGGCAGCAGCAGTCGAAAGCCGCGCCCGCGCACGCCCTGCACCGCGAAATCCACGCGCACCGCGCCGCGCGCCGACGGCGTCACGACGCGATCGAGCGAATCCACCGAGGCCTCGATCGGCACGTCGGCGTCGACCAGCGCGAAGCGGTTGGGCTCGTACGGACGCAGGCCCGGGATCAGCGCCAGGCCGCGTGCATCGGTGCGCGCGGCCAGCCGCTGGTCCTGCAGCACGCCGACGTCGGCCAGGCCGTGCGTGTCGATGACGGTGAAGCCTTCGCTGCCCGCGCGCGTCCAGAAGTGGTCGCCGCCGAGCCAGGCCAGGCGCGACGAGCCGCCCAGGCGCCACGCGGCGCCGCCGGTTGCGCCGTCGCGCGCCAGTGCGACGTCGAACTGGCCCCGCTCCCCCGGCCAGCGCCCTTCGGCCTGCAGCCGATCGGTGTAATCGCCGCGCTGCGCGCGCAGCCGCAGCGACGGATCCAGCGCAGCGTCGGTACGGCGCTGCCATTCCATCGACACCGCGTCGTCGTCCGCGGGGCCGGAGAGTCGCCGGCTCGAATCGATCACCGTCGTGCCGCTGCCGAAGCTGCCCACCAGCGTCAGGCCGACGCGCAGGTCCGCCGAAGCATCCCGCGTGTCGGCACGGACCAGGCTCGCGCCCAGATGCCAGCGACGCGCCACCCGCGTGCTCAGGCCCAGCGACACCAGCGACTGCGTGCCCTCGTCGCGCTCGCGCAAGCGCGCCCAGGTCAGCGCACCGGTCCAGCCCGATGCCGGCACGAAGCCCAGACTCGCGCTGAGCTGCCGCCGATTGCGCACGCGACGCTCCTCGCCCAGGTCGGTCCAGTCGCCCAGCGGGCGGCGCCACCGCGCGCCCAGGCTCCAGCCCGAACTGCCGTGCCAGTCGTAGCCGGCACGCAGCAGGGCGCCTTCGCCGACGCGTGCGTGGCTGCCGGCGAGCGCGAACTCCGTGGTGCCCAGCCGCCACGGCAGCGCCAGCGCCACGCTCGCGCCGCCGGCCTGTCGGCGCAGCCCGCTTTCGCCGCGCCACTCGCTGGTGAGCCAGTCGCGCCGGCCCTGGCGCAGGCTCGCCGCGGCAAATCCGCTGCCGTAGTCGAAGCCGTGCAGCCCGTAGTCCCGGCGCAGCCAGCCGGCATCCAGGCGCGTCTCGCGAAGCCCCGGTCGAAGCAGCTGCGCCGGCGCATAGAACGCCTGGCTCAGCACCTGTTCGCGGCCGAGGATGTCGCGCACGACCACGCGCGTGCGATTGGCGCCGTCCTGCACCGGCATGTCCGAGAGCACGAAGGGGCCGGCGTCAATGCGCTCCTCGCGCGCGAGCATGCCGTTGACGTACACGTCCAGCGTCGACGGCAGTTCGGCGACACCGCGCAGCTCGGGCTGCGGGAACGTCACGAGGTCGGGTTGCAGCGAAAAATCGGTGCCCATCGAGATGCCGCCGAAACGCAGCGACCGGCCCCAGGCACCGGCGCGCACGATGCCGTCACCCAGATCGACGCGCTCCAGCGCATCGGCGCGCTCGAAACTCCAGGTGCTGTCGAGGCGCACGAAATCGTCGCGCGTGGCCAGCGCCGTGGTGGTGGCGAAGCCGCGGCCGTCGAATCCGTTGAGCGCGAACAGCCCCGCGGGCTGCAGCGATTGGCCGGCGCCGCCGCGCGCGACCTGCACGTCGGCATCGAGCCAGCCGCCGACTTCGCCGCGATCCTCGTCCGCGTCGAGCCGACGCGCGTCGCGCAGGCTGCGCACCTGCAGCGTGCGCAGCTGCGGATCCACCTGCAGCCACAGCGACTGTTCGCCGGCGTCGAATCGCGCGCGGAGCGCCGTCTGCGCATCCAGCGGATACCACTGGATCTCGTCGCGCGTGACCGGCTCGCCGCCGGGCTCGATCACGCCCCAGGCGTTCAGGTCGCCGCGCTGCGCCCACAGGCCGCCGCGTTCGTCGCGCAGCAGCAGGCCATCCACCGCGGAAGCGTCGGGCGTCGGATGGACCGCGAGCCACACCGGTTCGAGATCGGCCGCCGACGTCGCGCAGGGCAGCGCGGCCCCGGCGAGCCACCAGGCAGTGAGGACGACGCGAAGGTGATCGCGAAGAAGGGCCGCTCGCTCAGGGCGGGGCCAGCGCGACATCCACGGGGCCTGCGTCGCTGTTGCCCGACAGCTGCAACGGCGTGGCCGAGAACTGCGCCGGCAGCGCCCAGCGGCGCACCTGCCCGGGCAGCACGTAGTTCAGGCCGGCGAGCGTCTGCGATCCGGTCGATCCGGCGGCGGCGACGTCCAGCGCATCGATGCGCAGCCGGCGACCGCCGTCGTTGTGCAACTGGACGTTGACCGCGCCATCGGCGCCGCGCGCCAGCGTCCAGCGCGGCACGGCCTTGACCGGCGCGTGCGGCGCGACGAACAACGGCACGCCGATGCGCAGCAGCAAGCGCAGCTGGCTGGTCGGCGGCTCGTCGCCGTCGGGAAGTTCCTGCAGGTAGAGCCGGTAGGCACGCTCGACGGCGCCGTCCGGCGCACCGCCGCGAAAGCCCGCCCGCACGACCTGGTGCGCGCCCGGCGCGACGCGAAACAGCGGCGGATTGATCACCAGCTCGGGCGCCGATTCGTAGCGATCCTGGCCGTCGACCTGCGTCCAGCGCACGGCTTCGACCTGCACCGTCTTGGTCCGATCCGCGCCATTGCCCAACTGCAGGGAAATGGCGCGCGCGCCGGCCTGCATCTCCAGGCGGATCGGACTGACCGTGAAGCCGCCCGCCGACGGTTGCGCGCGCACCTGTGCGCACGAGATCGCCGCGCCGAACAGGATCAGCGACATCAGGATGCGCATCGCGCCGAGGCTCACGTCGAGGATCCCGCGCCGTGATCAGTAGCTGACGGTCACGTTGACCGTGTCGCTGTAGCTGCCGGTGGGCACGTTCTCGCTGGCCGGGATCCGGCCGTAGACGGTGTGGCCTTGCGTCAGGCCGGTGCCGGTGGCCGAGACGGTGTCGGTGTTGTCGGTCTCGCCCCAGTTCTGGGTGCGACCGGCATTGCGATAGAGCGAGTAGTTGACCGTCTCGGATCCGCCGCTGGTGCGCTGCATCTTGCGCGTGCTCACCGAGCCGCCGCTGTGGCCGCCGGCATCGAGGCGCACGTTGTACGGCGTACCGAGCGTACAGGTGATCGTGATCGTGCTGGTGCCGTCGAGCGCGCTGCCGGCGATCGGGCTGTAGGTGCCGAAGCCGAGGTTGGCGGTCGAGACCGCGCAGACGTCGATCACCGTCGTGGTGACGTTGAAGCTGCCGGTGGCGCTGCCGGCCGCCGCGGGCATGGCGACACCGATGGCGCCGAGGGCGGCGAGACTGACGGAAATCCAGCGGACTGACGGTTTCATGACGCGTACTCCGGACGGGTGCGTCATCCGTGCAGGAACGGTGCCTCGGGAACGGCGCGATCCCCCGGCGGGATGCGCGGCCGATGAAGCCGGCCGCTGTCCCGCCCTAACGGTCACTTCATCCCGCCGCGAACGTCACGCGGGAAAGCGAAGCGCATCCCGCCGCGCCTCACGTCACCGCCAGCAACACGAATCCCATCACGATCCGATACCACGCAAACGGCACGAAGCTGTGCCCCGACACCCAGCGCAGCAACCATTTCACCGCGACGAAACCGGTCAGCGCCGCGACGACGAACGCCACGCCGAGCTCGATCCAGCTTTCGCTCGCCACCCCGCCCGGCTCCAGGTACGTCGCCAGCAGCTCGTGCCCGGTGGCCGCGAACATCACCGGGATGCCGACCAGGAACGCGAACTCCGCGGCGCGCGGCCGGCTGCTGAGGCCGGCGAGCATCGCCGCGAAGATCGCCGCCGCGGATCGCGACGTGCCCGGAAACACCCCGGCGACGACCTGCGCCACGCCGACGGCAATCGCCACGCCCCAGGTCACCGTCTCGCGCGGCGAAAGGCCCTTGACGTGTCGCTCCACCGCCAGGATCGCGACGCCGCCGACGATCAGCGCGATGGCCACCGGCGTCACCGTCTCGGGCAGTTCCACACCGAGCGTCTTGGCGATCAGGCCGAGCGCCGCGGTGATCGTGAACGCCGCGAGCAGCTTGAGCGCGTAGTCCCGCGTCTCCTGCCGATGCAGCGACGTGGCCAGCTCCCAGATGCGCGCGCGGTACACCAGCGAGACGGCCAGGATCGCGCCGGCCTGGATCGCGACGTTGAACAGGTCCGAGCGGCGGCCGATCCAGTTCTCCACGATCAGCAGGTGACCGGTGCTGGAGATGGGAAGGAATTCGGTGAGGCCCTCGATGAAGCCGAGCAGGATCGCTTCGAGGAGATCGTTCATGATGCGGCGCGATCATAAAGAAAAGATGTTGCGATCGACTGACCGACCGACCCGCATGAACGTGATCCTGGTGACCGGCGCCGCGCGCCGCATCGGCGCGGCGATCTCCCGCGCACTGCACGACGACGGCGCGCGCGTGCTGCTGCATTGCCGGCATTCGCGCGCGCAGGCCGACGCGCTGGCCGCCGAACTCAACGCACTGCGCGCGGATTCGGCGCGCGTGCTGTCGGCCGACCTGCAGGATCTCGCCGATCTCGAGCGGCTCGCGCGCGACGCGCACGACGCGTGGGGACGGCTCGATGCCGTGGTCAACAACGCATCCACCTGGCAGGCCACGCCGCTGTCGGAACTGCGGCCGGCGCAGTTCGACGAGCTGATCGCCGCGAACCTGCGCGCGCCGCTGTTCCTGGCGCAGGCCTGCGCGCCGCGGCTGGCGGACGGCGGCTGCATCGTCAATCTGCTCGACGTGCACGCGCGCGGCCGTCCGGTGGCCGGCTTCAGCGCGTACCTCGCGTCCAAGGGCGCGCTGTGGACCGTCACCGAGGCGCTCGCGCTGGAGCTCGCGCCGCGGCTGCGCGTGGTCGGCGTCGCACCGGGATTGATGTCGGCCGAGCAGGCGCAGTTCACGCCGGCGCAGCTGGCGAGCGAGACGTCCCGCATTCCGCTCGCGCGGCACGGCTCGGAGGCCGACGTGGCGCAGGCCGTCCGGTTCCTGCTGTCGCCGGGCGGCGGGTATCTGAGTGGCACGGTGATCACGGTGGATGGGGGATTGCGGCTGGGGTGAGCGGTCCCCTCTCCCGCTTGCGGGAGAGGGTGGCGCGGAGCGCTCCCTGCCCCTCTCCCGCAAGCGGGAGAGGGGTCATTCGAAAAGATTCGATAACCCCGTCAAAGCGACGCGTCCGTTCACAGCAGCACACCCCTGCTGCCGGACCCCGACCATGCGCCTTCACTCCTTCTTCGCCGGACTCGCCTTCGCGGCCGCCGGCGTCGCCCCTTCGACTCCCGCCGCGGCGAGCCTCGCCGACGTTTCCATCCACGACCGTCGCGACGGCCGCGAACTGCCGGTGCATTGGTTCCAGGGGCGGCGCTACGTCGTCGGTGAACCGGGACGCCAGTACGAGATCCGCGTGCGCAACACCAGCGGCGCGCGCGTGCTGGCGGTGACCAGCGTCGACGGCGTCAACGTGCTGTCGGGCGAGACCGCGTCGGCCGAGCAGTCGGGCTACGTCGTGGATCCGAACGACCAGGTGCGCATCGACGGCTGGCGCAAGAACCTGTCGGAAGTCGCTGCGTTCTATTTCACGCGGCTGCCCGATTCGTACGCGGCGCGCACCGGCCGGCCGGGCGATGTCGGCGTGATCGGCGTGGCGCTGTTTCGCGAAAAGCCGGTGTACGTGCCGCCGCCGGCGCCGTGCTGCTGGCCGAGGCGGCGAGGCGAGCTGGAGGATTCCTCGAGGGACGATGCGGCGTCCGGTGCAGCCGCCGCGCCGCAGGCCGAATCACGCAGCGATCGCGCGCACGAACCGATGGCCAAGCAGAAAGCCGAGCGCCTCGGCACCGGTCACGGCGAGCGGCTCGACTCCGCGGCGCAGCGCGTCGAGTTCGAGCGCGCATCCGACACGCCCGAAGACGTCATCGCGATCTGGTACGACACGCGCGCCAACCTCGTCGCACAGGGCGTGCTGCCACGGCCGTACACGCCCAGGCCGCCGCGCCGACCGGATCCGTTCCCGCGCTGGGAGCCGGGGTTCGTGCCGGATCCGTGAGACCGCTTCCCCTCTCTCGCGTGCGGAAGAGGGGACTCCGCGTCCTGCGCTGTCACACTGCCGGCATGCCTGCGCCCCGCCCTCCCACCGTCGTCTACCTCGCCGCCGATCCGATCGAGGCCGAGATCGTGCGCAACATGCTCGAGTCCGAGCGCATCCCGGCCGACGTGCTGGGCAGCCTGCTCTGGTCCGGTCGCGGCGACCTGGCGGCCGACGCGTACCCGCGCGTCGTCGTGCGCGATCCGCGCGACGAGGCGCGAGCGACGGAAGTGCTGGACGCGTATCGAAGCCGGAACGCGGCGGAGGTTGCGCCGTGGACCTGCGGCGGATGTGGTGAGCACGTGCCGGGCAATTTCGCGGCGTGCTGGGCGTGCGGGCACGCCCTGGGCTGATCGACCCACGTCCGACGTCTTCACGGTGCTGCGCGTGCGCCTCACCCTTGTCTCGATCGGTAGGCGGGATGCGCTGCGCTTTCCCGCGCTACCGGCTCTTGTCGAGCCGCAGGATCACGCCATCGTCCGCAACGACGTAGATCTCGCCCTTGGGCGAAACGCGCACCGCGCGCACACGCAATCCGGCATCCGTGAGCAGCCGCTCCTCCTTCACGAAGCGACCATCCGCCGTCAGCTGCACACGATTCAGATGCCCGCGCAGCGACGCGACGAACACGCTGTGCTTCCACTGCGGAAACAGGTCCGCGGCGTAGTACGCGATGCCCGCGGTCGCGATGCTCGGCACGTAGTAGTGAACGGGCGGCGGCACGTCCTTGCGCGTCGTGCCCTCGCCGATCTTGAAGCCGGTGCCGTACTCGCGCCCGTAGGTGATCACCGGCCAGCCGTAGTTGCGGCCGCGCTCGATGCGATTGATCTCGTCCCCGCCCTGCGGCCCGTGCTCGGCCTCGTACAGCGCACCGGTCAAGGGATCGAACGACAGCCCCTGCGGATTGCGATGCCCGTACGACCAGATCTCCGGCATCGCGCCCGGCGTGTCGACGAACGGGTTGTCCTTCGGCACGCGGCCGTCGTCGTGCAGCCGCAGGATCTTGCCGTTGTGCGACGTCAGCTTCTGCGCGTCCTCGCGGGTGCCGCGATCGCCGACAGAGACGAACAGATAGCCGTCGCGATCGAACGCCATCGCGCCGCCGAAGTGCTGGCCGGCGCCGGTGGGGGCCTTGGCCTGGAGCAGGAGTTTCTGGTCAGTGAGCTGCGTGCCCGTGAGCTTGGCGCGCAGGAAGTGCGTGGTGGCGCCGTTTCCATCAGGCGGCGGCGCCGCGTAGCTCAGGTAGAGGAGGCCGTTCTCAGCAAAGTTCGGGTGGAGGAGGACGGCGTGGAGGCCGCCCTGGCCTTGGACGCGCACCGAGGGCATGCCGGCGACGGCTTGCTTGGTGCCGGTGGCGAGGTCGACGCGGTACATCGCACCGGCCTTCTCGGTGACGAGGGCTTCGGTGTCGCTCAGGAACGCGATGTCCCAGGGCAGCTTCAGATTCTGCGCCACGATCTTCGGATGGATACCGGCGGCGGCGGACGACAGCGTCGCGACGCCTTCGGGCGCGGCCTCCACCGTCGACATCACGTCGAAGAAGTGGCGGCGGTCGGGCTGCCACGGTTGCCATACCCACGCCGCTGCACACAGCACGCCGACAAGGGCGACGACGTAGATCGGGCGAAGGGCCATTGGCAGGGTCGGCGTCGTTACGCCGTGCGCACCGGCGGTGGCTGCTTCCCGCGCGGAACGAAGAGCAATCCGTCGCCGTTGTTCGCGTAACGCTTGCCCGTCGGCTGCGGCCCGTCGTTATGAACCTGACCCTGGTAACCGCCGCAGTGGGCGCATCGATATCCGACGGTGGTATTCGGACCGAAGTTGACCATGGACTCCAGCGCGCCGGGGTTGGCCTCGTAGAACGACGGGTAGTCGCGGTGCGCGAACTTGGCCGAGGACTCGAACAGCGGACTGAAGCAGCCCGCGCAGATGTAGATTCCGCGTCCCGTCTCAGCGATCAGCGGGTGCGATCCGCGTCGCTCGTCGTAACCCTTGCGCAGCACGGCGAATTGGGACGGATTCAGAAGCGCGTGCCACTCGGAATCGGACAGCTGAAGCTTCGGCATCATCGGGCACCTGTCGGCGCGCCTCCCTGAATGCGGTGTCGGCCGCCGTGTCCCGGATCTAGACGAGGGTCATCCGCTGGGAGGTCACTGGAGCGGCGCGAAATGCAGCCGCTGCCCGAAGTCTACCGATCCGGAGGTTCCGCGCGGAACCGCTCCCTCTGCGGCCACACCGGAAGATCCGGTGCGGCCGCCTCAGGATCGGGCCTATTCCGACGTCCTCGGATTGAGCCAGTACGTCGGCTTGCGGATGGAGTTGACCGACGGCCGGATGCGCTGCGCCTCGATGGACGAGCTGACCGTCGCATCCTTTTGGGCCACACCGATCGCCACCGTGCGGACCTGGCCATCGATCACGACGCGCGCGATCACCGGCGAAGGCGGCAGGCCGCCGCCTTCGAAGACCGACGAACGCGCCAGGCCGCAATCGGTATTGCCGGAGCCGATCACACCCGAACCCGTGAGCAGGTTCACCAGATAGCCTCGCGCCTCGCCCAGGTTGGCCGCACACGCGTTCACCGGCTCAGGTGTCGGCCGATTGGTGCTGAACGCCACCAGGCCGCCGACGACCGCCGCCGAGGTCACCACCTGCTCGCCGCGTCCGTTGTCGGTCAGGTCGAAGAACCAGCCGCGCTTGGTGCTGGCCGGCGTGATCACCTCGGCGTCGCAACCGGTCTTGGGCTGGCCAGTGGTGACGTCGTTCATCACTCCCGGGTCGTCGAGGTTGACGGCGGTGCCGTCGAACTTGTCGGCGAACAGGTAGAAGCGGTTCAGGATCGGGTTGGTGTACGGGTACTGGTCGACCAGCGGGTGTTCACGGTCGCCCGTGCCGATGGCGACGTAGACCACACCCTTGGCCTGGATCAGCGCCGGGGCGAACTGGAATTTGCGCGAGGCACCCGTGGTGCGCGCAATCCGCCGCATCGTCCACGCTTCCTTGGCCAGCGGCGCGCCGGTCAGCGGCGTGGACAGGTCGATGCGATAGACGCTGCCGCCCATGTCTGCCACGTACGCGTGGTCGACGTAACCGTCGAGGTCCGGATCCACCAGCGCGATGTCCGCCACGACGCTGCGCATGTCGGTGACGCCAGCGGGCGGTCCGAATGTCGCCAGCACGTCGCCGTTGACACCGTCGACCGCGTACACGACGCGGCCCTTGGCCGATACGCACGAGGGATTGAGGCTGTTGGCGTCCTCGCAGGGGTCGTTACCGCCGGCAATGAATACCACCGGCTTGGTGGCGTGGAAGCCCTTGACTAGGCCCACGGCCGGGGTGGCCCAGGTCTGGCCGATGTCGCTCATGCCGCCGGTGCAGCCCGTGTCATTGGTGAGGTTGGGGCACCCACGACGCCACAGGAACTGCGGGTTCGTCGGGTCTGTGACGTTGAAGCCATACACCATGCGGCCGCCCCGGCGCTGCCCCACGTAGATGTTCACTGCGCTGCTGCC
>NZ_JAJFBP010000065.1 GCF_020697055.1 Panacagrimonas sp. | reverse complement strand
AGGCCCGTTCCCCCATCCCCTTCGCGCCGCCGCGGCCAAGGCCCGGGCCAGCGAAGCAGCCGCGCTGGTCGCGCCGATGGCGCACGCCATCCACGGCGCGATCGGCGTCACCGCCGAACTCGACCTGCAGCTCTTCACGCGCCGGCTGCATGACTGGCGAGCCGATTTCGGCTCCGAACGCGCGTGGAACACCGTGCTCGGCCGAGCGTTGCTCGCCACCGGCGACGCGACGCTCGATTTCATGCGCGCCCAACTCCTGCCCACATCATGAACACGCCCTCTAAACCCTTTCTGCTCTACGAGCAATCCGGCAGCGTCGTCACGCTGACCATGAACTCCATCGAAACGCGCAACGCGCTCACCGGCGGCAATGCACCCGACGAGTTCGCCGAAGCCTGCGCGCGCATCAACGCGGACCATTCCGTGCGAGTCGTCATCCTGACCGGCGCCGGCCCGGCGTTCTCGTCGGGCGGCAACCTCAAGCACATGCAGGAGATGTTCGACTATTCGCCGGCCGAGCTGCGCGAGTGGTACCGCACCGGCGTGCAGCGGCTTGCCCTCGCGGTCTACGGGCTCGAGGTGCCCGTCATCGCCGCGGTGAACGGCCCGTCGATCGGCGCCGGCTGCGACTTGACCACCATGTGCGACATCCGCATCGCGTCCGAGAACGCAACCTTCGCCGAGAGCTTCGTGAAAGTGGGCCTCATACCCGGAGATGGCGGCGCGTGGCTGTTGCCGCGCGTGGTCGGCAGGTCGAAGGCGGCGGAGATGTCCTTCACCGGCGACACGTTGACGGCAATGGAAGCGCTGGCCTGCGGTCTCGTGTCGAAGGTCGTGCCGGCGGACAAGCTGATGGACGAGGCAAGGGCGCTTGCCGAGCGCATCGCCGCCAATCCCGGCGGCGCGCTGCGCATGTCAAAGAAGCTGCTGCGTGAAGGCGAGCATGCGCGCCTGGACAGCCTGCTGGAGATGTCGGCGGGGCTGCAGGCCATCGCCCACAAGACGCCCTATCACGTGGAAGCGATCAACGCCTTCAACGAGAAGCGCAAGCCGGATTTTTCGAAGTTTTAGGGTCCGGGTTGGCACTAAAGTCTGAGCAGAAAACCATCGGGGAGCGCGAGCCAATCGGCGTTGGCTCGCATCGCTGCGGGCACGGCGCTCCACGTGCTCGCCGATGCGCACGGCCACGCCAGGGCGCAACTCGCTCCATGCGTCGCCGCGGCCGTCGGGGTCGAGCTTGCCGATCTCGTCGTAGGCGGGATGTTCCGACTGCACGGGTTGCAACCCGGCGGGGCCCATGGCAAGCCGAGGTAGCACGCGCTCGACCTGGCGCGGGGAACTCGCCCAAGCCGCCAGAGGCTCAGTCGACGGGAAGGGCAGCAGCACCTCGAGCATGGCGCGGGTGGGTGTCATCAAGCGGCGCGCGTTGCTGGGTGACAGCGCATCGCGCGGTGCGATCCACACGTGGTCGAGCGTCTCGGTCGCGTCGTGCATGGCAGTCTGGCGTGCCGGCGCAATGGCCAGGAAGAAACGCGTGTCAAAACGCTTGGCGCGGCCCGCGGGGGTGAGCCAGTGTCCGATGTAGTGCAGCTGCTCGGGCACGAGCCGCAGCGAGAAGCGCCGGCAGATGTCCGCCAGGTCGCAGGCGCCGTCCTTGAGCTCGTGCCGAAGCGCCGCGAGCTGCGCGCCTTCGTCGCCTTCGAGCGATGCGAAGGCGCCCTGCGCGTCTTGCGCGAACAAGATGCCGGATTCCTCGAAACATTCGCGGATCGCGGCGATGAAGAAGGCGAGCCCGCCGCGTTCGAGACCGAGCAGGGCACTGGCCTGCTCATCGGTGAGACCGGCTGCCGATGCCTCGGCCGCGCGATCGGCCGGATCCAGCAGGCCGCCGGGGAACACCCAGGCGCCGCTGTTGTGGTCGCCGCGCTCCGCGCGCTGCAGCAGCAACACTTCGAGCCCGGCGCCGGCATCCCGCACGACGACCACGGTGGCGGCGTCGCGTGGCACGGCCACCGTCACGGCGCGGCCCTCGAAAGATTGAAACGTACTGTGTTCACGTACATGAACAAACGGTACACGTATGTGTACACTGCTGTCAAGGGCGTTTCCCCGCTGGATGGGAAGCGCCGGCACTGGTGCAATGAATCCAGAGGTATCTCCATGATCCGATCGCTGTTCTTCGCCCCGGCCAACCGGCCGGACCTCGTCATCAAGTTCCCCCGCTTCGGCGCCGACTGCTGCGTCATCGACCTGGAAGACGGCACGCCGCCGGGCGAGAAGCAGCGGGCGCGCGAGATGCTGCGGGACACTGTGAGCCAGGTGCGCGCCGCAGGCCTCGCGGGCATGCTGACGGTGCGTGTCAACGTGCCGGCGTCACCGCACTATCTCGCCGATATCGAGGCTGCGTTGGCGAGCGACGTCGACGGTATCGTCATCCCCAAGCTCGAAGACCCGGAGCAGGCGTTCCCCGCGATCCACTGGATCCGGCGCCTCGACGCCGACGCGCCGCGCCCGAAGCCGCGCACCATCGTCGGTGGCATCGAATCGATCCTCGGCGTGCTCAGGGCCGTGGACATTTGCGCACGCACCCAGCACATGGGCTCGGTCTATTTCGGCGCGGAGGATTTCGCGGCCGACATGGACGCGCGCCGCACACCGCGCGGCGACGAGGTATACACCGCGCGCTCGATGGTGGTCATGGCGGCCAAGGCCGCGGGAGTCATCGCCATCGACCAGGCGGTCGTCGACATCCGCAACGACGCGTTGTTCAGTGAAGACGCATCGCGCGGACGCGACCTCGGCTACCAGGGCAAGATCTGCGTCACGCCCGGTCAGGTCAAACTCTCGCACCTGGCTTTCTCGCCAAGCGCCGCGGAGCGCGACTATGCGGCGCGGCTGGTGGCAGCCTACGAGGCCGCCACGGCGCGCGGCATCGGCACCATCGATTTCGAAGGCCGCATGATCGACGGCCCACTGCTTAAGCGGGCCCAGGCAGTGCTGGCCTCCCCGGAGGCATGACGATGCGCGTCGACACCCTCGACAACCTGGACCTGGCCCAGTACGTGCGCGCCGGTGACGGTATCGTCTTCGGCCAGGGCTGCGGCGAACCCCTCAGCCTCACCGAAAAACTCGTGCAGCAGCGCGCGGCCTACAGCGGGGCGGGCATCTTCTTCGGCTCGGGCTTTTCGAAGACCTTCCAGCCGGAGCACTCGGACCACCTGCGTTTTAGGGGCATCGGCGGCATCGGCACGCTGCGCAAGCTCGCAAGCGCGGGCAAGCTCGATCCAGTGCCCTGCCACATCTCGTCGATCGAAGGGCTGATCCGCGGCGGGCAGATCCGCACCGACGTCGTCATGCTGCTGGTGAGTCCCGCCAACGAGAAGGGGGAGCACAGCTTCGGCCTGGTGAACGACTATGTGCGCACGGCGGTGTCGAAGGCGCGCGTGGTGATTGCCGAGGTGAACGCGCAGGTGCCATGGACGCCCTGCGACACGCCGTTGCGGCAGGACGAGATCACGGTGGCAGTGCACACCGACCGCGCGCCGCTGGAGTTGCCGGCGGCGCCCTTCGGCGATCTCGAGCGGCGCATCGCCGCCAACCTGGCAGACTTGATCCCCGACCGCGCGACGCTGCAGGTGGGCATCGGCGCCGTCCCCGAAGCGATCGTCGCGATGCTCTCCGACCGCCGCGAACTGGGTGTGCACTCCGGGATGATCGGCGACTCGGTAGTCGACCTGATGGAGCGCGGCGTGATCACCAACGCGCATAAGGGGATGGACGCGGGTATCACCATCAGCGGCGTGCTGTTCGGAACCCAACGCCTGTTCCGCTTCGCCGACCGCAACCCGCAGATTCGCCTTTGCCCCACAAGTTACACGCACAACATCGCGACGTTGTCGCGCGTGCGCGCGCTGGTGTCGATCAACTCGGCTCTGGAAGTCGACCTGACCGGGCAGGTGAACGCCGAGGCGATCGGTGCCGAGTACATCGGCGCCGTGGGCGGGCAGGTCGACTTCGTGCGCGCCGCGGCGCAATCGGAAGGCGGAGTGTCCATCATTGCGTTGCCCTCTGCCGGCAAGAAGGGCGACTCGAAGATCGTGAGCCGCCTGTCGGGGCCGGTGACCACCTCGCGCAGCGATGTGGACGTGATCGCGACAGAACACGGCACGGCCCGCCTGCGCGGCTTGTCGTTGCGCGAGCGGATCCGCGCGATGGTCGGCATCGCGGCGCCCGAACACCGCGACGCGCTGCTGCGCGAAGCCCGCGAAACCTGGGGAGAACTCGCATGAATCTCACCGACGAAATCCTCTTCGACGTGGAAGATGGCATCGCCGTCATCACCATCGACAGGCCGCAGCAGCGCAACGCGATCAACCGCGGCGTGAACGAAGGGCTGCACAAGGCGTTCGATCTCTTCGAGAACGATGCATCCTTGCGCGTGGCCATCCTGACGGGCAGCGGCGACAAGGCCTTCTGCGCCGGCATGGACCTGAAGGAAGCCGCGGCCATGCAGCTGCGCGTGCCGCCACGGAACTTCCTGCCGGTGCTGGGTGACGCTATCCACGTGACCAAGCCCGTCATCGCGGCCGTCAATGGCCTCGCGTATGCCGGAGGCTGGCTCTTCGCGCAGATGTGCGACCTGTGCATCGCGGCGGACCACGCCGTGTTCGGCATCACCGAAGCCAAGGTGGGACGCGGCATGCCGTGGGCGGCGCCGCTCACGCGCATGCTGCCCCAGCGCATCGTGATGGAACTGCTGCTCACCGGGCAGCCGCTCTCGGCGCAGCGTGCGTACGAGCTGGGTTACGTGAACGCCGTGGTGCCGCTGGCGGACCTGCGCGCGAAGGCGATGGAGATGGCCCGGACGATCGCCGCCAACGCGCCGCTCACGGTGAAGGCCGCGCGCGAGCTCGTGTACCTCTCTGGGGAGATGGGCCGCTCCGCCGGCCTGCGCGCCGCGCAGCACCTCTTCGAGAGCGTATACCAGAGCGAGGACGCGCAGGAAGGCCCCAGGGCCTTCGCCGAAAAACGCCCGCCGAAGTGGACGGGCCGCTGAAAGACACACCATGAATTTCGAACTGTCCGAGGACCAGCAATCCATTCGCGAGGCGGTGCAAAAGATCTGCGAGCGTTTTCCTGAGTCGTACTGGCTGGAGCGCGACCGCGACGGCGTGTTCCCGCACGACTTCTACGACGCAATGGGCCAGGCCGGTTGGCTCGGCACGGCGATCCCCGAGGAATACGGCGGATCGGGGCTGGGCGTGACCGAGGCGGCCATCGTGATGCAGACCGTCGCGGAATCCGGCGCCTGCATGAGCGGCGCCTCGAGCATCCACATCAACATGTTCGGCCTGCTGCCGGTGGT
>NZ_JAJFBP010000053.1 GCF_020697055.1 Panacagrimonas sp. | reverse complement strand
GCGCGGGACCACGCCCTGCCAGCCCAGGTAGGGCGGCTTGATGCCGACGAACTCCAGCGGCCGGAACATCATTTCCAGCGCGGCCATCTTGGTGACGTAGCCGACGAAGCCCGCGATCAGCGGCATGCCGAGGTAGGACCAGAGATGGGTCTGGAAGTCGGTGACGATGCTGGCCCATAAGGTCATGGCGCCATTGTGCAGATCGATCGGCGCGGCCGTTCGTCGGCTCGTCGCATGCGCGACGTGGTGCAGCGCTCGCCGTCGTGGTGCGTGCGCGTGCACATCGATGAGTCTTCGATGATGAATCGCGGCGCGGAACCGGCGCGTGAATCGTTGCGTTGCAGGAAGAGGGAGAGAGATAGAGCGACCCAACGGCGTGACGCTCTTTCTTCCTTTCTTCGATCCATCACTCAATCACTCATCAATGGAGATTCGTTTCATGCGACGTCACGCGCCGTTGTTCGCTTCCGCTGTGCTGATCTTCTTGTTGTCGTCCGCGCCCGCGCATTCCGCGCCGCTGCCCGGCCTCGGCCTGCCGGCGCTGCATCTCGACGCGGTGGTCGGGGATGTAGTGTTGCCGCTGGTGGGCGGACTGCCGGCGTTGCCGCGGCTCGGTGCGTTGCATGCGGTCGACGGCGTGGTGCCGGGGCTGGTCTCCGGTGTCGTGCTGCCCCTGGTTGGGGCGTTGCCGATCGGGGATCTGCCGCCGCTGCCGGGGCTGGAGGGCGTGGGCGGGGTGGTGGTTCCGGTCGTGTCGGTGGTGGGGTTGCCGTTGGTGGGGGTGATCGTCGGCGGGGGGATTTGAGGTTGGGTTGAAAGGGGCGTGGCGGGATGCGCTTCGCTTTCCCGCCCTACGTCGCCGCGTCGCCACATCGCCGCGTCGCTCGTACCCCGAGGGCGATGTGGCGCCGTCCATCAGGCGTGGACCGACGCTTGGACGGCACGTTCGAGGATCCACGCACGGCATTCCTAGGATGCGCCGGCACTTGAACCGAGCGTCATCCGCCATGTGGGTCTTCCGTCGTCCGATTCTGTCTGTGGGTCTTCTCGCGATCTCCTCGATGTTGACCGCGTGCGGCGGTGGGGGAGGCGGCGGATCAAGCTCGGCGATCGACGTCCACGTGACCACGCGATCGATCAGCGGTCAGGTCCTGCAGGGGGACACGACCATGCTGCAGGCATACGCGACCGTCACGGTCGACGAGAACTTTTCGGGCGGCGCGATATACGTGATCGTGAATGATCGCGGCGCCACCCCGGTCCTGCAGACGGCGCAGCTCCTGCAGGACGTGGACGGTTATCGCGTGGACGTGCTGACGCGCGGCGACCTGCCGCCGGGGCGCTACGCCTCCACGTTCCAGGTCAGCGTGTGCAACAACCCCGGCTGCAGCACCGTCTACGCCAGGGAGTCGGTTTCGTACGTGCTGCAGGTCGACAGCGCCACCCATCTCACCGCCTTGACGCCGTTGGAAGGCGCGGGCGACTGGACCGAACGCTCGGGCTCGTTCGGCCGGTCGAACTATGTCGGCGTGACGCTGGACCCGGCGGACTTCAATGCGCGGTGGCGCACCCGCATTCCGGACTTCTACTCGGGGATGCACAACCCTTTCATGCTGCCCGTGGACCCGGCGCTGACCGCCGATGACGCCATCTTCTTCCCCACCACCCAGGGCAGCGACAACGGGTCCCGCACGATGATGGCCCTGAACGAGAGCGACGGCAGCGTGCGCTGGAGCTTCAACGGTTCGGTGTTGGACCGGGAGCCGTTGATCGCCAATGGCGTGCTGTACTCCAAGGCGAACGAGCAATACCAGACAGCGATCGCGGGATTCGATCTGGCCACCGGCGGCCTCGTCGCCCTCATCCCGACCGGCAACATTTCCGACGCGACGTTGACGCATGCCGATGGACGGCTCGTGTATGCCGGTAGCGTCCCGGACCCCTCCGGAAATCGACTGGTGGGTCTGAACCTGGGCACGCAGACGGTCGAGTGGCACCACCCTTTCACCACGCCCGTCACCTCGTTCGGGGCCGATGGCGACACGCTAGTGTCGTATGTGGCCGCCTACAGCACGGTGAGCTACGAGCATGGAACCATCAACTACCCGGCCAAACTGAACTTCCTGCGCGCTTCGGATGGCGCGACGACCGGCTCGATCGAGGAGCCGTCGTTCGATCCCGCCAACTACGCCGACCACCACGCCCACCTGGTTCCGGGCGGAACGGGCGAGGTGATCGGCGCGGCGGGTACGCGCATCGCGTTCTTCGACACCGTCGCGGGCACCCTTCGCTGGTCGCTCACGGATCGCTACTTTCTCGCCGCCGGTGAAGGGGTGACCTATCTCATGCGATCGGTGTACGGCCCGTCCGGTGGCGCTCCGGACCTCTTCGTCGACGCGGTCTCGAACGTGAACGGTGCCACGCTCTGGACCTGGGCGGTGCCTGAGCAGGATTCGCAGATCCACAGCTTCATCTTCACGCGCAACGTCGCGCTGATGGCGACGGCGGGCCGCACCATCGCGCTCGACCTGGCGACGCGCCAGGTGGTCTGGAGCTATCCGCGGTCGGGAGCGTTGTCGATGTCGCGCAACGGCGTGCTGTATCTCATGCGGAGCCAGACGCAGAGTTCCTTGCAGGCCGACGGGGAGGTCATCGCGTTCAATCTTCACTGAAACGGGCGGCCGGCCGCAGCAGCGAGGCTACGCCGCCGGAGTAGATCGCAACGTGTTCCTTCACGGTATAGCCGATGCTGTCATCCGGACGACGAATCAGCGGGCCGAGCGTGTTGTTGTGCAGGAACGGCGCATGCGCCCAGATGCTGAGCAGCGAGACATTGCGGTAATAGCCGCGGCCCTGGTCGATCTCCTCGTTGACGCCGAAGGGATTCTCCTTGCCGCCGATCAGCGGGGTCATCGGATTGAACTTCTTCGGATAGCTGCCCGACGGCGCCGGACGCTCCTTGTAGGTTTCCGAAGAGAACTCCGACCACACCGCATCCGGAACCTGGTTGCCGTGTATGGAGCGGCAACGGTTGGTGCCGACGATGTCGTGCGGCGTGATCTGATCGTTGCCCAGCCAGTCCTGGCCGAAGTCGCCGTCGGCAGCAAACTGCCGGGGTCGTCCGTTCTGCAGATACTTTTGGCTAAAGGCCGGATCGGCGGACTGCGCTGCACCGACCTCGGCCTTCCAGTCCGCCTCGCGGCCGAAGATGTGGCCTTCGTAGAATCGCGACAGCGCTTCCCGGTCGGAGCGGACGGATTCCGGCGCCAGCTGGCTGGAGTGGCAGAGGGCGCATTCGCGTGCGTACACCTGCCGGCCTCGCGGCACCAGCGCGTCGTCAATGTACGAACGCCCGGGTGTGCCGTCGACGTCCACGGCGTTACGCAGATAGAACGGTCCACCGGTGGCGAGATAGACCGGCAGGTCGTCCATCTTGGCGTCGGCCTGGTTCCAGGGCTCGCAGGCCTGGTAGCACTGCTTAGCACGGAACGGGTGATAGCGGGCCTTGTCGCCGAACAGCGTGCCCGGCACCGGGAACACCGGCTCCGAGCAATCGGAAAAGCACATGCCGATGTTCAGGTACACGCGCAGCATCGCAGTCGGATCGAACGCCGCATGGCACACCGCGCAGGCCTGGTCGATCTGATAACGCCGGCCGACGCACCTGCCGTTCGCCGATGAGACGCCCCAACGCCGCTACTTGGCGTCGGTTAGCCGGTTCATGACGCGGTTCTGTTCTTCCGACGCCTTGCGCATCACGTCGGTGTAGACCCGCTTCTTTTCCCCCGACTTCGCGTTCCGAATGAATTCCGAAAACGGCGTCGAGGCAACGGGTTTTACTTTGGGCTTTTGGCCGAACATGGCTTCAGTTTGGGGGCAGCCCCAGGATCCTTCGTACGTCCGCGCGAGCGTATTTTTCGGGTATATGGTTGTCAATCCGGTCCACGCCGGCCTGGTACAACCTGTGGCTGCCATCGTTGTTCTTCAAGAGCAGGTCGATCGAGATGGCCCGACCGAGGTCCGCCTTGAGACGATTGACGGTCTCGCGGGCGGCAAAATACTGGTCCAGAAAAGATTCCGGCTCGATGCGTCGCCCCTCCGCGGCCTCCCGGGCCTGAACAAAACGCCACGCCTGCTCAGGCTCCTGGTAGACGTACAGCAGTTGCACGGTCCGATTCCGTTTGAGCGAGCGGTCGATATTCCGCCGCGCTACGTCGTAGCTCGACAACGTGCCGTCCAGCAGGAAGCTTTGCTGTTGGTCCAGGGCCAGATCGTGAATGCGCTCGACCAATGGCGTGACGGCCTTCTGGAACAACCAGGCATTGCCCCCGGTATACCCGGGGAATTCCGCGCGCAGTTCATCGGGGTCGATGCGCAGCACGCGCAGGCCGTCGATCTCGTAGCGCGCGATGAGTTCCTTCGACGCCTCGGTCTTTCCTGCGCCCGGCGAGCCGGCCATGAACACGGAAACGGGATGCTCCTCTGGTACGAACACCGTTGGGTCCGTCCACCGGCGTGCTATCGCGGTGCGGTTCTTCTTGGCCCAGGTCCAAGCCTCTTCTGCGATGCGTTGTTGTTCGGGTGTGATCAGCATAGTTGGCGGCAGACTCTCACAGCTCGCGTAGGGCGAGAAAGCGAAGCGCGTCCCGCCTACAACATCACATGCACCTGCAACTCGCCAACAAGGAACCCTAGCGCGGCGCCAACCAGAATCAACGTCGGCTCATCCTCCTTAAACACCGGCCTGAGCATCCCCTCGAACTCCTCCGGCGTGAGCAGCTCCATCTTCGCCACGATCGAGTTGTTGATGTCGAGCGCGTCCATCGTGTACTGCTCGAGGTGCTTGGAGGTCTCGGGCAGGAGCTCGACCACGCGCCGCGTGATGTGGCCGCGGATCTCGTCGTAGCGATCTGAGCCCAGCAGGTAGGTGACCAGCGGCCGGGCGAGGCCCAGCGACTCGTCGCTGGTCTGCTTGACGTGCTTGTGGATCAGCTCTACCAGGCGATCCGCGAAGGGGCCGCGCCGGAGGCCGCAGCGGCCGACCTGGACGACGCGATCGATGCCGTTGTGAGTACCGCTCGGGTGCGCGGCGTTCCTGGCCTACTTGTTGAGAAACCTCACCGCCCCGCACCACTCAAAACCCTCGCCACCGCCGTCATCCCGCGCGCCTTCAACCACTGCCGCACGACCTTGGGATTGATTCTGCGGTGGGTCATCGCGCAATACACGCCGAGCAGCTCGCGGTCGGGATCGAAGGTGCGCCAGGGGTCGGGTGCATGTTGGCCCAGGATCTCGTCGGTCAGGTACGACGCATACCGGCGGAGCTTGGCGACGTGGTACTGATCCTCGTGCGCGATGGATTGCAGGAACTCATCGGGATCCTTGAACCGGCCGCCCGTGGGCAGCAGGCTGACCGTGAACGTCGGGGGAACCCCGTGCTTCGACAGCAGGTGCAGGACCTGCACCATGTGCGAGACGGTCGGACGGTAGTGCCCGCTCTTGTTCGACACGAAGAGGAGCCGTCCATCGGTGCACTTCAGCTCGCCGGCGCCGGCGACCTTGGTCCCGGCCAGCAGGGAACTGTGATGGCGGTTGCCGACCACATGCGATCCCACGTGCACGTTGCCTTCCGCGCTGACGACGAAGATGGCGTGGCCGACACCGGCGTTGCCCGTGTACATCTTCTGCGTGTCGAACGGCTTGGTGCCCAGGTAGAGCCTGCCGCTGGTGAAGGTGATCCTGCTCAGCTGCTGCTTGGCCAGGTCGTGGTCGTACTCGACGACGCGTTCGCTGGCCCGCCAGAAGATTTCGCCATTGGGCTGGATGTGGGCGCCCTCCATCTTCAGCTTGGTTTGTTCTTTGACGATCTGGGCCTCGATCTCGGCGAGCTGGACCTTCAGGCGCGCGAGGCGTTGCGCCGACGAGGTCGTCGGTGTGTTGGAAGCCCGGGGGCCGGCCGCGGGCTTGGCGGCGGCCCAGCCAGGCCGGTGTCCGCCGAGCGCAGCGCCGGCTCCAGCGTTTTTCATCGTCGTCGGCGGCGGTGCCGACGGCGCGGCGGTCAGCGGTCGTGCCGGCACCGGCTTCGGATGGGTGGGCGACAGCCCTTCGATCTTGTGGCGAAGCATGTCGCGGTGCACCTCGTAGGCCCTCAGCCGGGTGGCCGCGAACTCCAGCGTCGCCACGCGCATGCCCGCGGTGCCCTCTTCGTTCGAATGCCTTGCGCCGATCTCGGTAAGCGTCAGAAATCTCACTGCTGCGATCTCCCTGCGTGAACCCGCACCCGGCCGAGTGGCACGGTCGTCAATTCGTCGACCGGATGATGACGTGACGTCGTCCGACCGGATTCGAAGTCTCTGCGCTTCGTTTTCGCACCCTACAGCATCGCGTGCACCTGCAATTCGCCGATCGGGAATCCCCAATGCCGCCCCGACGAGAATCAACGTCGGCTGATCCTCCTTGAACACCGCCTCGGCATTTCCTCCCAATCCTCCGGCGTAAGCGGCTCCCTCTTCGCCACGATCGAGTGGTCGATGACGAGCGCGTGCTTCGTGTACGGCTCGAGGTGCTCGGAAGCCCGCTGCACATCAGCGCACCGCGAACACGCGTCGTGACGTCGGAAGGTGGGCCATGTGCAGAGCCACGAAAAAAGCTTCCACGCCGCAGCGCTTTTGCGGTGACATCGGTGAACGGCGACAATGTGCGGGCGTTGAATACCAACCTGTGGAGTACGAGATGGCCGCAAAGAAGAGTGTGAAGAAGGCTGTGGGAAAGAAGGTTTCGAAGACTGCCAAGAAGAATCCTGCGAAAAAGGCTGTCAAAGCGAAGGCTGGCGAAGGCTGCCAAGAAGGCGGTCAAGAAGCCCGTCGCCAGGAAAGCCGTGAAGAAGGCGGCCAAGAAGGCTGCCCCCAAGAAGGCTGCGGCGAAGAAGAAGGCCCAGAAGAAGTGACGGCTGCGAAGTAACCCGTTTTGCGTGCGTTCGAGCGGGTCGGGCCGATCGAAATCCGGATCGATAGGAGTTCGATGAGGCACGTCGCGACGTAGGGAACATGGTGAGCTGGACCCGTGAGGGCCGTTCACTCGACCCGGTCCGCCAATAGAAGCCATCCGCCTGCGGGTGGCTTTTTTGTTGTGCCAGCCGTTGCACACGTCGTCACCTTGCCGCCGACGACGCCCGCGTTGCCTGCGGCCGCGCCTCCGTTCAGCCCACGCTTATCCTCGCCGCCTATCAAACGAAGGAGTATCGAACCAGGGAAGCGACCCATGCCGATGGACCCGCATCGGAGCACCTCGCCGTGAGCGAGCGCGTTCAGCACGACATCGACCACCTCTACGGCACCGGCGATCCGCAGTTCGAACGCTCGATGGGCGGTTTCCTCGGGCCTGCGATCGTCGAGGGCAATCGCGTCACGCCGTACGACAACGGCGACCAGATCTTTCCGGCGTTGCTCGACGCGATCCGCGGCGCGCGGGTGTCGATCAACTTCGAAACGTTCATCTACTGGTCGGGCGACATCGGGCGGCGGGTGGCCGATGCGCTGGCCGAGCGATCTCGCGCCGGCGTGCCGGTGCACGTGCTGATCGACTGGCTCGGCAGCGATCGGATCGACGACGCGGTGCTCGAGGTGCTCGACCAGGCCGGCGTGGAGGTGCAGCGCTACCACCCGCTGCGCTGGTACTCGATCCATCGCCTCAACAACCGCACGCATCGCAAGCTGCTGATCGTCGACGGCCGCGTGGGCTTCACCGGCGGGGTGGGCATCGCCGACGAGTGGACCGGCCACGCGCAGGACCCGTCGCACTGGCGTGACACCCACTACCGCGTCGAAGGCCCGGTCGTGGCGCAGATGCAGGCGGTGTTCCTCGCCAACTGGACCAAGGTCAGCGGCAAGGTACTGCACGGCGAAGCGTACTTTCCGGAGCTCGAACCGGCCGGGCCGGTGCGCGCGCAGGTGTTCAGCAGCTCGCCGGCCAACGGCGCCGACGGCATGCGCCTGATGGTGTTGATGGCGATCACCGCCGCCGAGCGCTCGATCCGTCTCGCCGGGGCGTACTTCGTGCCCGACGAGCGTGCGCTCGGCGCGCTGGTGGCGGCGCGGCAGCGCGGCGTTCACGTGCAGGTGATCACGCCGGGACCGAACGTGGATGCCCGGACGGTGCGCTGGGCGTCGCGGGCGCGCTGGGGCGCGCTGCTGCAGGCCGGCGTCGAGATCCACGAGTACCAGCCCACGATGTACCACCGCAAAGGCCTGGTCATCGACGAGCGCTTCGTGTCGGTGGGCTCGACCAATTTCGACCCGCGTTCGTTCGGCCTCAACGACGAGGCCAACCTCAACGTCTACGACGTGGCGTTCGCCGAGCAGCAGGCGGCGTCGTTCGACCAGGACCTGCGGCACGCGCGACGCGTGACGTACGAGGAGTGGAAGCGCCGGCCGCTGGTGTCGCGCGTGTGGGAGTCGATGGCGTCGCTGCTGGGGCCGCTGCTGTGATCGACGGGTGCCGCACCTGCGCGGGCCGGTCGCGGCCGGTTCGATCGTAGGGCGGGAAAGCAAAGCGCATCCCGCGCGTCAACCCGCCAATCTCGCCGAACCCGGCGCTTCCAGCCCCGCGTGTATAGTCGGCCTCCGCCCGAGGTAACCGGCCCGCTCGCCCTCGTCATCGCCGAGCGTTCCGCTTCAGCACGGAGTGCACCGCATCGACGATCTGACGCGCCTGGCCGGCTTGCTGGTCGATAGCAGCGACACCGTGATGCAGCGTTGGCGTGCCCAGGTCCGGGAACTGCCGTCCGCGCGCGACCTGGACGTCCCGGCGCTCAACGATCACATCCCGGTGCTGCTGTCCGAGCTCGCGGAGATGCTGCGCGCCCATTGCGACCAGACCATCCCCGCGGTGCTGCGCAATTCGAGCTCGACCTCGCACGGGCTGCAGCGGGTCCAGGACGCGTTCGACATCGAGGAGGTCGTGGCCGAATACAACGTGCTGCGCGGCTGCATCCACGATCTGGCCGACGAGCACGGCGTGCAGCTGCAGGGCCGCCCGTTCCACGTGATCAACCGGGTTTTCGATCACGCGATCGGTCTGGCGGTGCAGACGTTCGCGACGCAGCGGGCGCTGGAGGTGCGCCAGCGGCGCGAGGAATACCTGGCGTTCGTCGCCCACGATCTGCGCACGCCGTTGAACGCCATCGCGCTGGTCGGTCGCGTGCTCGAAAAGGCGGTGGCGGCGCCTTCCGATTCCTCCGGCGGTGACGGCGGCAGGACCGGCAAGATGCTCAAGGCGCTGCGCCGCAATGTCGAACACCTGGAAAAGCTGGTCGGCACCGTGCTCGAGGAGAACACGCGCCTGCAGACCGAGGTCGGCGTGCAGCTGGAGCGGCGCGAGTTCGATCTGTGGCCGTTCGTCGAGGTGCTGGTGCACGACCTGCACCCGGTGGCCGGCACCGGCAGCACGCGCCTGGTCAACGCCATTCCCGAAGACCTGGTGGTCTACGCCGACGCCGATTTCCTGATGCGGATCTTCCAGAACCTGATCGCCAACGCGATCCGCTACACGCCGCGCGGCGAGATCACGATCGGCGCCTCGATGCTGCCGGACGGGTGCGTCGAATGCGTGGTGTGCGACGACGGCGCCGGCATCCCGGCCGAAATGATCGACAAGGTTTTCGACAAGGGCGAATCCGATCCGCTGGCCACCGCCGGCACCGGCCTGGGTCTGACGATCGTCAAGACATTTGCCGAGGCGCACGGCGGCACGGTGACGGTGCAGAGCGAGGAGGGCAAAGGCACGACGTTTCGCTTCACGCTGCCCAATCGCGAGGCCGCGGCCCGCGCCGCGGTGGGCTGAAAGCCGAGCGGTTCGGTCATCCCGTTCCGGTCGCGGGCTTTGCGCCGCGGTCGAATCGATGCGCCGGGTGACGCGCATCGAGGCGGGCGCAACCCGGGCCGAAGAGATGTTCACGGAGCGTGGAGCCCGCGTATTCGGTGCGCATCCGGCCGCGTGACTGCAGTTCGGGGACGACGAGGTCGACGAAGTCGGTGAAGCCGCCCGGCTGCGTGACCGCATGGATGTTGAATCCGTCGAGGTCCGCGTCGTCCATCCATTGCTCGAGTGCGTCGGCGACGGTGCGCGGGCTGCCGACGAGCTTGGGCATGATGCTGCCGATGGCCATGAACTCGCTCAGCGCTTCGAGCGTCCACTCGCGGTGGGGATCGATCTTCGCGAAGAAGCCCTGCAGTCCCTGGATGGCCTTCGACGGCGTGTCGCCGAGGCGCTGACCGGGCGGCAGCGATGACAGGTCGATGCCGGTCCACCCGCAGAACAGCGCCAGCACGCCTTCGGGGCTGGCGAAGCTGCGAAGCGTCTGTTCCTTCAGGCGGGCTTCCTCGTCGGTCGAGGCCACCACCACGGCCACGCCCTGGTTGACCTTGATGTCACCCGGCCGCCGCCCGGCCTCGACGGCGGCCGCGCGCAGCTTGCGCACGTCGTCGGCGGCCGCGCGCAACGTCGGCGACACCATGAACACCGCCTCGGCGTGCTTGCCGGCGAAAGCCTGGCCGCGTCCCGACGCGCCGGCCTGGAACAGCACCGGCGTGCGCTGCGGCGAGGGTTCGCACATGTGCGGGCCTTTGACCTGGAACCACGGCCCGTCGTGATCGATCGCGTGCACCTTGTCCGGGTCGGTGAACAGATCGCGCGACACATCGCGCACGCACGCGTCTTCTTCCCACGAGTGTTCCCAGAGCTTGTAGACCACGTCCATGTATTCGTCGGCGCGGTCGTAGCGCTGGTCGTGCGTGAGGTCGTCGCCGATGCCGAAATTGGCCAGCGCGTCGGCCAGATACGACGTGACGATGTTCCACGCCACGCGGCCTTCGCTCAGGTGATCGAGCGTCGAGAACAGCTTGGCCGTGTGATAAGGCGGGAAGTACGTGGTGCTGAACGTGCACGCGAACCCCAGGTGGCGCGTCGCGGCGGCCATGATCGGGATGATCAACGTCGGGTCCAGGCCCGGGAACTGCACGCCTTGGGCGATCGCCGGCCGATTGGAGCCGCGATAGACGCTGTAGGTGCCGTGCACGTCGGCGAGGAACAGCGTGTCGAAGAAGCCGCGCTCGAGCGTCTTCGCCAGTTCGGTCCAATACGTCGCCTGGCGGTAACCCGTGCGGACACGCGACAGCGGGTTCTTCCACTGGCCTTCCGAGTGATGTCCGACGCAGGCCTGCGTGAACGCATTGAGGTGCATCTGTTTCATCGCGTGTCTCCACGAGCCGGAGCGGCGTGCGCCGACGGGGTGCGGTCGGATTGCGAGACCAGGGGTGCGTCGGCAGTCGGGGTTGTAACAGAGCGCGCGAGAAACCCGTTGTGTTCATCGATCGCGCCGGCCGCTGCCGGCGATGACGCCGCCTTCGCGTCGGCGGGACGCGCGCCCGCTGGCGCGGCCGCTGTGCCGCCCTACCGCTTCACCCGCCCGAACCCCACCAGCTTGCGCGAATGCTCGTCCCACAGGCGCAGGCGCAGCGTTCGCAGGCTGGCCAGCAGCGACAGCGGCTTGACGTCGCGCAGCAGCTCGTTGGATTCGTGGCAGCGCTGCAGGTTGTAGTTGGGGATCCGCACGCTCAGGTGGTGGACGTGATGGAAGCCGATGCTCGCGGAGAACCACTGCAGCACCCTGGGCAGCTTGTAGAACGAGCTGCCTTGCAGCGCCGCCGACACGTAGTTCCACTGCGCGTCGCGTTCCCAGTACACGTCCTCGAACTGGTGCTGCACGTAGAACATCCAGATGCCCGCGCCGCCGGCCAGCGCCAGCACGGCGAGCTGCAGCAGCAGGTACGTTCCGGCGCCGAACGCATGGCTCAACGCAACGGCCACGCAGACGAGCGACAGGTTGGTGCCCCACACCGAATGACGTTCCCTGCGCCCGGCGTCGGGCGACGGCAGCCGCTGCATCAGCCCGAACACGAACAGCGGCGCCAGCACGAACAGCACGAACGGATTGCGCGCCAGCCGGTACGAGAACCGCTTCCAGCGCGACGACGCGAGGTACTCGCGGACGGTCATCGTCCAGATGTCGCCGGTGCCGCGCTTGTCGAGGTGGCCGGTCGTGCCGTGGTGGATCGAGTGCTCCCAGGTCCAGTGCCGATACGGCGTGAACGTCAGCACGCCGGCGATCCGCCCGATCCAGTCGTTGGCCCGGGTCGACGGCATGAACGATCCGTGTCCGCAGTCGTGGAAGATGATGAAGATGCGCAGCAGCAACGCCGCGGCCAGCGCGATCAGCGGCGGCAGCGTCCACCACGCGACGTCCTTGGCCCAGTACATCGCGTACCAGGTCAGGCCGTACGGAATGAACGTGTTGACCAGCTGCCAGAGCGCGCGCGCGGTCGAAGGCCGCCGATAGCGGTCCACCACCTCGCGCCAGTGCGCACGGTGGGCGTCGGTGTCGTCGGTCGTGTTCGTGCGGTCGGCGTCCATGCGGGATCTCGTTCGTCTGCCGCGGATCGCCGCGCCAGTGAGCAGCGAGAAGGAGGTCGCAGATGTTGTGCCCCGGCCCCACCGGGGGCTCCGTGCGCCGCCGCACAGACGTCCTGCAGCATCCCCGCTAGCGTCGCTTCCCCGCCGACGTGATGCGCCGCCTTCGGGTCACCGCCCGCCGCAACCTCGCCTGATCTGTCGGCCTTTCAGGAGACACCTCTGTGCGATGTGAAACATGCGAGCGGCTCATCGGTCTTCGTTCGGCACACCACCCGCACGCGCACTTGTCGGCGCCGGGTGCGGCGGGCACCAAGGCCTACCCGACGCAGGCGTTCCAGAAAGCCTACGTGTGCAGCCAGTGCCGGTCGGTGCTGATCCGCGGCAAGAACACCGGGTGGGTCGCGGGCGAACTCGAGCCGGCGGTGGTTGCCGCGCCCGTCGAAGTGGCGCAGTAAGGCCCGATCCCTCGGGCAGCGAAGACGCGAAGCCGCATCCCGGGCCAGGCCCGGGAACCGTCATCCGTCAACGCTTGCGCATCGACCACGCCGACACGAAGCCGTGGCGCGTGCTCAGGTCCGCCAGCGCCGACTGCGCTGCGGCTTCGGTGGCCAGGCTCTCGATCACGACGCGATATGACGCACGACCACGGACGATCTCCTGGCGTGCGGTGGCCTTGAAGCCGGCGGCGGTCAGCTGATCGACGTGGCGCTTGGCGTCCTCGGGGCTCGAGAACGTCGCGACGTTGATGATCCATTCGGGGCGATCGAGCGTCTCTTCCGCGACCGGTGGTGCGTCGGCCGGCGGCGCGGCCGCGATGATCGCGGCGGGGGTCGTCTGCTTCGCCGTCGGCGCTTCCACCGGAGCCGCCGCCGCAGGTGATTTCGACGACGTCAGCGTCGTCGCCATCGCCGCGTAGGCCACCAGCGCCTCGGTCGCGCGGGCCGGATCGGCCGGAACGGAGATCTCTTTGCGCTCCGCGGTCACCGGTGCTGCGATGGAGAAGCTCGGCTTGGGTTCGATCAACGCCGAGATCGAAGACGCTTCGGAGGACGGCGCGACCAGCGCCACCGTCTGCGCGGTCGGCGCGGGTTCTGGATCTTCGGACGATGACGCGAGCAGTCCGCTCAGCGTTGCGGGTTCCTGTTCGGGACGAAACGCCGCCGGCACCGGCGCCGCGGACATCACCATCGACGTCGCGTCCGACGCGCGGACGATGTCGCCGGCGGTGTGCCACGAGACACCCGGGTCGCGTCGCGTGGCCGACGGCATGTGCCAGCCGTAGGGCAGCGGCGTGCGCTTGGTATCGGTCGGGATCACCTCCGGCGGAGGGGGCGGCGGCGGATCGCACGAGGTCGGCGTCGTCGAACCGCACACCGGCGTCACTGCCGCCGCCGCTGCGGCGTCCGCTTTGAGAGGCGATTCGGACGCGGTGCTCGGTCGCGATGGACCGCCGCTGGCACAGGCGGACAGCCACAACAGCAGCGCCGCGGCCGACATCGGGCCGAGGACGGGACGGGATCTGGGATTCACGGTTCGCATCGGGCGGTGGACGAGCATGGACACGTCCCTCCTGGCGGGGTACCGGGCACATCCGAGATACGTGCCAACTTCGAGTGCATCCAAACGAGGACATTCAAGCGCTTACGTAAAGCCGCCTTCGCAATTTGAAACGCGGGCCGCGAAACGTGCGCGCAGTCCGCACGACCGGCGCCGTGTTCGCTGCATCCCGAAAGCAGACCGCCACCGGCTGGTCGCGTGAAGCGGCCTGCGCCGATGCGATGCCGGTAGACTTCGCCCTTTTTCGCCGGCGCGTTGCGCCGCCCACGAACCTGCGAGGCGACGACCGAGCGCCGGATCCCGGCCCCCCGAGTCCTTTCCTGGAAAGGACGGAGCGCCGTCCGCATCGGTCCAGCGAACCTCCCGAACCCGACCCCTCACGAGATGAACATCGACGAAAAGCTGGAACCGATCCTGGCCGAGGTGCTGAAGCGCAACGCAGGCGAGCCCGAGTTCCACCAGGCGGTGCGCGAAGTCCTGGAGAGCCTCGGACGCGTGATCGCCAAGCATCCGGACTATCTCGACGATGCGCTGATCGAGCGCATCTGCGAGCCGGAGCGCCAGATCATCTTCCGCGTGCCGTGGGTGGACGATCGTGGGCGCGTCCACATCAATCGCGGCTTTCGCGTCCAGTTCAACTCGGTGCTGGGTCCGTACAAGGGCGGCATCCGCTTCCACCCCTCGGTCAACCTCGGGATCATCAAGTTCCTGGGCTTCGAGCAGACCTTCAAGAACGCGCTGACGGGCATGCCGATCGGCGGCGGCAAGGGCGGATCGGACTTCAACCCGCGCGGCCGCTCCGACGGCGAGGTGATGCGGTTCTGCCAGTCGTTCATGACCGAGCTGCATCGCCACATCGGCGAGTACACCGACGTGCCGGCCGGCGACATCGGCGTGGGCGGGCGCGAGGTCGGCTACATGTTCGGCCAGTACAAGCGCCTGACCAACCGCTACGAGGCGGGCGTGCTCACCGGCAAGGGCCTGGTCTACGGCGGCTCGCAGGCGCGCCGCGAGGCCACCGGCTACGGCGCGGTGTATTTCGTCGAAAGCATGCTGGCCACGCGCGAGCAGCGCATCGAAGGGCGTCGTGCGACGGTCTCGGGCTCGGGCAACGTGGCGATCTACACGATCGAAAAACTGCAGCAGCTGGGCGCGCGCGTCGTGGCGTGTTCGGACTCCAACGGCTACGTCGTCGACGAGCGGGGCATCGACGTGAACCTGCTCAAGGAGATCAAGGAGCGCCGTCGCGGACGCATCGGCGATTACGCCCAGGCCCGGAAAGGGGCCGGCGCGGCGCGCTACGTCGAAGGCGGATCGGTCTGGGACGTTCCGTGCGAGATCGCGATGCCGTCGGCGACGCAGAACGAGCTCACCGGCAAGGACGCGCGCACGCTGGTCGACAACGGGGTCGTCGCGGTGGGCGAGGGCGCCAACATGCCCTGCACGCCCGAAGCGGTGCGGCTGTTCCAGGCCGCCGGCGTGCTGTACGCGCCGGGCAAGGCGGCCAACGCCGGTGGCGTCGCGACGTCCGCGTTGGAAATGCAGCAGAACGCGTCGCGCGACAGCTGGTCGTTCGAGCAGACCGAAGCGCGGCTCGCGTCGATCATGCGCGGCATCCACGACCGTTGTGCGCAGACCGCCGAGGATTACGGCGCGCCGGGCGATTACGTGCTGGGCGCCAACATCGCCGGGTTCGTGCGCGTGGCCGAGGCGATGCGGGCGATGGGCGTGATCTGAGGGCGGTGATCTTCCCCGGGCGCGCCCCGGGAGCGAATGTCCGATATACGGCAACGATCCCGGGCTTCGCCCGAGCTACGCGTAAATGATGCGAGCGGGGTGGGCTTCCCAAACCTGTCGTCGTGGTGCATCGCCGCGCACTTGCTTGGTTCACGCGTGACCAAAACGCACGTTGGCCGAGCACGGCGTCGCGTCGTCTGCCCGCCGATGGAGCATCACGCGGCGTGTTCACCGCCGTGACGCGTGGCGGAATTTTTGCGTGACGGATCGCGTTGCAAAAAATGAGCGATCGGGATCCTGCGCTGCATCGACGATGAATCGTCGCGATCGTTTCTCCTTTTCACCGAGCATTTCGGAGAGCCTTGTTCATGCGATGCCCCACGTTGTTGGCCGCCGCGTTCCTGATGTCCGTTTCCGCCACCGCGCACGCCGCGCCGCCCGCGCTGGGACTGTCGGTGCTGCGTCTGGACGGCGTCGTCGGCGATGTCGCGATTCCGCTGGTCGGTACATTGGTCGCCGGCCTGCCGCCAATTCCCGTCGGCAGCATGTTGCCGCTCCAGGGCGTCGTGCCGACGCTGGTCGGCACCGGCGTGATCCCGCTGGCGAGCGGGCTGCTGGGCGGCGGGCTGCCAGCGCTGCCGGGACTGCCGGTCGTCGGATCGGTGGTCCCGGTCGCGGTCACCGGCGTGGCGTTGCCGTTGCTCGGAGGCCTGTGAAGGCAAGGCTGTAACACGCGCGCTTCCGCGCGGATTCCCGCAAATCGGTCGATCCGACCGCCGGCGTTCGGCGGCACGGCGCGGGGATCCGCGCGGCGGCGCATCCTCGACACGGCGGGCGCGAGCGTCTACAGTGCGCCCCGCATCGTTTCAAGCTGTACGTTCTCCTCGGCTTCGTCCGTGCCACCCGCCCACAGGTACCCCCTGTTCCACGCGCGGTGGCCTCGCCCGATCTCCCCGGTTTCCGTTCCGATTGATCCCTTGCACGGCGCAGGCAGACGTCGCTCGTTCGTTCGTTCGTCGTCCGTCGGTGCTACTCAGCGCAGTACTTTTATTTTTCTTTCAAAGGAAGCAGTCATGTCGGATGTGTCGATCGGTACGGTGAAGTGGTTCAACGATGCCAAGGGCTTTGGGTTCATCACCCCGGCCGCCGGTGGCGAAGACCTCTTCGCGCACTTCAAGGAAATTCAGGGCTCGGGCTTCAAGACCCTCAAGGAAGGCCAGAAGGTGGAATACAAGGCCGCCCGCGGTCAGAAGGGTATGCAGGCCACGCAGATCCGCCCGCTGTAATCGGGGCGGTTCAGCTGTAATCAGCAAGTGGGTCGGTCCGTTGGCCTGACGGACCGATTCAACGTTGTACCGGACGGAGGGCGCACCATACCGTGCGCCTTCCGTATCCGCGTTGGTGCCAAAACTATAAAAAAGATCGTCGCGCGGATCTGATCGCGCCGTCGAAGGATCGCGAGGCGTGCGACCTCAGTAGAGGTCGTCGAGCGGTCCGAGCGCGGGTGCGGGCTGCTCGGCGATCGGCAGATCCGCTTCATCGAGCACGGAGCGATCCACCAGGCCGCGCGAAATTTCCATCAGGCTTTGCACCGTCGACTTGTGCGCGCCGGCCGGAACTTCCGAAGGCGCACCGCGAGCCAACTGGCGTGCCCGTTTGGCCGCCACGGCGCAGAGCTGGAAATGGTTGGGGATTTTGTCGAGACAGCTTTCGAGGGGGTCGCGTGACATCGCGGTCGTCCTTCAGGTGGATCGCCGCAAGATCACGGTCCGGGGACTCTACACCGCGGCGTCCGATCGTGCGGCGCATCGGAGCCTTGCTTTCCATTGGAGCTCGATGATGGCGTCCGATGTCGCGCGCGTTGCACCGACCACGGTGTTTCCGCAGCGCCCGAATCTTCCCGCGATCGAGCTGCGCGCGTTGATGCTTCGGCGCCCGCTGCTGACCTGGTCCAGGTTCGGACGGATGCTCGTGGCGATGGCCACGCTCGTGGTGCTGGCCTGCGTGACACGCAATCGCTGGATCGACTGGCCGTGCTACCTGGCGCTGGGCTATCTGTGGATGGGCCTGGTCACGTTCATGCACGACGCCCTCGCGTTGAAAGCCGCGGCCTGGACGTCGCTGTGAATGTCGGCGGTGTCAACGGCATGACGGACCGCATCCTGGCGGTGTGGCTGTGGCCGATGCTGTTCTTCTCGGTGTTCAACTCGCGGCGTTTCATCGCCGAGCACTACGAGACGCCGTGGGGGCAGGGCAATCTGCTGGGAACGCGCACCGTGACGTCCAACCGCGTGCACCGCTTTTTCTGGAACCACATCAACTGGCACATCGGGCGCCACGTCTATCCCAAGGTGCCGTGGCACAACCTCGAGCGGCTGCACGAGCGGCTCGCGCCGCAGATCGCGGCGATGGGCGGTGTGGTCGATCCGGGATATGGCCGCGTGGGCTGGCGGGCGCTGGTACGCGGTCCGGAATCCGAGATGCGGCTGTCGCGCTTCCTGGCCGCCGATCGCGTCGCCTCGTCGGCGCCGCAACGACAAGGGCCGCACATGCGTGCGGCCCCCGGTTACGACGTCTGACGTCCGGAAGAAAGCCGGACGGCTGAGCGGCGCCTACAGCGGCGGCGGATAGTCGTAACCGCGACGGATGTAGTCGCGGTCCCGGGCGTAATCGCCGCTGTATTCGTCCTTCATCCGCGTTTCGAGATCGTCGTTCCACGGACCTCCGCCGAACTGCGTGCGGGCGCCATGGCCGTAGCGGAACGCCGGTTCCAGCTGCTCGTACGGACGATCCATCGTGCCCGCCGATTGCTGATGGCTGCCGGCCGCCTGCTTGACGGTATCGGCCGCGGACTGTTGCAGGTCACGCGCCTTGTCGGATCCGAAGTCGTGCTTGGTCTGTTCCCAGTCGCGACGGAACGCGGCCTTCACGCGATCCCAGCGGCTGTCGTGCTCGGCGGACCACCAGGCGGGGTTTTGATGAGTCGAACTCGAGTTCATTGGGTTTGCTCCGGGTTGAATGGATGACGTCCCAGGAGCCGCACGGCGCATGCCCAGCACCCGGAGCGCGCGGCCGCGGCACACCGTAATGCCTCTTTTCTGCATGGACGGACAGCGTCCACGCGACGATTTTCCGCTGAGAAACCGGCTTGCGCTCTCACATGCGAGACGTTTGCGCGCGCCCGAAAAAATCTTGTGGGTTCAGCGCAGTGCCCCGGTATTACGGCCGCAGGGATGCGGCCTTGTCTCGAAAGCGAGATTCGCCCGGCGCGGGGCCCTCCGTAGTCGATTGAAAACGCTACGTTTCCTCGACGGCATAGCGGTTGCACCGGATCCCTTCGGTCGCGGCGATCCGTCGGTAGGGCGGGCGGTGCGACTCCAACAAGAAAAAGTGACTCGTGGGGGAAGTTCGGCGTGCCCCGGTCGATCGATCGGGACACGCTCCCAAATTTCGTTGCCGCCTTTGCAAGGAGTGCATCTCATGAATACCCCTCGCGCTGCCGGGAGATCCCGTTACCTGGGCGTGTTTGCGGCCTTGATGGTCGTGCTGGCCGGTTGGTCTGCAGATGGCCTCGCCGGTGGAAAGAAAAAGCCGCCGCCGCCCCCGCCGCCGCCGCCTCCGCCGCCCTCGTACACGCACGTGACCTATAGCGGCGATGCCCAGGTCGTCGACGTCAATCTGCAGATCCTGAAGCTGTTGGGTGGCGGCGTGGATCTCGGGGTCGACCTGATCAAGGCCGGACCGCTGCCCCCGACCGGCGGTGTCCAGCACGACAAGCTTCTGTCGGTCGACATCCTGTCCACGCTGCTGAAGCCCCTGTTCCTGAACGCCACGGTGCTGGCCGCCAATACGCGGGGCCTGGGCTACGACGCGGCGTCCAACGCCTACATCGCGGATGTGAATCTGGGCGTCGGCGCGCTGCTGCCGGACTTTCTGACCATAAGAGCCGACGTGATCCAGTCCCACAGTTTTGCGGCGTGCAAGAAGGGGGGCGGAACCAAGGTGTTCGGTTCGTCGGTGATCGCGGGCCTGAAGATCAACGGCATCGACATCGTCGTGAGCGGTGCGCCGAACCAGACCATCGATCTGACGCCGTTGATCAAGGTCGTCATCAACGAGCAGATCAAGACGTCGGGTGCGACCTCCGCGTCGATGACGGTCAACGCGCTGCACATCACCGTCCTCAAGCCGAAGAAGCTGCTCGGCTCCGTGCTGAACGGCGAAGTGATCATCTCGCACGCGCATTCCGACATCGGCAACTGCCCGTCGGTGCCTCCGCCCTGCGAAGCGACCGGTACCTGCCCGACCTGCGAAGAGCTCGGCACCTGCCCGCCCTGTGAAGTCGACGACTTCGTCACCGGCGGCGGCCAGGTCATCCGCGACGGCAAGCGGGTCAGCTTCAGCTCGCACGGCGGCATCAAGAATGGCGTGCTGCGCAATGGCCATCTCAACATGAAGGATCATGGCAACGGCCTGCACATCAATTCCGGTGATTTCTTCGACTACGACATCCTTGGGCCGGTGACGCGGCAGCTGAAGTTCTACTGCGGCGGCGTCGGCAACGGGGTGTGCACGGTCACGGAGAGCGATTACGGCGAGCCCGGCACCAGCGATCGCTGGCACCTCGATGCCAACGGTTACGCGGCCGGCAGCCTGTCTCTCCCGATCGCACGCGGCAATATCCAGCTGCACGAGCCGCGCGGGTGCAAGGCGCCGAACTGATCGGCCGTAGTAGTCCTGATTGACGACGGGCCGCCGCGAGGCGGCCCGTTTTCTATGTGCGCTTCACGCAACGGCAGTGACGTCGACCGCGATCATCGCGTTGGCCTCCAACAGGCTCTTGACGCCCGGCAGCGTGCACGCCGGCCTCGCGCCGGCCTGCGACCAGATCGTCGAGAGTTCGGCGGCGTGGGTCACGAAGGCGTCGGTGTCGGTGGTGTAGAAGGTCATGCGCGCGATGTTCGAAGGCTTCATGTTCGCGGCCGTCAGCAGCTCGACGATGTTCTTCCACGCGAGCTTGAACTGTGCGACGTCATCGCCGGGGTGCATCGAGGCACCGTCCGCATCGTTGGACGTCTGGCCCGAGCAGTACAGCACGCGCTGGCCGTGGCTCACTTCGACCGCGTGCTTGATGTGAAAGCCGTTGCGCCAAGTGTGCGGGTTGATCGGTTTGATCTGCACGGCACGCTCCTCGAGGTTGATCATCGCGAGGCGCCTTCGTAACCAGCCGCGCGGTCCGCCAGAGGCGTGCCCGCGTGGGCATCCGCGTTGCTCGATGCTCCCGGCAGGAAAGAAATCCATTTCCCTTCTTTCTTTGCCCCTCAAGCCGAGCCGGAGAACTCGAACATGCCCAATCCCAGCAGCGAACGACTGCCGGTCACGTCCTCGTCATCGGCCCACCGCGGACGATTCATGGACGATCATCCCAACGTGCGCCCGTTGTCGCGCACGACAGTGGCCTACGCCAAGTGGATCCTGAGCGGCGACGACGCGCCCGACCATCGCGGGCAGACGCTCGCCACGCGCAATCCGCACGTGATCCGCACCTGGGCCGATGCGCGCGACGCGATTCCGGTGAAGGACGACGGCGAGGCGTTGCTGCTGGACTTTCCGTTCGATGGCGACGGTCAGAACAGCGCGCTGGAACCGGTGGGCTGGAAGGCCTGGCTCGAAGCGTTCGAAGAACGCGAGCTCGTGTTTCTCTACCAGGAGACGCTGGCCAATGGACGCGCCAGCCATTTCTTTCGGCTCGATGCGCCCGAGCCCGACGCCGGATAGGCGCGGTCAAAAACCGATCCTGGGCGAAGTGCGCATGGCCATTGCTCAATCCGCACGGGCACCACCGCGTCGATCTGCGACGCTGGACCCGACCACCCCATGGAGAAAATGAAGATGAAGATTCGTGAACACATGTCCCGCGACGTCCGCACCATCTCGCCGGATCGCAGCATCCGCGAGGCGGCCCAGGTGATGTCCGCGATGGATGTCGGTGCCTTGCCGGTGGGCGAGGACGATCGGCTCGTCGGCATGATCACCGACCGCGACATCGCGATCCGCGCCATCGCCGACGGCCGTGACGGCGATGCACCGATACGGGACGTCATGAGCCGCGAAGTGATGTACTGCTTCGAGGACGAGGATGCCGCGCACGTCGCCGCCAACATGGGCGACATCCAGGTGCGGCGCCTGCCGGTGCTCGATCGCAGCAAGCGCCTGGTGGGCATCGTCTCGCTCGGCGACCTGGCCTGTAACGGCACCGCCCCCAAGCACCTGAGCAGGGCGCTCGGTGGTATTTCGAGACAAGGCGGACCGCATTCGCAGTCGACGCAGCATTGAGCGAGCGTCCCCTCTCCCGCGTGCGGGAGAGGGGCTATCGCGCGTCCGCATCAATCCCGTCGCCGGAGGGCAGTTGATGTACTCGTAGCGCTGCGCGGCGCCGTCGAACACCGACACCTCGTGGTACAGCCGCAACGTCTGCAGCTGGGCGGCCACGCCCATGAAAAGTGCACGTAGCGATCACCACGCGTCCGCCGAGCGCAGGCTGACCGTGCTGGACGCCGAGCGCGCCGCGCCCGCTCAACCAGTCGGTCTGCGAGGCGGGAAAGCGGTCGCGCATCGAGCCCCAGTAGCCGTGCTCCTCGATCTCGCCGCCGATGCGGTCCATGACCGCGCCCACGCCGGGCAGCGCGTCGCGAAACGCGTACAGCGTCTCGAACTGCTCGACGCGCGGCATCATCACTTCGCGGACATAACCCAGGCGCTCGTCGAGACGTGCATCGTCGTTCCACCACGCGGCGATCGGAGGCTGCGCGATCCAGCGCTCGTAGCGCGCCCGGTCGTCCTGGTACGCCACCGCGATCCGGTTGTCGTAACCGGCTGCGTCGCGGAATCCGACGAGGTCGTGATGGCGCGGACCGTCATCGCCTGCTGCGAACTGGCCAA
>NZ_JAJFBP010000027.1 GCF_020697055.1 Panacagrimonas sp. | reverse complement strand
CGTGCACGAGGCGGCCAGGGCGCACTTCGACAATGACTTTCGCGGCCACAAGGCGTATCTCTGCGGCCCGCCGCTGATGATCGATGCCTGCATCACGACCTTGATGCAGGGACGCCTGTTCGAGAAGGACATCTACACCGAGAAATTCCTCTCGGCCGCCGATGCGCAGCAGGTGCGCAGCCCGCTGTTCAAGAAGTTGTAAACGAAAAAACCCCGGGCTGCGCCCGGGACCGCTCACCGCAACGCCCGCGCCACGCTCCACAACCCCATCACCAGGATCGCCAGCGACATCAGCGCGATCAGCGCGCCCCAGAACCAGAACGGCAGGAACAGCGCATCGGCGATCTGCGCGACATCCGACGGCGCCATGCCGCCCGCGGTCTCGGCGCGCGACGTGAACAGGTAGTCCGAACGCGAGAAGACCGACAGCGTCAGCTGCATCGCGAGAAACGCGGTCACGAGCTGCGCAAGGCGCCCGCCCTTCCACAGCAGCAGCACCAGCAGGCCGCACAACGAGGCGACGAACGCCAGGCCAAAGAGATTCCGCACCCACATCATCAGCGCCACCAGCAGCAGCAACAGCAACGCCGACAGCGCATAGCGCGCGGCGCGCGGAGTGCGGCTGGCCAGGAACATCGCCAGCGCGCCGATCGGCGGACCGAGCAGCCCGCCCGCGGCGGTCGCGGCAAATGCGAGGCGTCCGAACGCGCCGGAATACTCGGCCTGCCCGGAGCCGTCCGACCAGATCGACAGCCGATGCAGGTCGCCACCGAGCAGCAGCGCGGTGAGCCCATGACCCAGCTCGTGCACGAGCGTCGACAGCAGGCTCAGCGGACGCGCGACCAGCTCGAGCTGCGGAATGAAGTAGAGCGCCAACGTCAGCGCGGCTGCGCCGGCCAGGGCCGGAGCGGCGCTCAGGTGAGGCGCGATCGGTTCGGCGCTCAAGGTGGCGTTCAGACCCGGTGGCTGGAGATCGCAGCATACTCGGCGGCCACGTTCGGCCATTCGACGACGAACACGACGAGGAGCGAACCCCCATGAAGATCGCAGTGATGGGTGCCGGCGGCGTCGGCTGCTTCCACGGCGCGCTGCTCGCGCGCGCGGGACACGAGGTCTGCCTGATCGGACGGCCGTCGCTGGTCGAGGCGGTTCGGCGCGACGGATTGCGGCTGGACTCCAAGGCGTTCAGCGGCCACGTGCCGATATCGGCGAGCGCCTCGTTCGAGGCCGCATCCGACGCCGAGCTGGTGCTGGTCTGCGTCAAATCGGGCGATACCGAAAGCGCCGGCGCGACGATGGCGCCGCACCTGTCGGCCGACGTCGTCGTGATGAGCCTGCAGAACGGCGTCGACAACGCCGAGCGCCTGGCCGCGGCCTGTGGCCGCGCGGTGATTCCGGCGGCCGTCTACGTCGCCGTGGGCATGGAGGGCCCGGGCCACGTGCGGCACCACGGCCGCGGCGATCTGATGATCGGTGACACGCCCAACAGCGCGCGCATCGCCGCGCTGATGAGCGAAGCGGGAATTCCCACCGACGTCTCGCCCGACGTGCGCGTCGCGTTGTGGGAGAAGCTCGCGATCAACTGCGCGTTCAACGCGCTCTCGGCGATCCCGCAGATCCAGTACGGCGAGCTGATGGCCTTCCCCGGCGTGGCCGACGTGATGCGCGACGTGATCGACGAGTGCCGCGAAGTGGCCAAGGCGTCGGGCATCCTGTTGTCGGCGCATCTGGACGCCGTGGCGCGCCGCATCGCGCAGACGATGGCCTCGCAGCGCTCGTCTACGGCCCAGGACATGGCCGCGGGCAAGCGCAGCGAGATCGATCACCTCAACGGTTACATCGCGCACCGCGGCGAAGCCCTGGGCGTGCCGGTCCCGGTCAACCGGGCGCTGTGGGTGATGGTGCGGCTGCTCGAGCGCGGTACGCGCGGCGCGTGATCGACGCGCTCATTCGAGCCCCGCGGCGCGCTTGACCGCGTGGATGAAGGCGTACAGCGCGACCCCTCCGACGGCCGCGAACACCAGCACCGCGCCGAGGATCGCGCCGGTGCTGGCATCGCTGACGCCACCGCCGCGATCGCTGGTGCGGCGGACGCCGATCACGCCGGCCATGATCACACCGAGCAGCTGAAACGAATTCAGGCGCTTGCGCGGAGGCGGCGTCGGCGTCGGGGCGGGAGTGTTCGATTCGTCCATGCAATGTCTCCCCTTGTCCGGGGCCGCTCGTGGGAGGGGCGTAATTGTCCGTCACCCGAGGCCGCGTGTGCGATTAGCATCGCCGGATCGTCCCTCCGACCGTCCAGCAGCCGCGCGCCATGATCGATTACCGCCCCTTGCAGGAGATCATCGATCACCGCGGCCTGCGCCTGGTCCTGGTGCGCGGCATGCCCCGCCCCTGGGGAAAGGGCGCCAAGGCGCTGTTCGAGAACAAGGGCCTGGAATTCATCGTCGGCGCGCAGCAGGCGGTGCCGGTCGAGCACCGCGACCGCATCTTCGCGGCGCACTTCAAGAATCCGATGGAGCTTCGACGATGAGCGCGACGTGGATCGACACGCTGCTGACGGGTCCGGTCGCAGCCGAGCCCTGCACCTCGGTTGCGCAGTGGTGGCCGCGTCATCGCGCGCTCGCCGCAACGCAGCGCCGGTCGATCGACGTTGCGATCCTCGGTGGTGCCGCGGCCGATCGCGTGGCGTGGGCGTTCGGCTCGGCGTTCCAGGCGGCGCTGCGCACGCTGGTGGCCGGGCTCGAGGACGATCGGCTGGCGGCGCTGTGCATCACCGAGACGCAGGGCAACGCACCGCGCGATCTGCGCACCACGCTTCGACGCGACGGCGACCACGTCGTTCTCGACGGCGCCAAGCACTGGGCCACGCTCGGTCCCAACGGCGCGCTGTTTCTGGTCGCGGCGCGTGATGTCGAGGCCTCGATCGACGCGCGGCCCGCGCTGCGGCTGGTGCGCGTACCGGCCGGCATGCCGGGGCTGCACATCGACACGATGCCGCCGACCGCGTTCGTGCCCGAGATTCCGCACGCGCGGTTGCGCTTCGAGAACCTTCGCCTTCCGGCGAGCGCCGTCGTTCCGGGTGACGCCTACGTGCTGCACGTGAAGCCCTTTCGCACCATCGAGGACCTGCACGTGCACGCGGCGGTGCTGGCCTACCTGGTGCGCGAATCGCGACGGCTGCGCTGGCCGCGGGCCTGGACCGAGCGTGCGATCGCCAACCTGCTCGCGTTCGACGGCATCGCCGGCCTGGATCCGACGGCGTCGACGACGCACGTGGCGTTGGCGGGCGCACTCGCCGACGGCGATCGCCTCGCGCAGGAAGCCGATGGGCATTGGGCGTCGTCGGACGATCGCGAGCCCGCCGCACGATGGCAGCGCGATCGTGCGTTGCTGGGGATCGCGTCGAAGCCGCGCGCGATGCGCGCGCAGCGGGCGTGGGAACGGCTCGTAATGCCCAACGCGTAGCCCGGGAAAATTCCAACATCTCTACCCAGGCTTCGCCCGGACTACGGGATGTGGCGGATGCTCAATTCTTGGCGGCGCCTTCCTTGATCCACCGCTCGATGATCTCTAGATGCTCCGCGGGGAACGGCTTGGGCGGGTCGTACATCGGCATCTGCGCGCCGTTGCCACCGGCCTCGAGCTGCGTGCCCTTGAGCTTGTGCACGAGGTAGCTCTTCGACGGATCGCCCGGCGTCACGCGCGGCATCGTCCCGGTCTCGGTGCTGTTCGACAGCAGCGCAGCGTGCGACTCGCGTCGACCGAGGTTGAGACCGCCGTTCTCCGCGCCGGTGACGTGGCAGAACACGCACTGCGAGTTGAGGATCGGTTGCACGTCGTCCTTGAAGCTCACCGGCTTGTCGGCCGCCTGCGCGCAGGGCGCGAGCATCACCATCGCGACGAGCACCGCGACTCTGATCGTCATCACGCGCTCCGCGTCTTCTCGGCGCTGGCCGCAGTGCCGGCGAGATATCCGAACGTCAGCGCCGGACCGATGGTGCCGCCGCCGGCCCAGTACGCCTGGCCCGCGGGACTTGCGACGCAGTTACCCGCGGCGTAGAGCCCCGGGATCGGCTTGGACTGCGCGTCGAGCACCTGGCCCTTGGGGTTCACGACCGGGCCGCCCTTGGTGTCGAGCGTGCCCGCGCCGAGGATCACCGCGTAGAACGGGCCCTCGCTCGACATCGGGTGCATCGTCATGTTCGGGTGCGGATTGGGCGGCTTGGACGCGTTCATGAACTGGAACGCGATCTCGATGGTCGCCTCGCCGCGCGAGAAGTCGGCGTCCTTTCCGGCGGCCGCGAAACCGTTGTATCGCTCGATCGACTCGCGCAGGTTCTGGCGGAAACCCTTGTCCAGCGTGTAACCGCCGGTGTGCCTGGCGATGCCGGCCAGGCGCAGTTCGATCTGCGTGGTGAGCTCGTCGATCGTCGCGCCCTCGATCACCTGCGGCATCTTCGCGTTGGCCGCCGGAATGGGGTCGTAGCCCGCGTAGTGCTGCGCGGTGCGCGCGTCCCAGATCATGAAACCGAACAGGTTCGGATATTCGCCACGCACCGGGTCCCAGGTGAAGTGCGCCTGCGTGCGTTCGTTGTACTGGATCTTCTCGTTGACGAACCGGCGTCCGTAGCGATTGACCTGGATCATGCTGTCGCCCGGCGTGGACCAGACATCGACCGGCACGCTGCGCGTCTTGAGCGCGACCTCGACCGGGATCTGCCCCCACCACGCGTTGTTCATGTTGCCCAGCACCGCGCCGGCGCGCGTGGCGATGTGGACGAAGTCGCCGGTGCTCCCAGGCGCCGCGCAGCCGCCCCAGATGTGGCCGCGCAGATGTTCGCGCGCCATCACCGGGTCGTGCGTGAAGCCGCCGGTGGCGAACACCACGCCCTTGCGCGCGCGGAAATTCACCGGCGCATCGTCGCCGCGGTCCACCGACAGCCCGACGACTTCGCCGGATTCGTTGCGGATGAGGTCCAGCACGCGGTGATCGAGCAGCAGCTCGGATTTCTTGCCTTCGAGGCCCTTCGAGAGCTGCGCGATCAGCGCGGGGCCGGCACCGCCATTTCTCGGCCACACCACGTTCTTGGGATCGGCGCTGCTATCCGGCACCAGCGACCGGCCGCGATGGACCTTGTTCTCGGGAATGTCCGAGTAGTAGTCGGGATACGGCTTGTCCTCCCAGGTGTACCAGGGCATCGGCTTGAGCGCGCTCTGCCTGGACAGGGCATCGATCACCTTCGCGGCGTTGTCGTAGAACGCCCAGAGCAGGTCGTACTCGGCCGGACTCAGGCCCAGCGTCTTTTCCAGGGACGTGTAGCGCACCGGTTGCGACAAGCGCGCCATGTAGCGCATCGCGTCCAGCGGCTCGTCCTTCACGCCCTGGCTCTTGAGCCAGGCGTTGTTGGGAATCCAGAACACGCCGCCCGACTTGGCGGCGGTGCCGCCCTGGAACGGCATCTTCTCCAGGATGATCACGCTCGATCCCTGGTTCACCGCGGCGATCGCGGCGGCCATGCCCGCCGCACCGGAGCCGACGATCAGTACATCGGCTTCGCCGGCCCATTTCGGCGCATCGGCTGCAGGCGGCAGCGCAGCGGCGGCGGCGGCCGGCGCAAGGCCGGCGGCGGAGCCGGCCGCGAGGAACTTGAGGACGTCGCGGCGCGTGGCGGTGGATTTCGGTTTCACACAGGTTCTCCCGTCGTTTTAATAATCTGTATCGGGGTCCGTCCACCGTAGCCCGGGCGAAGCCCGGGATTTCTCGATTGGATCGGCACAACCCCCGGGCTTCGCCCGGGCTACGAATGCTACGTGCCGGTCGACCGGCGTATCACTGCAGCGCTTCGGCAACCGTGTCCGCGTTCACCCACTTGTCCAGCACGTGCAGGTTGTGCCGGATCAGCATCTCGGCGTCTTGCAGAATCATGTGGGTCTTGGCGCCCGACTCCATCCCGCGCTGGATCCGCTCGCAGTTCGTCACGTCCTCGAGCACCACCTCGCTCCAGCGGCAGGCGTAGTGCTCCAGCTGCAGGCGATGGCGCAGGTTCATCGTCTTGGGGATGAAGATCTTCAGCGTCCAGCGCGTGCGGTTGTACTCGACCGGCCAGAACTCGTGCGTCCAGAAGCCGCCGGTGGAGTAGTCGATGTTGAAGTTGGGGAAGATCCAGGTGACATCCGCCGACCAGTTCGGATTCTTCGTCGGGTTGATCGCCGGGTGCGCCGTCAGCGCCCGCGCGTTCTCCGCCGAATCGCCGCCCAGGACGCCGCCGGTCTCCTGCACGTACACGAGCCGCTCGACCTTGGAGGTCTCCGACGGCACGTACTGCGGATTGCCGTAGGCCGAGAAGTGGCGGTGGATGCCGTGCGCCCGCGCCGAGAGCGGACGCGCGTAGCGGTTCTCCTCGGGATGCGCGAAGCCCGGCGCCAGCGTCGCGGGATGCAGCGCCGGCACGTGGTAGGGCTCGGCGAACGCGTCGGCGATCAGCTTCCAGTTGGCCTTGAAGTCGGCCTGGATGACGATCGTCTCGTCCAGGTTGAAGAACGGAATGCCGGCGTAGGTCTTGCCGAACGGACCGAGGAACTCGAGCAGCGAGACTTCCGGCTTCTTCTGGAAGTTGACGAAGATGAACCCTTCCCAGACGTCGCAGGCCACCGGCGTCAGGCCGCAGGATTTCTTGTCGAAGTCGAAGAAGTGCTTGAGGTCGGGCACACCCATCAGCTCACCGGTTTCGGTGCGATAGGCCCAGTTGTGATAGCGGCACGTCAGGCGCTCGGCCACGCCGCAGCTCTGGTTCACCACCAGGTTGCCGCGGTGGCTGCACACGTTGTGGAACGCGCGCACGCGGCCGTCCTTGCCGCGCGAGATCACCAGCGAAGCCTTGTTGATCTCGTAATCCTTGACGAAGAAGCTGTTGGCTTCCGGCAACTGCTCCATCCGGCCGGCGTACAGCCAGGCGCGCCTGAACACGCGCTCGCGTTCCTTCTCGAAATACGCGGGCGACGCGTACGGCTCGATCGGCACCGGACCCGTTCCCAGGCCGGCCGCCAGCGTGAAGCTGTTCTCGTCGATCTCGTGCTTCTTGCCGGCCTGCGCCGGGCTTTCCTGAAGTACTGCGCTCATCAGCGGAATCCTCCTCCGATCTCGGCGCCTTCGATGCTTCCGCCGTACGGCCACGGTCCCTTGGCGATGCGCACCGGCGCCGGCCAGGGCGAATCGAACGCGCGCGGCGCACCGTGCATCTCCACCGCGATCGCCGCGTGGTTCATCGCCAGCAGCAGCTTGAACAGGCGCGTGGCGTCGTCCGGCATCGCGTCGAGCGGAAATTTTTCGAGATAGGTGATCGCATCGGGCGCAAGCGCCACGACGACGTCGTAGAACTCGCGGATGTCTTCCATCTGCGCGGTCGAACGCGCGGCACGACGCTCGTCGTTGCTCTCACGCACCCAGTAGTCGACGAAGGGCTCGAGCGACTCGAATCCGCGGGGCAGGCTCGTCTCACGATGGCTCATTGCGCACCCGTTCCGTTGTTGCCGTTGAGACCGGCCGACGCGCCATTGGTTGCGCCGTTGATTGCGCCGTTGTGCTGACCTTTGCTGCCGCGCTGGTCCAGCGGCTGCTGTCCGGCGCTGACACCGGCGAGCGCGAAATGCTCGGGGTGCATCTCGTTGATGAGAATGCGCACCGACTCGGCGCGGACGCCGAGCGAATCGACCAGCGCGTCGGTGACGGCCGCGATCATCGCGCGCTTCTGCGCAACGGTGCGGCCTTCAAGAAGGTTGACCTGGATGATCGGCACGCGCGTGTTCTCCTCGTCGCTGCTGGCCTGGAATGAAGCGAAAACCGGATGGAATGAGCGTAGGACCGGCCTCGTGGACGGTCCAATACTCTTGATGGATGGAGCGATACCCCCCGAGTATCATCGTCGCATCTCTGTCTGCACGCCCGTTCGCCATGTCGATCACCGGCATCGAGATCCGCCACCTGCGCTACTTCGTCGCGGTGGTCGAGCAGCGCACATTTCGCGCCGCGGCGCTGCGCCTGCACGTGTCGCAACCGCCGCTGACGCGCCAGATCCAGCAGCTCGAGGACGCGCTCGGCGTGAAGCTGCTCGAGCGCAGTGCGCGCGGCGCCGAGCCCACGGCCGCAGGCAAGGTGTTCTACCAGGAGGCGCGCAATCTGCTGACGCTCGCCGAGCAGGCCGCGGAACGCACGCGCCTGGCGGGTGACGGCCGGCTCGGTCGTCTCGACATCGGCGTGTTCGGATCCGCGGTGCTCGGCCCCATCCCAAGAATCGTCCAGCGTTTTCGACAGACCCATCCGCAGGTCGAACTGGTGCTGCACAGTCTCGATCGGATCGGCCAGATCAAGGCGCTGCGCGAGCGACGCCTCACCGTCGGCTTCAACCGCTTCTTCACCGAGGAACCGGACCTGAGCTGGGAGGTGATCCAGACCGAGCGCATGGTGGTCGTCCTGCCCGAGGCGCACCCGCTCGCCAAACGCGCGGTGCTGAGCCTCGCCGAGATCTCGTCCGAGCCGTTGATCCTGTATCCGCGCACGCCGCGACCGGGCTTCATCGACCAGATGATGCGGCTGTTCCACCAGCGGCACCTGACCGCGCACGTGAGCCAGGAGGTCGACGACCTCGTCACCGCGATGGGCCTGGTCGCGAGCGGCTTCGGCTTGTCGCTGCTCACCGATTCCGGCCGCAAGCTGCACGTGCCCGGCACGATCCAGGTCCCGCTGCGCAAGGCCGACGCCGCGACGGTGGACCTGTGCGTGATCTGGCGGCGCGGCGACGACTCGCCGCTGCTCGCCGAGTTCCTGCAGGAAGCGCGCGCGCTGCGCCACCCGCCGCCGGAAGACGCCGAGCCCGTCGAGAAACCGGCGCCGCGCAGCGCCAAGCGCAAGCGCGCTCCGAAACGCCGCTGAGGCGCGCTGCGATACGGCGCGCCTATCGCAACGGTCCCGCAAAGGTATTGGAACGCGAGCGCGACCGGCGGTTACCTTGCGACCTCCCGCAAAGCGACCGGACGAACTCGCCGATGAGTCTGACCAAGTCCTCCATGGAGGCGCACATCCGCGCCTACTTCGATGCGTGCAACTCGGGCGACCCCCAACGCATCGCCGAGTATTTCGAGCCCGATGGCGTGCACTACTTCCCGCCCGGCATGTACGGCGGCCCCTTCCGCGGCGCGCTCGAGATCGGCAAGCGCTGGCAGGCTGCGGTGCAGAACTTCGGTTCGTACTGGACCGTCGATCACTTCATCGGCGAGCCCGAATCGCGCCGCGCGGTGATCGAGTGGACGCACTTCAAGCGCAAGCAGGAGACGATGCTGCGCGGTGACGAGTGGTACATCTTCAGCGAGCGCGGCCTGATCCAGGAGATTCGCGCCTATTACGCTTCGCCGCAGGACCGCGGGCTCAACGCATTGGAGCTGGGGGGGTTCGATTACGAAAGTCGCGGCTATCCCCTGAAAGGACCCGCGTTGTAGCCCGGCCGAACTCCGGGATGTTCCTCCCGGGCTTCGCCCGGGCTACGCACGAACGACGTCGAGGCAACCGTGAGCAGTGACCTTCCCAGCGGTATCCATGTCGGCGGCGAATGGCGACGCGGCACGTCGCAAGAGCCCGACATCAATCCCTCCGACACCCGCGACGTCGTCGGCGAGTTCGCACTGGGCAGCGCGCAGGACGTGCGCGACGCCATCGCCGCCGCGCGCGCCGCCTTTGCGCAGTGGAGCGTGACGCCGCCGCAGCAGCGCGCCGACCTGCTCGACCGCATCGGGACCGAGATCCTGGCGCGCAGCGCCGAGCTCGGCCGGCTGCTGTCGCGCGAGGAAGGCAAGACGCTGCCCGAAGGCGTCGGTGAAGTCGTCCGCGCCGGCCAGATCTTCAAGTTCTTCGCGCAGCAGGCGGTGCGACTGTCCGGCGAAACCGGCGCCTCCACGCGGCCCGGCATCACGGTGGAGGTCACCCGCGAACCGGTCGGCGTCTTCGGCCTGATCACGCCGTGGAATTTTCCGATCGCGATTCCCGCCTGGAAGCTCGCGCCCGCGATCGCCTTCGGCAACTGCGTGGTGCTCAAGCCGTCCGAGTTCACACCGGCGAGCGCCACGGCGCTGGTCGACATCATCGCGCGGGCCGGCGTGCCCGCCGGCGTGGTGAACCTGGTCAACGGCAGCGGCGCGGCGGTCGGCGCCGCGCTGGTGGAATCACCGGGACTCGATGGCATCAGCTTCACCGGTTCGGTGGCCACGGGACGGCGCATCGCGCAGGTCGCCGCGGCCCGGATGCTGCGTGTCCAGCTCGAAATGGGCGGCAAGAATCCGCTGGTGGTGCTCGACGACGCGGACCTGGAGCTGGCGGTGAACTGCGCCGTCAACGGCGCGTACTTCTCCACCGGCCAGCGCTGCACCGCGAGCTCGCGCCTGATCGTCGACGACCGCATCCACGACCGCTTCGTCGCACGCATGGTCGAGCGCCTGCAGGCCCTGCGCATCGACAGCGCGCTCAAGGACGGCACCGACATCGGGCCGGCGATCCACCAGGCGCAGCTGCGCAAGAACCTCGCGGCCGTCGAACAGGCGCGCGCCGACGGCGCCACGATCGCCACCGGCGGCGAGCGGCTGACGCGCGAGACGCCGGGCTGGTTCATGGCGCCCGCGCTGGTCACCGGCACGCGCAACGACGCGCGCCTGAACAGCGAAGAGGTGTTCGGGCCGGTCGCCGGCGTGATCCGCGTGCGCGGCTACGACGAGGCGCTGGCCACCGCCAACGACACCGAGTTCGGCCTCTGTGCCGGCATCTGCACCGCGAGCCTGAAGCACGCGTCGCACTTCAAGCGCGCGTCGCAATCGGGACTGGTGATGGTCAACCTTCCGACCGCGGGGCTGGACTACCACCTGCCCTTCGGCGGGCGAAAGGCGAGCAGCCACGGACCGCGCGAACAGGGCGAGGCGGCGCGGGAGTTCTACACGCAGGGCAAGACGACGTACCTGCTGCCCGGCTGACAGGTCGGTGCAAAACCGGCCGCGGATGACGGGCACGCGGCGTGCTCGGGCCGGCGGACGCGCGTGGAATAAGGTCGGATCGAAGTAGTTCTCCGGATTCCGTCGAGGTGATCCGTGGCCGCATCATCTGCGGCCGCACCGCCTTCATCGTTCCGACCATGGCCACTCCTGCCGCTGGACCCGAGCGCGACCCCGGCGCCGCTGGCGCACCCGCGCGGACCGATTTCGCCGGCGCGTTGCGCGAGATCGCCAGCGGCGCCGCGCAGCGCGAAGCCCACGACGAAAATCCGTTCGCGGCGATCGAGATCGTGCGCGCGGCGCGCATCGGCGCGTTGCGCCTTCCGGTGCGGGACGGCGGCGCGGGCCATTCGATGCGCCAGTTCTTCGGCGCGATCATCGATCTTGCCGCCGCCGATCCGGTGGTCGCGCACATCCTGCGCACGCATTACTGGTTCGTCGAAGAGCGCCTGCGCGAGCCGGAGTCCGCGCGCCGCACGCATTGGATCGGCGAGATCGCGGCCGGAAGGATTTTTGGCAACGCGACCACCGAACACGGACCGGCGGCGCTGGGCGCGCTGCGCTACCAGACGGTGCTGACACCCGAAGGCGAGGACTTCTCGCTGACGGGCACCAAGTTCTACTGCACCGGCACGCTGTTTTCGGATTACGTCAACGTGTGGGCGTCGGGCGGCCCGGAGAAACTGGTGTCGCTGGTGGTTCCGACCAAACGCCACGGCATCACGCTGATCGACGACTGGGACGGCATGGGCGCACGCAAGACCGGATCGGGCACGACGAAGTTCGATCGCGTGCTGGTGCGTCCCGAAGAGATCCTGCTCGAAGCGCGCCTCGACGCGCAGCCGCCGCCGACCTACGAGTTCGCGTTCCTGCAGCTCTATCTCCAGGCCATCATGGCCGGCATCCTGCGCAACGTCGTCGCCGACGCGGTGAAGCTGGTGAAGTCGCGCGAGCGCTCGTTCGCGTTCGCGCCGGCCGAAAAACCCGCCGACGATCCGCTGCTGCAGGAAGTGATCGGCGAGCTGTCGGCGGCCGCGTTCGCGGCCGAGGCCACCGTGCTGCACGCCGCCGAGGCGCTGGACGCGGCGCATGCCTCGCTTCGCAACGGCATCCCCGAGGAAGCGCTCGCGCAGAAGGCGTCGCTGGCAGCGGCCCAGGCCAAGGTGCACGTCGATCGCGTCGCGGCGCGCGCATCGGACCAGCTGTTCGACGTCGGCGGCGCGTCGGCCGCGTCGAAATCCAAGAATCTCGACCGCCACTGGCGCGCGATCCGCACGCTGACGATGCACAACCCCACGCTCTACAAGGCGATGGTCGTCGGCAAGCACCTCGTGCACGGCGACCCGCTGCCCATCAACGGCTATTTCTGATCGAGGAGACCGCACATGAACCAGAAGAACTCGCGCTCGAAGATGCACCTGGCCGGCTTCCAGATCGCCGGGGCGGTGACGCACAGCCACGCGGCGTGGCGCCATCCGAAGTCCGCCGGCAACTTTCTCGAGCTCGACTACTACTCGAACATCGCGCGCATCCTCGAGCGCGCCAAGTTCGACTTCCTGTTCTTCGCCGACGTGCTGGCCACGCCGCGCCGCTACGGCAACGACATCACCGACCCCTTGCGGCGCGGCACGCAGGGCGCTTTCGGACTCGACCCGATGATGGTCGCCTCGGGCCTGGTCGGCGTGACCGACAAGCTGGGCCTGGCGATCACCAAGTCGACGACCTATTTCACGCCGTACGACATCGCGCGCTCGTTCGCGACGCTCGACCATCTGTCAGGCGGGCGTTTCGGCTGGAACGTGGTGACGTCGCTGAGCGCCGCCGAAGGGCAGAATTTCGGCTTCGAGGAGATGCTGGGCCACGACACGCGCTACGACCGCGCCGACGAATTCCTCGAGGTCGCGTTCAAGCTCTGGGGAAGCTGGGAACAGGGCGCGATCCTGCGCGACCGTGAATCCGGCGTCTTCGCGGATCCTGCGAAGGTGCACGAGATAAACCACGTCGGACCGCACTTCAAGGTGCGCGGTCCGCTCAACGTGCCGCACGAACCGCAGTCGCGGCCGGTAATCATCCAGGCGGGCTCCTCGGGACGCGGCAAGGACTACGCGGCGCGCTGGGCCGAGGCGATCTTCGAGATCGACCCGTCGCCCGACTCGCGCCGCGCGTACTACGCCGACGTGAAGGCCCGTGCGAGCGCGTTCGGCCGCGACCCGTCGAAGATCAAGATCTTCCCGGCGGTGATGCCGTTCGTGGCCGCGAGCGAATCCGAGGCGCGCGAGAAGCAGGCGTTCCATAACGAGCTGGCCGATCCGATCTCCGGACTGATCACGATGTCGATGCACACCGACATCGATTTCTCGCGCTATCCGCTCGACGAGCCCGTCCACCAGATCGACGCGCCGGGCACCAAGGGGCTGTTCGCGGTGGTGCACGCGCTGAGCCGGAAGAACGATCTGACGCTGCGCGAGGTCGGCAAGCTGTACGCGCAGGGCATCGTGCTGCCGCAGTTCGTGGGCACCGCCAAACAGGTCGCCGATCAGCTCGAGGCGGCGTGGTCCGGCGAGGAGGCCGACGGCTTCATGATCTCGGCGGGCTGGTCGCCCGGCGCATTCGAGGATTTCACCACGATGGTGGTGCCCGAACTGCAGCGTCGCGGCCTGTTCCGCACCGAGTACGAGGGCAAGCGCCTGCGCGATCATCTCGGGCTGGGCGACGCCAGCCTCACGCCGATCCCGCGCCAACGCACCAGCGAACCCGGCGCCAAGGTGGCCTGAGCGGGAATGCTTTTCGCAACCTGATTCCGGTCTCGCGACCGCTCGTCGTCTTCCATCTTTTCTGCTGCTCCGCTGCGCCGCTGCAGGAGTAGGGTGCATCCGAAACGCAGACAGAGGCGCCCGGCCTCGGGCGCCGAGGAGGACAGATGGATAGCAAGGTCAACCGGCGCATCGTTGTCGCCGAACGGCCGCGTTACGCCGTTCCGACCGCCAACGTGTTCCAGCTCGAGTCGTCGCCAATACCCAAGCCGCAGGACGCAGAGGTGCTGATCCGCACCACGTGGCTCGGTCTCGATCCCTACCTTTACGGACGCGTCAAACACGTCAGCCACCAGGCCCAGCCGGTGCCGCTCGGCGACGTGATGGTCGGACCGACCGTGGGCCGCGTGGAGGTCTCCTACCGCTCCGACTTCAACGAGGGCGATCTCGTCGAAGGATTCTGGGGCTGGCAGGACTACGCGATCTCCGACGGCAGCCGCATCGCCAAACTCGACCCGGAACTCGAGCGTCCGTCGCACGCGCTGGGCGCGCTCGGCGTCTCGGGCTTCGGTGCGTGGCTGGCGGTGGATCGGCTGGCCAAGGTGCAACGCGGCGAGACGCTCACCTTCGGCGCCGCGTGCGGCGGCCTGGGTTCGATGGTCGGGCAGATCGGCAAGCTGCGCGGCGCGCGCGTGATCGGCGTGGCCGGCACCGCGGAAAAATGCCGCTTCGCGGTCGAGAAGCTGGGCTTCGACGCCTGCATCAACCGCCACGCCGAGCATTACGAGTCGGAGCTGCGCGAGGAATACGCCCGCAACGGCGTGCACTGCTACGTGATGGCGATCGGCGGACGCATGTTCGAACTGGCGATGCCGTACTTCCATCTGCACGCGCGCATCGCGGTGTGCGGCCTGATGGCGAGCTACAGCATGCAGTCGCTGCCCGACGGGCCGGATCGCACGATGGTGCTGCTCAACGAGATCAACCTGCGCCGCCTGCAGGTCAGCGGCCTGGTGACGCTCGACTACCTGGGCACGCCCGAGCAGGAGCAGTTCCGGCGCGAGATGAAGGCCTGGATCCGCGAGCGCAAGGTTCTGCCGCTCGAGCACGTCGTCGAAGGCCTCGAGAAGGCGCCCGAGATGATGCAGGGCCTGTTCGAGGGCAAGAACTTCGGCAAGGCCGTGGTGCACGTCGCCGACTAGCGCCGGCTTGCGATACGGGCGCGGTATCGCGGCAGGCGGCCAAAAGTATTGGCCGCCTGCCCGCGTCCAGGGCTACCTTCCACACTGGAAGAGACCACCGTGCCCGCGCTGCGCCGCGGCACGGAACCACTAAACCCGTCCAATCTGTATAGGAAGGAGAGCGCGATGTTCCCCAAGAACGCCTGGTACAACGCCGGCTGGGATTACATGTTCACGCAGAGCCAGAAGAACGGGCTCACGCAGTCCAAGGGCTCGCTCGTCGCACGCAAGATCGCCGGCGAACGCGTGGTGGTCTATCGCAAGCCCACCGGCCAGATCGTCGCGATGGAGGATCGCTGCCCGCATCGCCAGGCCGCGCTGTCACTGGGCCAGAAGGAAGGCGACGGCATCCGCTGCCTGTACCACGGCATGCGCTTCGGCGCCGACGGCAAGTGCAACGAGATCCCGGGTCAGGAGACGATCCCCGAGCGCGCCTGCGTTCGCGTGTTCCCGGTGGTCGAGAAGGACAACTGGGTCTGGGTGTGGATGGGCGATCCGGCGAAGGCCGACGAGAAACTGATCCCGCACGCGGTCGGCCCGGGCGACCCGGACTGGAACGTGAAGACCTCGCACATGAGCGTCAACGCCAGCTTCCGTCTGGAGATCGCCAACCTCGCCGACCTCACGCACCTGGTCTGGATCCACAAGGAAAGCCTGGGCGCCGGCGACAAGGTCTCGCGCGAGCGGTTCACGTCGATCAAACCGAAGTTCACGATGTTCCCGAATGCGATGCGCACGCAGTACGTCGTGCGCGGCGCGCCGCCGAGCGTGTTCCTTCAGCACCTGTTCCCTGAAGGCGCGCTGTTCGACTGGGACTTCGACATCATGCACACGCTCCCCTGCACCTGGGTGCTGCACTTCAAGATCTTCGTCTCCGACGGCAAGCTCGAAGGCGAACCCACCGGACAGCTGGTGGCCGAGACCTGGACGTGCCAGGCCGTGACGCCCCGCGACGACGACTCGGTCGATTACTACTACTCGTGGGGCGCATCCAAGAGCACCGACTTCCCCGGCCTGTCGCAGCTGCTGTGCGACAACCTCGACGACGCCTTCTCCGAGGATCGGCAGGCGCTCGAAGCGCAGCACGTGCGCATGAAGGAAAGGCCCAACCATCCGATGGTCGACATCATCCACGACGCCGGTCCCGGCAAGATGCTGTGGCTGCTGGACAAGGTGCTCAAGGACGAGGCGAAGCAGGCGGCGATGGCAGTCGCCTGATCCCGTATTTTTCTGCGCAGCTGAATCTCGCGCCCCGCCATGCGGGGCGTTTTTTTGTACCCGGCGTGAAGTCTTGGGGTCTCCCGGCCTGCGTCCGGGCTACGCGCTCGGCGGCTGCATCGCGTAGCCCTGACGGAGCCCGGGGCTCGCGTCGCGCGTCGCGTGAGAAAGCCCGAGGCACACTACTGCGGTGAGCCGCTGTTCCCCGGCAGCGTCCGATCGCACGTGGATCGTGGCGGCCGCCATCCGGCGCGTGGCTATACTCGCCGCTGCACTGGCCATCCATGCCGCTCGCATGATCACGGGATCCTTCGTCGAACTGGTCACGCCGCTCGCGGCGGACCGCGCGCCCGATTACGCCGCACTGGAAGGTCTGGTCGACTGGCACGCCACCGAAGGTAGTGCCGCCCTGATCGTCGGGACCGCGTCATCGGGCGCCGTCGACCTCGATCCCGAAACGCGGGCCGAGTTGCTCCGGCGCGCGGTCTGGCAGGCCGAGGATCGGCTCGCGATCCTCGCGGACATCGGGACGCCGGACGTCGCGGCTGCGCTGGAGATCGCCGAGATCGCCGCCGACGTCGGCGTATCGGCCCTGCTCCTCACGGTGCCGTCGACCGTCGACCTGACCCAGGCCGACCTGCTGCGGCATGTCGAGCGGATCGCCGAAGACGCGGCGCTGCCCTTGTTCGTGCGCAACCGCTTCGATCGGCCGTCACCTCCGGCCGCGGCCGGTGTGGCCGGTCTGGGCCGCATGCAGGGCATCGCCGGGTTCGTCGAATGTTCGGCCGATGCATCGCGCGCGCGCGAACTGCTCGGGATCCAACGCTCCCCCGATTTTCAGTTGCTCGTCGGCATCGACGAGCTCGCCTGCCGGCTCGTGCTCGACGGCTTCAGCGGCGCGGTTTCGGTCACCGCCAACATCGCGCCGGGACCGGTCAGCCGGATGATCGCGGCCGCCCGCGCGGGTGACATCGCCGGCGCCGAATCGATCGACATGTCCTTGCGGCCGCTGTACCCGATGTTGCTGGGTGACGCGGGAGGACCCGCGGTGCGTTGGGCGCTGTCCGAACTCGGGCGGCTTCCGGAGCATCCTTCACGCTCGCTGCGCACGGGCGACTACGCCGATCTGCGCAGGGCGATGCGCGCGGCGCAGATTCTCGGCTGATCGCGCGGATCGCACCTACTCCGCGACCGGCGTTGCCGGTTCGGCGCGCAGCGGCTCGCCGCCGCCACCCCAATCCTCCTGCACGAGTCCTTGCCGCACATATCGGTGAAACGACGAGTGCGGCCAATCGCGAACGGCGCCGACGAGCCCGTGCTTCACCGGATTGAAGTGGATGTAGGCCACGTGTCGCGCGAAGTCGTCGTCGTCGCGGATCGTGTGTTCCCGGAAGCGGTGCTGCCAGACGTCGGCTTCGCCCCGCTCGTTCATGCGGACCTTCACGCCGCCGCGCACGAGGCCGAAAGTGAATCGGCGCTTGAGCATCTGTACGCGCGCGGAAAAATCCGCGTCGCCGTCGGGCAGCGTGCAGAGCAGATGGAAGTGGTCCGGCAGGATCACGACCGCGTCCAGCTGGAACGGATGTGCGGTTGCAGCGCAGCGAAACGCCCCGCGCAACTGGTCGAGGTGATCCAGTAGCAGCCTTGAGCCGCGATCGCGCAACACGACGGTGAGGAAGTACGGCGCACTGGGAATGCGGCTGCGACGGTAGGCGACCATGGCCCAACGCTAGGCCCGCCACGACGTCACGCACAGCGTGCAAAACCGTAGCCTGGGCGAAGCCCGGGAACGCGCCCGGATCGGAGTCCCCGGGCAACGAGCCACGATGTACGACCCGCCCAAAAAAAATCGGGCCGGCCCTCGCGGACCGGCCCGACCGTCGGCTTACCGCTCCAGCGCTACGCCCTCACCCGCAGATCGAAGCGATCCGCGTCCATCACCTTGCTCCATACGGCGGCGAAGTCCTTCACGAATCCGCCCTGGGCATCGTCACAGGCATAGACCTCGGCCAGCGCGCGCAGCTGCGAGTTCGAGCCGAAGATCAGGTCGACGCGCGTGGCGGTCCACTTGACGTCACCGGTCTTGCGATCGATGCCCTCATAGACGCCGTCTGTTGCCGACAGCTTCCACTTCGTCCCCATGTCGACGAGGTTGACGTAGAAGTCGTTGGACAGCGTGCCGACGCGCCGGGTCAGCACGCCGTGCTTGCTGCCGCCGACGTTGGCCCCCAGCACCCGCATGCCGCCCAGCAGCACCGCCATTTCGGGCGCGGTCAGCGTCAGCAACTGCGACTGGTCGATCATCCACTCCTCGGGCAGGCGGGCCTTGGCCTTCGGGCTGAGGAAATTGCGGAACGCATCGGACCGCGGCTCGAGTACCGAGAAGGATTCGACGTCGGTCTGATCCTGCCGGGCATCGGTACGACCCGGTGAGAACGCGACCTTCAGCGCGTGTCCGCCCTTCTTGGCCGCTTCCTCGACCGCCGCGGTGCCGCCGAGCACGATCAGATCCGCGAGCGACACCTTCTTTCCGCCTACGCCGGCCTTGTCGAAGTCGGCCTTGATGCCTTCGTACACGCTGAGCACCTTGGCCAGTTCCGCGGGCTGGTTCACTTCCCAGTCCTTCTGCGGCGCCAGGCGCAGGCGCGCGCCGTTGGCGCCGCCGCGCTTGTCGGAGCCGCGGAACGTCGACGCCGACGCCCAGGCCGTGGTTACCAGCTGCGATACCGTCAGACCCGAGGCGAGAATCTTGGCCTTCAGCGCCGCGATGTCGGCGTCGTTGATCAGCTCGTGGTCGACCCCCGGCACCGGGTCCTGCCAGATCAGGACTTCCTTGGGCACCAGCTTGCCCAGGTAACGCGGCAGTGGACCCATGTCGCGGTGCGTGAGCTTGTACCAGGCGCGCGCGAACGCGTCGGCGAACTCGGCCGGATTCTGGTGGAAACGGCGCGAGATCTTTTCGTACGCCGGATCGACGCGCATCGCCATGTCGGCGGTGGTCATCATCGGCGCATGACGCTTCTTGGGATCGTGCGCATCGGGCACGGTGCCGTCACCGCTGGTGCCCTTGGGCTTCCATTGGTGCGCGCCAGCGGGGCTCTTGGTCAGCTCCCACTCGTACTTGAACAGCACGTCGAAGTAGCCGTTGTCCCACTTGGTCGGGTTCTCGGTCCACGCACCCTCGATGCCGCTGGTGATCGTGTGACCCGCCATGCCCGACTCGAGCGAATTGAGCCAGCCGAAGCCCTGCGCTTCCAGCAAGCCGCCTTCGGGCTCGGCGCCGACGTGCTTCGGATCGCCCGCACCGTGCGCCTTGCCGAACGTGTGCCCGCCTGCGGCCAGTGCCACGGTCTCCTCGTCGTTCATCGCCATGCGGCGGAACGTCTCGCGGATGTCGTGGGCCGAGGCCGCGGGATCGGGCTTGCCGTTCGGGCCTTCCGGATTGACGTAGATCAGGCCCATCTGCACGGCGCCGAGCGGATCCTGCAGCGTGCGCTCGCCTTCCTTGGGATAGCGTTCGTCGCCCAGCCACGTTGCTTCCGTGCCCCAGTCGATGTCTTCGCCCGGCTCCCACAAGTCCTCGCGACCGCCGGCGAAGCCGAAGGTCTTGAAGCCCATCGATTCGAGCGCGACGTTGCCGGTGAGGATCATCAGGTCGGCCCAGGACAGCGCACGACCGTACTTCTTCTTGATCGGCCACAGCAGGCGGCGCGCCTTGTCGAGGTTGCCGTTGTCGGGCCAGGAGTTCAGCGGCGCGAAGCGTTGCGTGCCGTATCCGCCACCGCCGCGTCCATCCGAGATGCGGTAGGTGCCGGCGCTGTGCCAGGCCATGCGGATGAAGAAAGGGCCGTAATGACCGTAGTCGGCGGGCCACCACGACTGCGAATCGGTCATCAGCGCGGTGAGGTCCTTGACCACCGCGTCGAGATCGAGCTTCTTGAACGCTTCGGCGTAGTTGAACCCCTTCTCCATGGGGTCCGATAGCTGGGAGTGCTGGTGCAGGATCTTCAGGTCGAGCTGGTTGGGCCACCAGTCCGCGTTCCTGCGAGCGCGGCGGGCGGTGTTGCCCGACATCGGGCACTTTGCGTCGCTGGACATGCTCTCTCCTCCTTCTGATGACGCGTGGGGTTTTCTGGTGCTGCGGCCGACGGACACTAGCCGCTTCAGGTCATCCGCTGAAATTGATCCTCTTCAAGCCGTACATGGATTCTGCCTATGACGCTCGTACCCGACGATGACGCGCACGGCGCGCTGCCTGGCCCCGTCGCCTCGCGCGACGTCGAAGGGCTCGCCCGCTGGATCGCGGCGCGGACCCGATCCGGCGAAACACGGATCGTCGGCATCAACGGGGCGCAGGGGAGCGGCAAGAGTACGCTCGCCGGGCGCCTGCGGCACGCGCTCGGAAAAGACCACGCCTGCGCGGCGGTGGTGCTGGCGATCGACGACTTCTACGCCACCCGCGCGCAGCGCTCGGCGCTCGCGGACGCGGTGCATCCGCTGCTGATCACGCGCGGCGTGCCCGGCACGCACGACGTCGAACTGATGTCCGCGACGCTGGAGCGCCTGCGCCATCTGCGCGCCGGTCACACGCTGCGACTGCCGCACTTCGTCAAGGCACAGGACGACCGCGCCCCGGCGGACCGCGGCGTGCTCGTGACCGGGCCGGTCGACGTGGTGCTGTTCGAGGGCTGGTGCGTCGGCACACCGCCGCAGGCCGAAGCGGAGCTGCTCGATCCGATCAACCGGCTCGAGGCCGAGGAGGACCGCGACGGCCGCTGGCGCCGATACGTCAACGCCCAGCTCGCGGGTCCCTACGCGCGCCTGTTCGGTTCGCTGGATCGCCTGGTGTTCCTGCAGGCACCGGACTTCGCGGTGGTACATCGCTGGCGCCTGCAGCAGGAGGCCGGCAACGCCGCGGCCGCGCCGCGCGCCGATCACGTGATGGACGCGGCCGCCCTGCAGCGCTTCATCGCGCACTACGAACGGCTGACGCGGCACGCGCTGCACGCGCTGCCGTCACATGCCGACGTGGTGTTCGAACTCGACGAGCAGCGCCGTCCGCTGGCGGTGCGCTACCGCGGCGGCTGAGTCGTTTGCCCGACCTGCCGACTCACGCGCCGAACGCCGCGCTGATCGTGCGATTGCGCCCACCGTGCTTGGCCCGGTACATCAGCGCGTCGGCGTGGCGCAGCACCGCTTCGGGCGCGGCGTGCTCGCACGGGATCATCCAGGTGAGTCCGCCGCTGACGGTCACCGGCAACCGGTCGCGCGTCTGCACGCAGGTCAGCTCGATCCCGCGCACCGCGTCGAGCACGCGCTCGGCCATCCGCGGCAGCTGATCGGGATCGGCGTCGTACCAGACCACCACCATCTCCTCGCCGCCGAATCGCGCCTGCAGGTCCAGCGCACGCCGTCCGGCGGAACGACGCACCGCGCGTCCGACCTCGCCGAGCACCTGGTCGCCGACCAGATGGCCCTGCGTGTCGTTGATGCGCTTGAAATGATCGACGTCGAGCAGCAGCACGCCGACGAGCTTCTGATCGCGACGCGCCTGGCGCAGGATCCGCGCGAACGTGCGGTCGAATTCGAAACGGCTGGTCAGCCCGGTGAGCACGTCGGTGCGCAGCAGCACCTCGGTCATCTTTCTCCGGATCCAGGACACGCGCGCGATGCGCTCCTGGTTGTAGGCGCCCAGCACCGAGATCGCGCCGGCGCACCCCGCGGCGAACAGCGTGCTCGGCCACAGCTGCCAGTGGCCGCCGACCTGCAGATCGACCACGACCTGCAGAGACAGGAACAGCGACGAGGCCGCCACGATGCGGGTCCAGCTGAAGCCGCCGAAATACGCGGTGGCGATCAGCTCGAAAGCCAGCAGCTGCTTGGACAGCGACGGATCGCCGTGCACGGTGGCCACATGCGCGAGCAAGGTCACCGACAGCATTGCGAGGATCGCGGCGGTCTGCAGCGCCTGGGTCAGCGCCTGCACGCGGTGGGCCCATGTGGCGACCGCGGCGCACACCAGGATCGGGCCGACCACCAGGACATCGAGCGTGACGAACAGGTCATGCAGCGAATCGGAGAGATCGAACAGCGCCGAGAGGTAGAGCGGCGCCATGAAGAACAGCGCGGCCAGCACCGCGAACAGGCCGCCGCGAGAGGCCCTGAAGCGCGCCCGGTTCCAGTCGCGATAGAGGCCTTCGGTTGCCGGATCGAAACGCAGGTGGCGCAGCGATCGCTCGAAATCGCGCTCGAGGCCGCGCAGGTCATCGTAGGAGAAGCGGTCGTTCGCGCCCGAGCCGCGCGCCGACGAGGATCCGGCATCGGCCCGGACGTCGCCGCGGCGTTCGGGCCGGGTCGCGCCGGCCAGCAGGCCGGTGGACAGCACAATGGCGTCGCGGTACCCCATCACGGCCCCCTCCAAGGTCGCAGCGAAGGGGCGGTGCAACATGCGGACCAGCGCGCCGGGCGCCGGTTCGACGGGAATTCGGCATCTGCCGGTGATGGTAGGGCGGGAAAGCGAAGCGCATCCCGCCGTGGGATGTCGACTGCGGCGGGCTACAGCTCGAGCTCCAGCACGGCCGTCTTCGCGCGCGACACGCAGATCATCATTTCCTTGTTCGTGGCCTTCTCGACGGCACTGAGCACCTTGTCGCGGTGATCGACCTCACCGGCGAGCACCGTGGTGCGACAGGTCGCGCACAGGCCTTCGCGGCACGAATAGGGCACACCGGCATCGTGGTCCTCGAGCACTTCGAGGATGCTGCGCCCGGGCGGCACCTCGTACTGCGTACCGGAGTTGCGCAGGATCACCGTGAAAGGCTGGTCGGTGGCGGTGTCGACCTCGGCGGCGGTGAACCATTCGAAGTGCACGCGATCGGGCGGACGATCCGCCGCGGCGGCTTCCACCGCCTTCATCAACGGCGCCGGCCCGCAGGTGTACAGATGCGCGTCGTGCGAAATGCCCTGCAGCACCGCCGCGGCATCGAACCAGCGGCCGTCGTGCTCGTCGTCGAAATGAAAATGGCAGCGATCGGGCGCCAGCGCGACCAGATCTTCGTAGAACGCGCAGCGCTGCCGGTTGCGCGCGCAGTAGAACAGGCGCCACCGACGATTCGCCGCGATGCAGGCGCGGATCATCGCCATGATCGGCGTGATGCCGATCCCGCCGGCAATGAACACCGACTCCTGCGCCGCCAGTTCCAGCGGAAAGTTGTTGCGCGGCGCGCTGACCGACAGCGAAGCCCCGACGCGCAGCTGCTCGTGTACGTACTTCGATCCGCCGCGGCCGTCACGGGCCAGGCCCACGCCCAGGCAGTAGCGGTCGCGCTCGACCGGGTCGTTGCACAGCGAGTAGTGGCGCACCAGGCCGTTGGCCAGGTGGATTTCCAGATGCGCGCCCGCGGTGAAGGCGGGAAGCTGGCGCCCCTGCGGATCGCGCAGCTCCAGCCACAGCACATCGCGCGCCTCGCAGCGCGCGCCGCTGACGTTGAGCGTGATCCGATCCGCACCCGCCATGCTTCGGTCTCCTATCCATCGTCCGTTCGAGTGCGGGAACGCTAGCGCTCCACGCGCCTGCGCTCCAATACCTTTGCCTGTACCGCGCGATGCCGCGGCGGTATCTGTCACCCAGGGCCAACGCGTTGGCAGGCCGCGCGCGGCCTACCCGGACGGGCAGGGGTAAACTCGGACGGCCGTTGCTAGCCTGAAACGTGCGCCCATCCGCAGGAGAGCCACCGATGTCCGGACTTAGCATGCAGACGATCGCCGAAAAGGTCGGCCAGGAACTGGGCACGACCGGATGGGTCGCGCTCGACCAGTCGCGGATCCAGGCCTTTGCCGATTGCACCGGCGACCAGCAGTGGATCCATACCGACGTCGCCCGCGCGAAGGCCGAAAGTCCGTTCGGTGGCCCCGTCGCGCACGGCATGCTGACGCTGTCGCTGCTGCCGATGTGGCTGTTCGACCTGCCGGCCGCGCCCGCAGACGCCGGCGCGATCCTCAACTACGGCTTCGACAAGATCCGCTTCCTGGCGCCGGTGAAGTCGGGTGCGCGCGTGCGCGCCAGGATCAAGCTGATCGCCGCGACGCCGAAGGAGAAGGGTCGCCTGCTGCTGACCCAGGAGTACACCGTCGAGATCGAGAACGAGAGCAAGCCGGCGCTGATCGCCGAGCTGCTCGTGCTGCTGGTGCCCAAGACCGCCTGAAGCCGGCCGGATAAACCCTTTCGGAGAGATTTTGATGGCCAAGACCAAGGCCCTGCCGCCGCGGGCCCGCCTGCCCTCGCCGCCTTCGCGTTCGGAACTGCTGCGCCTGGCGCTGAGGATCCTGGGCCGTCTGCGCCGCAATCCGGCGCTGCCGATCCGCCACATCGCGGGCTTCGCCAAGGAGTTTCTTCGCGTGGTGCGCGGCCGCTCCGAGGTCAAGCCGGGCGCCGGCGACAAGCGCTTCAACGATGCCGCCTGGAGCGAGGGCCGGCTGAGCAGCGCGCTGGTGCAGGTCTATCTCGCCGCCAGCCAGGAGGCCTATGCACTGGTCGAGGAACTCGAGCTCGAAGGTCGTGATGCCTCCGCGGCCCGATTCCTGGCGACGATGCTGGTCGAGGCGATGGCGCCCAGCAACAACCCGCTGACCAATCCGGTCGTGCGCAAGCGCGTGCGCGAGACCAAGGGCAAGAACCTTCTCCGCGGCCTGCAGCATTTCATCTCCGACCAGCTCGACAACGGCGGCGTGATCTCGATGGTCGATCGCACGGCCTTCGAGGTCGGCAAGAACGTCGCCGCGACACCGGGCGACGTGGTGTTCCGCAACGAGGTGTTGGAGATCCTGCAGTACAAGCCGCAGAGCGAGCAGGTCTACGAGATCCCGCTGATCGTCGTGCCGCCGCAGATCAACAAGTTCTACGTGCTCGACCTGTCGCCGGGCAACAGCTTCGTGAACTACGCGGTGAAGCAGGGCTTCCAGGTGTTCATGGTGAGCTGGCGCAACCCGGGGCCAGAGCTCGCCTACCTGTCGCTGCAGCACTACCTGCAGGCGCTGGAGGACGCGCATCACGCGGTGATGGAGATCACCGGCGCCACGAAGGCGAACTTCAAGGGTCTGTGCGCCGGCGGCCTCACGTCGTCGATCGCGCTGGGCCGCTACGCCGACCAGGGCAAGCTCGGCACGGTCGGCTCGCTCACGCTCAACGTCACGCTGCTCGACGTCGCGGGCATGGAGAAGACCAACATGGGCTACTTCCTCACGCCTTCGGGCCTGGAGAAGTCGATGAAGCGCTCGAAGGAGGAAGGCGTTCTCCATGGCCACGAGATGGCCAAGATGTTCGCGTGGCTGCGGCCCAACGACCTGGTGTGGAACTACTGGGTCAACAACTACCTGATGGGCCAGAAGCCCGCCGCGTTCGACGTGCTGTACTGGAACAGCGATGCCACGCGACTGCCGGCGGCGCTGCATCACGATTTCTGCGAGCTCGTGCGCAACAACGAACTCGGCCGCGGCGAGACCTACCAGGTCGAGGACGCAACGGTGGATCTGAGCCGCATCGATGTCGACAGCTTCGTGGTGGCCGGCCGTACCGACCACATCACGCCCTGGGACGGCTGCTACAAGTCGGTGAACCTGCTGGGCGGCGAATCGACGTTCGTTCTGGTCAACAGCGGCCACATCCAGACGCTGGTGTGCCCGCCGGGCAAGGGCAAGGCCTCGTACCAGACCGGCCCCAAGCTGCCCGAGGATCCGCACGAGTGGCTCGAGCAGTCCACGTCGACGACGGGCAGCTGGTGGGAGCTGTGGGTGAAGTGGGCGAGCCAGCGTTCGGGCGCGAAGCGTGCTGCTCCGAAGTCGCCGGGCAGCGCGAAAAACCCGCCGATGGGCGCCGCGCCGGGCGAGTATGTGCGCGCCTGACGCAGGATCCCGTCCCCAGTGAACAACCCCTCCGACGCTTCGCCCGAACTTCATCCGCCGCCGCGAAAGCTGCAGCTCGAGCAGATCCGCATCGGCACGATGACCTTGCGCGTGGCGCGCTGGCCGGGGTCGACCAGGCCGGCGCCGATCCTGCTGTTCAACGGCATCGGCGGCAACTTCGAATTGCTCGATCCGTTCGTCGCTGCGCTCGGCGACGTCGAGGTGATCAGCTTCGATCTGCCGGGCATCGGCGGCTCGACGTTGCCGCCGTATCCCTATCGCATGCGACACGTCGCGCGCCTTGCGGTGCACGTGCTGCGCCGCATGGGCCACGAGCGCGCCGACGTGATCGGGATCTCCTGGGGCGGCGCGCTGGCGCAGCAGTTCGCGCACACCGCACCCAGCCGCTGCCGTCGCCTGGTGCTGTGCGCGACGATGGCCGGATCGCCGATCGCCTGGCCGGCCGCACCGTCGGTGTTCTGGAAGATGCTGAGCCCGCGACGCTATCTGCAGCCCGGTTACATGGTCGAGCACGCCGGCCAGCTCTACGGTGGGCGCTTCCGATGGGACAAGGAACTGGCGCGCGATTACGCGTCGCGCATCCGCAAGCCCAGTCGTGCCGGGTATCTGCTGCAGCTCAATGCGATCACCGGCTGGACCAGCGCGCTGTGGGTGTGGCGGCTACGCCAGCCGACGCTGGTCGTCGCCGGCGCCGATGATCCGATCTGCCCGCCGATCAACGGCCACATCCTGGCCAAGCTGATCCCCAACTCGCGGCTCGAGGTGCTCGACGAAGGGCATCTGTTCGTCGTCTCCCAACCGCAGATCACCGCGAACCTGATCCGCGATTTCCTCGGCGCCGAGCATGTGAGCGTGCCGGCCGCGGAGACGCGTCGGCCGTGGCACGCGGCGATGCATGCGGACGGCGGCGCGTGAATTCCGACATTCGAAGACGTCACCGCAGAGGCGCAAAGGAAAAGAGAGGACGCAAAGAAAAACTTGAAACCCTTTGCGTCCTTGTTTTTCACTTTTGTGCCTTCGCGGTGACGTCTTTTCGCTTTTCCCCTCAGACCAGAACATGACCTCCACGACCGTGGCCGAACGCTCGAACCTCGAAAAAGCCCTGCTCGCGTTTCCGCCCTACTGGCCGATCGAGTGGACGCGCCAGATCCGCCAGCGCGGCCTGCGCCTGCCGCTGGACTGGATGTCCTACGTCAAGGAGGCGGCCGCGATCACGTTCCCGGACAAGCCGGGCTGGGTGACGCCGCACACCGTCGCGTTCGAGACGCAGACGATGTGGCTGCGCGATTTCTCGGACGCCGATGCGCCAAGCGATGCGATCCCCGTGATCATCGATGCGCCCTATGCGGGACACCCTTCGACGATCGCCGACTACGCCGACGGCCAGAGCCTGGTGCAGACGCTCAAGGCCGGCGGCGCCAAGCGCCTGTACGTCACCGACTGGAAGAGCGCCTCGCACGCGATGCGCAACTTCGGCATCGACAAGTACCTGGCCGACCTGCGCGACGCGGTCGACCACGTCGGCGGACGCGCGCACCTCGTGGGCCTGTGCCAGGGCGGCTGGCTCTCGGCGATGCTCGCCGCGCGCTATCCGGGCAAGGCGGTTTCGCTGGTGCTGGCCGGCGCGCCGATCGACACGCACGCGGGCAGCGGCCCGGTCACCAAGCTCGCCAAGCGCACGCCGCTGAGCTTCTATCGCTCGATGGTCGCGATGGGCGGCGGGCGCATGCGCGGCCGCTTCATGCTGCAGGGCTGGAAGAACATGCACCCGGACGAGCACTACTGGGGCAAGTACGTCGACCTGTTCGACAACATCACCAATCCGCAGTACGTGAACCGCGCGCGCCATTTCGCGAGCTGGTACGAGCACGTCGTCGATCTGCCGGGCCGGCTGTACCTCGAGGCGGTGAAGCACCTGTTCAAGCTCAACCGCCTCGCGCGAGGTGAATTCGTGGCGCTGGGCGAGCGCATCTCGCTCAAGACGATCACCGTGCCGCTGTACCTGCTGGCCGGCGCCGACGACGACATCACCACGCCCGAGCAGGTGTTCAACGCCGAGAATCTCGTCGGCACGCCACGCGACCAGATCCGCAAGGAGCTGGCGCCGGGCGGCCACATCGGCCTGTTCATGGGCGCCAAGACGCTCAAGGAACAGTGGGCACACATCAGCGCCTGGATCGGGCAGCAGAAGTAGGGTGCGGCGTAGCCTGGGCGAAGCCCGGGGCTCGTCCCCGGCACGCTCTCCGGGGCTTCGTCCGCGCTACGCGGAGGGTCCCACCACCACATCCGCGATCAGCTGATCGCGCAGCAGCACGCGCGGAGTCTTCCCCTCGCCGAGCGCGAATACGCCGCAGCCGTTCGAGAACAGCACCGTGTTATCCGCCGCGAGGTCGTAGGACGACACGTGGCGCGCGAGCACCTGCTCGCTGCCGCTGCGATCGCGTCGCACCAGAACCCACGACGCCGGCACCAGCGACGGCACGCCGCTGACCAGCTTGCCCTTGCGCAGCATCTCCTCGGCGTCGATGCGCTTGCCCTTGAGCAGGATCTCCTTCAGATCGCCCTGCATCGCCGGGCCGCTGGCCGTGGTCAACGGCTTTCGCGTGTACATCAGCGAAAAGAAGTTCAGGTAGTGGAACACCGCCCGCAGCAATCGGAACGGAAACAGCAGCGCGTCGAGCAGCGCCTGGCCGGTGCCGTAGCGCGGCGGTTCGTACGGCCGCTGGATGAAGTACAGCGCGCCGTTCGTTCCGACGCGCGGCTGCAGGAAATCGAGGCCCGCGTCCTCGCGCACCGGCGCGAGCGTGCCGTCCTTCAGATGCGCCATCTGGATCGACGAGGGACCCTGCGCGATGGCGAAACCCTGCGGATCGCGCGCCAGCCCCGCGCTCTGGAACACCACGCGATCCGGATCGTCCGGAATCCAGGCCGGCGCGGTGTCGACGGTGTCGCCGCCGGTGAGCTCGCGATAGTCGCTCCCTTCGACCGTCATCAACGCGATGTTGGCGGTGCCGTTTCCCGCGTGCTGCGTGCACAACAGCTGCGCGCCGTCCGGACTCAGCCGCAGGTCCTCGAACGACAGGTGCTGCTTGTGCACGACGCGACGCTCGCTGCCGTCGGCCAGGTTCTGCTCGAACAGTCCGCCGACGTTGTCGTCGCGCAGGAAGTAGAGAACGCGCTCGGGCCCGGAGAAGTGGATCGACGTCGCCTGGATCGGTTGCGCCGCCGCGGTGCCGCCGCGCGGGCCGCCGCGCGAGAACGCCGCGCCGAACGACGTGCCCTCCTTCCAGCCGTGCTGTCGGCGCGAGCGCTCGAGGCGGTCCATCACGCCCTGCACGTAGGGGCTCTGGATCTCGCGCACCGCCGACTGCGCCGCATTCCAGTGGAACAGCTTGCCGCGCGAAACGAAGGCGACCGGCGGAGCGCCGGCGTTCTGGGCCGACGGGGCGCCGCCCGCGCCCCAGGGATGCGCGGCGCCCCCGCCGCTGTCCGAATCATTGGTGCCACGCGGTCGCAGGCTGAGGATGAGCAGGACCACGAGCACGACCAGCACGACGACGAACAGCAGATGCATGGCGCGTTTCCCCCGAAACGATGATTGCGCCCGCCCGTCGACGGACACGCGCGATCGAGTCTAGCAGCGGGTTTCGTGCGCTTTCTGGGTGTTCAGCGGGCGCGGCGCGGACGCGCCGACGCGCGGCGTCGCGGCGCCTCGGCGGGCTGCGGTGCGTCGATCGCCGGAATCGACGTCGGCGGCGTGGACAGCGTCTGGCGCAGCGCGCGCGCAACGGCCAGGAACTCGTGCAGCAGGCGCGAGTCGTCGTCGCGCCGCCGGATCATGCAGAGGTCGAACGTCGCGCGGTCCTCCATCCGCAGCGGCACGTAGACGATGCCGGGCAGGCGCAGGTTGGACGCCGAATCCGTCACCAGGCTGACGCCGAAACGGCTGGCGACCAGGGCGACGGCGGTCACGACGTCGTCGACCTCCTGGATCGTCTTGAGGCTGACGTTGCGCCGATGGAACAGGCGCAGCGTCTGCTCGACGAAGCTCGGCCGCGGCGTTCGCGGATAGACGATCAGCGTCTCGCCGGCCAGCTGCGGCAACGCGATCTCGGCGACGTTGGCCAGCGGATGCAGCTCGTGCAACGCCACGCGCAGCTGCTCGGTCTGGATCACCTCCCAGATCAGGTCGGGCTCCTCCTCGAACAGGCGGTTGAAGCCGACGGTGAGACGACGCTCGCGCAACGCCCGGATCTGTCCGGCGCGATCCATGTTGTGCAGCACGATCTCGACGCGCGGAAAGCGGTCGCGGAACGCCTGCAGGATGCGCGGGATCGCACCGAACACCGCCGAACCGAAGATGCCGACGTCCAGCCGTCCGAGCTGGCCCTGACCCGCGAGCTGGGCGCGGCTCGCGGCCTGCTCGGTCAGCATCAGGATGTTGCGCACTTCCTCGTAGAACACCTGGCCGGCGTCGGTGGGCTCGACGCCGCGTGGCTTGCGCACCAGCAGCGGGGTCCCCAGCACCTGCTCGAGCTGCTGCACCTGGCGCGTCAACGGCGGCTGCGAGACGTGCAGGCGCAACGCGGCGCCGCGGAAGCTGCCTTGCTCGACCACCGCGGCGAAGTAGCGCAGGTGGCGGAACTCGATCGCCGCAAGGTTCATCGAAGGTGTTCGCCGCGATGCATGCGAACAGGCTAGCGATACGTGGGTGGTATCGCAAAGGCCCGGTAAAGGTATTGGACGACGATCACCCCCCAGACCTAAGGTTTTCGTCCACAAGCATGACGTTCGCCGCGGGCGTGATCGTCATCCTTGCCGGCCCTGCCCTTGTCGCCACGGATCACGACGGATGCCGTTCCAGATCGCCGTTCCCGAAGTCGCGCTGTCGTTCCCATGTCGGGACGACCAGACCGTGCTCGGCGCGATGATCCAGGCCGGCGCGAGCGCGCTGCAGGTCGGATGCCGCGGCGGCGGGTGCGGGGTATGCCGGGTGCAGGTGCTCGAGGGTCGATACGAGACCGGCACGATGAGCCACGCCCAGGTCGGCCAGGCCGATCGCGATCAGGGCATCGTGCTGTCCTGCCAGCTCTTTCCGCGCAGCGACCTGAGCCTGCGCGCGCTGGGTCGTGCGCCCGGCGCGAACGGCAAATGCGCCACGACGCGCCTGCTGCGCAACGTGATGTCCTCCTCTTGTGCACGAGCCGCCTGATCCCATGAGCCGCAGCCCGAACGTCTCGGTTCCCCAGCCCGTCATCCACCACGACGCCGCGCTGCGCGTGATCGGGGCCGCCGTGGCCAAGGCCGAGTCGATGGGAATCCGAGTGTGCGTGGCGGTGGTCGACAGCGCCGGGACGCTGGCCGCGTTCGTGCGCATGCCCGGCGCGTTCCTGATCTCGGGTGAGCTCGCGCAGAAGAAGGCGCACAGCACCGCGGCGATCGGCGTGCCGGCCGAGCTGGTCGATCAAGCCCTGTCGCAGGAGGCCCCGCGTGTTCGCGAAGGCATCGTGCTGGCCGGATTCAGCCTGATCCGCGGCGGCGCCGCGTTGCGCGACGGCGAGTCGCTGATCGGCGCGGTGGGCGTCTCCGGCGGCAGTGAATCCCAGGACGTGGAATGCGCGCAGGCTGCGGCGGCCGCGTTGCGGTCGTAAATCGAATTGAAGAGAGATCCGATCATGGAACCCAAGCAGTTCAGGCATTTCATCGACGGCGAGTTCGTCGGCAGCAGCAAGACCTTCGAGAAGCGCCGTCCGAGCGACAACGCGCTGCTCGGCTACATCCATGAAGGCGGCAAGTCCGAGGTCGACGCAGCGGTCGCAGCGGCCCGCGCGGCGATGAAGGGCCCGTGGGGCAAGATGACCGTGGATCAGCGCGTCGAGCTGCTCTACAAGGTCGCCGACGAGATCACGCGCCGCTTCGGCGACTTCGTGCAGGCCGAGATGGACGACACCGGCCAGCCGAAATCGATGATGGAGCACGCGATGATTCCGCGCGGTGCGGCCAACTTCAAGATCTTCGCGGACGTCATCAAGAACGTGCCGGCGGAGAGCTTCATGATGGCGACGCCGGACGGCGCCGGCGCGCTCAACTACGCGATCCGCGTGCCCAAGGGCGTGATCGGCGTGGTCTGCCCGTGGAACGCGCCGCTGCTGCTGATGACCTGGAAGGTCGGCCCTGCGCTGGCCTGCGGCAACACCGTCGTGGTCAAGCCTTCGGAGGAGACGCCGGGGACCGCGACCCTGCTCGGCGAGGTGATGAACGCGGTCGGCGTTCCCAAGGGCGTCTTCAACGTCGTGCATGGCTTCGGTCCGAACAGCGCGGGTGCGTTCCTGACGGCGCACAAGGGCGTGGATGCGATCACCTTCACCGGCGAGACCCGCACCGGCGCCGCGATCATGAAGGCGGCGGCCGACGGCATCCGGCCGGTGAGCTTCGAGTGCGGCGGCAAGAACGCCGGCATCGTCTTCGCCGACGCCGACCTCGACGCCGCGATCGAGGGCCTGGGTCGCGCCGCGTTCCTCAACTGCGGCCAGATCTGCCTGGGCACCGAGCGCATCTACGTCGAGCGCCCGCTGTTCGAGCGCTTCGTTGCCGCGATGAAGGTCAAGGCTGAATCGCTCAAGCCGGGCGACCCGTCCGACAAGGGCACGGGCCTGGGCCCGCTGATCTCGGCCGAGCACAAGCGCAAGGTGCTCTCGTACTACGAGAAGGCCAAGGCCGAGGGCGCGACGATCGTCACCGGTGGCGGCGTGCCGCAGATGCCGGGCGAGCTCGCCAACGGCAACTGGGTGCAGCCGACGATCTGGACCGGCCTGCCCGAGACCGCGAGCGTGGTGCGCGAGGAGATCTTCGGACCCTGCACGCACATCTCGCCGTTCGACACCGAGGACGAGGTGATCGACAAGGCCAATGCGACCGAGTACGGCCTGTCGACCACGATCTGGACGTCGAACCTCGGGCGCGCGCATCGCGTCGCCGCCAAGATCGAGGTCGGCATCGCCTGGATCAACAGCTGGTTCCTGCGCGACCTGCGCACGCCGTTCGGCGGCAGCAAGCAGAGCGGCATCGGCCGCGAAGGCGGCGTGCATTCGCTGGAGTTCTACACCGAGATGCGCAACATCTGCGTCAAGCTGTGAAATGACAAAAGCATTCAACGCAAAGGCGCAGAGGACGCAAAGACGGACGATGAATTCTGCTTTGCGTCCTTTGCGCCTCTGCGTTTAAAGGTTTTCGAGAACCCATGACCCCAGAACAGATCAACCACTACGGCGACGAGCTCTACAACGCGTTTCTCACGCGCACGACCGTCGCACCGCTGCTCGGCCGCGCCGAGGGCATCACGATCGAGCACGCCTACCGCATCCAGGAGCGGATGGTGTCGCACCGTCTGAAGGCCGGCGAGAAGATCGTCGGCAAGAAGATCGGCGTCACCTCCAAGGCGGTGCAGGACATGATCGGCGTCAAGCAGCCGGACTTCGGCCAGCTCACCTCGGGCATGCACTACGAGGAAGGCGCGGACCTGCCGATCGGCGGGCTGATCCAGCCCAAGGCCGAAGCCGAGGTGGCCTTCGTGCTCAAGCGCGACCTCAAGGGGCCCGGCATCACCGCCGTCGACGTGATCCGCGCGACCGATTACGTCGTGCCGTGCTTCGAGATCGTCGATTCCCGCATCACCGACTGGAAGATCAAGATCCAGGACACGGTGGCCGACAACGCCTCGTGCGGCGTCTACATGCTCGGCAAGGCGAAGAAGAAACCGACCGAGCTCGACCTGACGCTTGCCGGCATGGTGCTCGAGATCAACGGCGAGCTGTTCTCCACCGCCGCGGGCGCGGCCGTCCAGGGCGGCCCGGTGAACGCGGTCGTGTGGCTGGCCAACACGCTGGGCGCGTTGGGCATTCCGTTCCTGGCAGGCGAAGTGATCCTGTCGGGTTCCCAGTCGATGCTGATCCCGGCCAAGGTCGGCGATACCTTCAAGTGCACGGTGGGTGGACTCGGGTCCTGCACGGTGCGATTCAGCGGAGCCGAAAAGTGAGCCTCGACGCCAAGACCATTGCGGCGCTCGCCGACCGCGTTCAGCACGCGCAGGACAATGTGCACACGCTGACCAAGCTCACCGACGATCATCCGACGATGACCGTCGAGGACGGTTACGCGGTGCAGGAGGAGTGTCTGCGCCGCTGGCTCGCGCGCGGCGATCGCCTGGTCGGCCGCAAGGCGGGCCTGACCTCGAAAGCCAAGATGCAGCAGATGGGCGTCAACGTGCCGGGCTTCGGCATGCTGCTGGCGTCCTACGCGCGGCCGGAGAACGGCACGATCGAGATGGACCAGCTGCTGCATCCCAAGATCGAGGCCGAGATCGCCTTCATGACGAAGGACGAATTGAGCGGCGACGTCACGGTGGAACAGGTCATCGCGGCGACCGACTACGTGATTCCCGCGGTCGAGGTGATCGACTCGCGCTACGAGAACTTCAAGTTCGACCTGCCGAGCGTGATCGCGGACAACTCGAGCTCGTCGCGCTACGTCAGCGGCGGCCGGCCGCTCGACGCCACGAAAGTGGACCTGCGCACGATCGGCGTCGTCATCGAACGAAACGGCGAGATCCAGGCGCTCGGCGCCAGCGCCGCGGTGCTCAATCACCCCGCCAACGCGATCGTGATGCTGGTCAAGCACCTGGCCGCGCGCGGCCAGTCGCTGCCGGCCGGATCGTTCGTGATGACCGGCGGCATCACCGAAGCCATCCCGGTCTCGCGCGGCGACAACGTCGTGGCGCGGTTCCAGGACATGGGCAGCATCTCGTTCCGCTTCGTCTAATCTGCCGTGAAGTTTTTGCACAACACCTGGTACGTCGCCGCGATCGCAACCGAGGTCGACGGCCGGGCGTTGTTCTCGCGCAAGCTGCTGAACACCTCGGTGCTGATCTACCGCAAGGAAGACGGCACGGCGGTGGCGATGCAGGACCGCTGCCCGCATCGCTTCGCGCCGCTGCACCTGGGCAAGCGCGTGGGTGATGAAGTGCAGTGCCCGTATCACGCGCTGCGATTCAACGCGGACGGTGAGTGCACGCACAGCCCGCACGGTGACGGCACCGTGCCGGCGCGCGCCTGCGTTCGCACGTTCCCGCTGGTCGAGCGCTACGGCCTGCTGTGGATCTGGATGGGCGACGCGAGCCGCGCCGACGACACGCGGATCCCGTCCTACCCGCTGCTCGATGCCCCGCTGCCGACCGCGGTCGGCTACGGCTACATGCACATGGGCGCGAACTACGAGTTGATCGTCGACAACGTGATGGACCTGTCGCACGTGGACCATGTGCACGGTCCGCTGCTCAATACCGCCGGCAAGCTCAGCCCGCAGAAGCCGCCGGTGAAGGAGGACGAAACCTCCGTGCTGGTGCGCTGGGAATGGCAGCAGCACCCGCCGATAGGCCTGCTCGCGCCGCTGCTACCGGACCCGACCGGGCCCGCGGAGCAGTTCGTGCAGGTGCAGTGGACCGCGCCGTGCAACATGTTCCTGACCGTGGGCGCGGTGCAGGGCTCGCGCGACTACGACCGCGGCGTGATCTCCTGGGACTTCCACCTACTGACGCCGGAAACCGAGCGGACCACCCACTACTACTTCGTTTCCTTGCGCAACTTCATGACGCAGAGCGAAGAGTTCAACCAGATGAAGCTGAAGAACATGATCGACACCTTCAAGGCCGAGGACGAACCGCTGATCGCGGCCGTTCAGGCCGAGATGGGCACGGCCGAATTCTGGTCGCTCAAGCCCGCGCTGCTGTCCAGCGACCCGGCGCCGGTCAAGGCGCGTCGGCGGCTGCAGAAACTGATCGATGAAGAGAACCTGGCGGTCAAGGCCGCCTGATCGAGGATTCCGAAATGCCCATCATCCAGTTCAACATCATGGAAGGCCGCACCGTCGAGCAGAAGAAACGGCTCGCCGAAAAGGTCACGGACACCGTCGTCGAGGTGCTCGGGGTCAAGCGCGAGGCCGTGCGCATCCTGATCCACGAGATGGGTCCCTATGATTTTTCCGTGGGAGGCGTCACGCAGGCCGAGCGCAGTGCATCGGCACCTGCCGCCGCCGTTCCCGCGATCAAGATTCCTGAAGGAGTGACGTCGTGAGCAACAAGATCAAGTGCGCGATCATCGGCCCCGGCAACATCGGCACCGACCTGATCTACAAGCTGAAGCGCAGTCCGGTGCTCGAGCCGGTGTGGATGGTCGGCATCGATCCGACCTCGGACGGTTTGGTCCGCGCCCGCGACATGGGCCTGAAGATCACCGACAAGGGCGTCGACGGCCTGCTGCCGCACGTGGAGAAGGACGGCATCCAGATCGCGTTCGACGCGACGTCCGCGTACGTGCACAAGGCGAACTCCGACAAGCTCAACGCCCTGGGCGTGCTGATGGTGGATCTCACGCCGGCCGCGATCGGCGGGCTGTGCGTGCCGCCGGTGAACCTCAAGCAGCACGCCGAGGCACAGGCGATGAACGTCAACATGATCTCGTGCGCCGGCCAGGCGACGATCCCGATCGTGCACGGCGTGTCACGCATCCAGCCGGTCAAGTACGCCGAGATCGTCGCGAGCACCGCGAGCAAGTCGATCGGTCCGGGCACGCGCGCCAACCTCGACGAGTTCACCTACACCACGTCGGGCGCGATCGAGAAGGTCGGCGGCACGAAGAAGGGCAAGGCGCTGATCGTCGTCAATCCGGCGGAGCCGCCGATGATCATGCGCAACACCATCTACTGCCTGACCGAGGACGCGCCGGACCAGGCGCGCATCACCGAGTCGATCCTGCAGATGATCGCCGAGGTGCAGAAGTACGTGCCGGGCTATCGCCTGGTCAACGGCCCGGTGTTCGACGGCAACAAGGTCGCGACGTTCATGGAAGTCGAAGGCCTGGGCGACTACCTGCCCAAGTACGCCGGCAACCTGGACATCATGACCGCCGCGGCGGCGCGCACCGCCGAGATGTTCGCCACCGAGATCCTGGCGGGGCGCTACAACCTGCGGCCGGTGAAGCAGGCTGCGTAACGAGACATTTTCAAGGATCACGCAAAGACGCAGAGACGCAGAGAACGCAAAGAAAGATTCATATGAAGCGCTCCCACAAGATTTTCCTTTGCGTTCTCTGCGTCTCTGCGTCTTTGCGTGATTCTTTCAGCTTAGAAGTGAGGAACATCAGATGAGCCACGTGATCAACCGCCAGGGCCGCAAGATCCTGATCCACGAAATGGCGCTGCGCGACGGCATGCATGCCAAGCGCGAGCAGATCTCCACCGAGCAGATGATCAAGGTCGCCACCGCGCTCGACGACGCCGGCGTGCCGCTGATCCAGGTCACGCACGGCGCCGGACTGGGTGGCCAATCGCTGCAGCACGGCTTTTCGCCGCACAGCAACGAGGAGTACTGGGACGCGGTCGTGCCCAGGATGAAGCAGGCCACGATCTCGGCGCTGCTGATCCCGGGCCTGGGCACGATGAAGGATCTGCAGAGCGCCTACGACCACGGCGTGCGCAGCGTGCACGTCGCCACGCACTGCACCGAGGCCGACACCAGCCCGCAGCACATCGCCTACGCGCGCAAGCTGGGCATGGACACCACGGGCTTCCTGATGATGGCCCACCTCAACGATCCCAAGAGCCTCGCCGAGCAAGGCAAGCTGATGGAGTCATACGGCGCGATGACGGTGTACGTCGTCGACTCCGCCGGCTACATGCTCCCGGGCGACGTGACCGCGCGCGTCAAGGCGCTGCGCGATGCGCTCAAGCCCGAGACCGAACTCGGCTTCCACGGCCACCACAACCTGGGCATGGGCATCGCCAATTCGCTTGCGGCGATCGAGCAGGGCGCAACGCGCATCGATGCGTCGGTCGGCGGATTGGGCGCCGGCGCCGGCAACACGCCGACCGAAGTGTTCGTCGCGGTGTGCGACCGCATGGGAATCAAAACGGGATGTGATCTCTTCAAGCTGATGGACACCACGCAGGACATCATCTTCCCGATGATGGACCACATCGTGCGCGTGGATCGCGCGTCGCTGACGCTCGGCTTCGCCGGCGTGTACTCCACCTTCCTGCTGCACGCCGAGCGCCTGGGCAAGAAGTACGGCGTTCCGACGCGCGACATCCTGGTCGAGCTCGGCAAGAAGAAGATGATCGGCGGCCAGGAAGACATGATCGAGGACACGGCGCTGACGCTGGCCAAGCAACGCGGGCTGCTGCCTGCAACCAAGGCGGCGTAAGCCGTATTTCTATAACACCGAAAACCACGGAATCACTGGAGAAGAGAAATGGCTTTGCGAGGACTGCTGCGAGTGGGCGAGGTCTGCATCCGCGTGATGGACATGAAGAAGGCGCGCCATCACTACGACCACATCATGGGCCTGCACGAAGTCATGGAGGACAATGACGGCAAGGTCTACTTCAAGTGCTGGGATGAGCACGATCATCACAGCGTGATCCTCAAACCCTCCGACCGGCCGGGAATGGACTACTTCGCGTTCAAGGTCAGCTCGGATTCCGTGCTCACGGAGCTGGCGCCCAAGATCGAAAAGTTCGGCCTCAAGGTGAAGCACATCGAGGCCGGCGTGTATCCCAAGAGCGGTCGCCGCCTGGAATTCGTGCTGCCCACCGGGCACACGATGCACCTGTATGCGGAGAAGGAGCAGATCGGCAACACCATGCCGACACTCAATCCCGGCGTCACGCCCGACGACGGCGTGGTGCGCGGCCTGCACATCAACCGCGTCGACCACATCCTGCTCGGTGGCCAGGAGATCCAGGAGAGCGCGCGCCTGTTCAGGGAAGTGTTCGAGTTCGACCTGTCGGAGCAGTTCGTCGACAAGGAATCGCAGATGCCGCTGGCGCTGTTCCTGACCTGCACGACCAAGCCGCACGACATCGCGTTCGTGCTGCAGCCGGAGCAGAACAAGTACCACCACACGTCGTTCTGGCTCGAGTCGGCGCACGACGTGGTCAAGGCCGCGGATCGCCTCGGCAAGTACCGCGTGCCGGTCGACGTGGGTCCGAACCGCCACGGCATCACGCGCGGCGCGACGATCTACTTCTTCGATCCGTCCGGCAATCGCTGCGAGGTGTTCGCCGAAGGCTATGTCCACTACCCCGACACGCCGACGCTGACCTGGGACACCGACGAAGGCGGACACGCGACGTTCTCGCAGGACAACGTGGTGCGCGAGAGCTTCCTGCAGGTCCTCACCTGACGGTCGGACCGAACCAACGGTCGTCGTCTTTCCTGAATCCCGGGTGCTCCCCGGGATTCTTCTTTCAGGGATCGAACATGGCAGCAGCAAGCCAGGAAATCGTCGTCGTCGTCGGCGCCACCGGCGCGATGGGCCAGGTCATCGTCCAGCGCCTGGCGGCGCGCGGACTCGAGGTCGTCGCGGTCGCGCGCTCGGCCGAGGCGGTCGCGTCGCTGGTCTCGGCCAACCGCGGCGTGGTGGCCTGCGTCGCCGACATCGCGTCGGATTCGTCGATCGACGCCATTCGCGCCGCGGCCGACGGCCCGGTGCGCGCGGTGGTGCACGGTCCGGGCGTGGCCGTCGTCGGTGGCGTGCTCGAAGCGCCGACCGCCGCCGTGGTCGACGCCGTGAACATCAAGGTCGGCGGGATGCTACGGCTGGTGCGCGCGGTCGACGCGCGACTCGTCGCGGGTTCGCGCCTGATCGCCATCGGCGGCCATTACGGCTCCGAGCCGAGCCCGTACGCGGCGACCGCGGGTGTCGGCAACGCGGCGCTGGCCAACCTCGTCAAGCAGATGTCCTGGGCCTACGGACCGCGCGGGATCACCGCGCACCTGATCGCGCCCGGACCGGCCGACACCGACCGCCTGCATCGCCTGGCCGCGGCGCGCGCCACGCGCGACGGCATCAGCCTCGACGAGGTGCTCGGCCAGATGAAGAAGGAATCGGCGATCGGCGAGTTCACGTCCGTCGGACAGATCGCGTGGGCGGTGGAAACGCTGCTGGCGCCGGAGGCCAATGCGCTCGCCGGATCGACGCTGTTCATGGACGCAGGGCGCCGCAAGGCGATTCCGTAGAACGAGACAGACCATGCCCATCCTCGAATTCCATCTCGCCGAAAACACCTATACCGACGCGCAATGCGACGAGCTGCTGGTCGAATCCAGCAAGCTCTACGCGGAAGTGCTGAAGAGCCCGCTCGAACGCGTGCGCGTTTTCATCCATCTGCACAGGCCGACGCACGCGGCCACCGGCGGTGTGCCGCTGAGTCGCGGTGGCAAGCCGGCGCCGTGCTTCTTCTTCCTGATGCTGCAAGGGCGACCCGTCGACGAGAAGCACGCGCTGCTGTCGGGCTTCACGGACCTGGTCGTGCGCATCCTCGGGACCGAGCGGTCGCTCGTGCGCGGCGGGTGCTGGCCCATTCCGCCGGATGACTGGAGCATCGGCGGCACGCCGGCGAGCGTGATGCGCGCGGCGGAGGTCAAGGCGCGCGCGGACGCCGCGACGCATCCGTAGCCCGGGCGCAGCCCGGGTTGCCGCGTCCGAAAACCCCGGGCTGCACCCGGGCTACGGGGCCCGCGGTAGCGGCAGCAGCTCGTTGAGGCGCGCCACGCTGTAGTACGCATCGAAGATCTTGCGCGGCGCACTGGTGTCGGGATGGTGCATCGCCACGATCTGGCCGATGCCGTAGGTGCGCGCGGAATTCAGTACCGGCAGGCTGTCGTCGCAGAACAGCGCGTGCGCGGGTTCGAACGGGTGCTGCTCGCGTAGGCCGATCCAGAAACGCGCGTCTTCCTTCGGCGCCTTGAGGTCGTACGACGAGACGATGTGCTCGAAGTAGTGCGCCAGCCCGGTGTACGCGAGCTTGGGCTTCCAGCTGTCCGGGTGCGCGTTGGTGGTGATCCACATCGGCCGCCCGCTCGCGCGCACCGCGTCGAGGAACGCGATCGTGCCGTCGAGCACGGCGATGCGATCGCGAAACTCGTCGTGCAGTGCCGCCACGTTCACGCCGGTGACCTCGCTCCAGTAGTCGGTGTCGTACCAGGGCAGCGTGTGCGCCACCGCCATGAAGCGCGGTTCGAGTTCGCGGCGCGCTTCGGCCAGCGTGATGCCGCGCCGCGCGGCGTAGCGTGTCGGCACGGCCTCGCGCCAGATGAAGTTGTCGAAGGCCAGGTCCAGCAGGGTGCCGTCCATGTCGAGCAGGACGAGGCGGACCTGCGTCCAGTCGGGAGGGTTCGTGCTCATGGGCCGCATATGATACGGGTCCCGTTCCGCATTCCCGTTCGTCTCCCGATGATGAAGCCCGCCGACCTGCTGCAACCCGTCCTCGACATCGCGCTGGAGGCCGGCCGCCGGATCATGACGGTGTACGGCTCTGCCGATTTCGGCGTGACGCAGAAAGATGACGCCTCGCCGCTGACGCAGGCGGATATGGCGGCGCACACGCACATCGTCGCCGCGCTGGCGGCGCTGCCGATCGTCTACCCGGTGCTGTCGGAGGAGGACGCGGAGATTTCGTTCGCCACGCGTCGCACCTGGTCGCACTACTGGCTGGTGGATCCGCTGGACGGCACCAAGGAATTCATCAAGCGCAACGGCGACTTCACCGTGAACATCGCGCTGATCGCCGCGGGCGTGCCGGTGCTGGGCGTGGTGCACGCACCGGCGCTGGACCTGACCTACCTCGCGGCCGAAGGCGCGGGCGCGATGCGCATCCGCAACAGCGCGCGCGAGGTGATCCGCACGCGTCCGTCGCCCAAGGTGCCGGCCTTCGTCGTGAGCCGCTCGCACAAGGACGCGACACTGGAGAAGTTCCTCGCCGCCGCGCCGCCGCACGAGGCGGTGAGCCGCGGCTCCTCGCTGAAGTTCTGCCAGGTCGCCGAAGGCAGCGCCGACCTGTATCCGCGCACCGGACCGACGTCGGAATGGGACACGGCCGCCGGGCAGTGCGTCGCCGAGCAGGCCGGCGCGACGGTGATCCGCCTGCCGCAGATGACGCGACTGGCCTACAACGAAAAGGAGTCGCTGCTCAATCCGCTGTTCGCGGTGATCGGCGATCCGTCGCGCGACTGGAAGGGGCTGCTGTCGACGGTGGCGTAAAGTCGTCGTAGGCCCGGGACGTTCCCGGGCTTCGCACGGGCTACGGGAGTACGGCCGCGAAATCCGGTGCCTGCGAATGCGCGGGGAACGGCTTGGCCTTGTCGTCGCGGATCAGCTGCAAGGTCTGCATGCCCGCGGCGCGCGCGGCGTCGAGCTCTTCACCGACGTCCGACAGAAACAGCACCTCGCGACCGGGATGGCCGATCTGTTGGAGGATCGCGCGATACGAGTCCGCTTCGCGCTTGGCGCCGACACGCGTGTCGAAGTAGCCCGAGAGCAGCGGCGTGAGATCGCCGTGGGCGGTGTGGCCGAAGATCAGTTTCTGCGCCTCGACCGAGCCGGACGAATACACGTAGAGCTTGCGTCCCTGGGCGTGCCAGCGACGCAGTGCGGCCGGGGTGTCGTCGTACACGTGGCCTTTGAGCTCTCCTGCCGCGTAGCCCTGCGCCCAGATCAGGCCTTGCAGCGTCTTGAGCGGCGTGAGCTTGCGGTCCTCGTCGATCCAGCGCTCGAGGATCGAGGAGGCCTCGTCGATCGACAGCGTTCGTCCTTCGATCGCCTCGACTTCGCCCAGGCAGGCGCGAACCGAGGCCTCACCGGCATGCGCCTGCAAAAAACCGCGCAGGTGCGAACGCGCATACGGGAACAGCGTCTGGTGGACGAAATCGATCGAGGAGGTGGTGCCCTCGATGTCGGTCACCACCACCCGCACCGCCGGATCGACCAAGTTCAGGCCGCCCGCTTGTGCAGCAGCGGATAGTGCGGCGCCTCGAGCTTGGGAAAGCGATCAGCGATCTTGTCGCCGGTGAAGGTCGCGACCCAGCCTTCGGGCGTGGTGAACAGGCGGATGGCCTTGAGCTGCGGCTCCGGTCCGAGGTCGAACCAGTGCGTGGTGTTGGCCGGCAGGTTCAGCAGGTCGCCGCGCCGGCACAGCGTGGCGTAGACCTTGCCGTTCTTGCGGATGTTGAACAGCCCCTCGCCTTCGACGAAAAAGCGCGTCTCGAAATCGTCGTGCGTGTGTTCGCTGAGGAACTTCTCGCGCATCGCCTCTTTCTGCGGATGGTTCGCGGTCAGGCTGATCACGTCCACCGACTGGAAGCCGTACTTCTTCATCAGGCGATCGATCGACTCGCGATAGGCCTCGATGACCTCGTCCTGCGAGGCCTGCGCGTCGAGCTGCTTGCTCGCTTCCCAGCGCTCGAACTCGACGCCGATGCCGGCCAGTGCGTCGCGAATGTCCTCGAAACGGGTGAGCACCTTCTCCGCCTGGGTGGGGCGGTCCTCGTCGTAAATCCGAAGTTCGCTCATGCCTTCCTCCTTTCTTCCATCTCTTTTCTTTTAGTCCGTGCCGTCGTTCAGATGGCCGAATGCAGCTCGCACTCGAACATGAATTCCAGCGCCTCCACCCGGTGCCGCGCCTGCGCAACCGTTTCGCCCCAGGCGTACAACCCATGGCCCGCGATCAGATAGGCCGGGATGCCGCCGGGACGACGCTTCATCGCATCGTCCACCTTGGCCGCGAGACGGGGAATATCCTGATCGTTCTCGAAGACCGGGACTTCGACCGTCACGTCGTGAGTTTGTATCCCCGGCAACAGTTTCAACAGTTCGTAACCCGACAAACGGATGCTCTCACGACGTCGCGACAGCACCGTGTTCGCGATCGAGTGCGTGTGCAGCACCGCGCCCACGCGCGCATCGAACCGGTAGACCTGGCAATGCAGCAAGGTCTCGTACGAGGCCTTGCGACTCGCATCGTCCGGGCGGCCGTCCATGCCGGCGACGAGAAAAGCCTCGGGCGTGAGTTCGCCTTTGTGCCAGCCCGAAGCGGTGATCAGCATCCGGTCGGCGCCGAGGCGCGCGGAGAAATTTCCGCCGGTCGCCGGAACCCAGCCGCGCTGATGGAACAGCGCGCCGGCACCGATCAATTCGGCGACGCGTGCGTCGTGGATGGAGGCCTGGGGGGTCATGAAGGGGGCGCACCTTACGCCATGGAGGGGGGTGCCGCAACGAAACGATCGGTCTGTCTTCAGGCCGCCTTTGCCAGGCCAGAAACACCTCGGCGAGCCCAAGGAAAATCGGCAATCCCATGCTGTCGGTGCGGGCGGTGAGCACGAGGCTCGAGCTGATCACCGGGGTCGCGTCCGAAGCGCTGCAGTGCGACCGGAGCGCAGACGCCGACCAGCGCCGCGACCCGCAGCCTGAGCAGCAGCGCCGTGACGATCTCCAGGAACAGGTGCACGTCGCCGTAGATCAACAAGGTGGCCAGAGGCGCGATAGCGGCTGGACGCCGCGCAGGCGATTGCCGCGATCCACCTCGATCAGTTCGTGGGTGCGCGGTAGCGGAGGTCATCGACCTGATTGCTCCGGGCCATCGAGACTTCAAGGAAAAAACCTGCAGAAACAAGAACGCCCGCTTGCGCGGGCGTTGGATTTGCTTCTCCAGCTCGGCCCCGGTGGCCTCGTTCGGCTCCGGTGCTCGTTGTTCTCACTCGGTCAGGATGCCGTCTGATTGCGGCAGCCTCATGACATCTCGTTCGGTCCGCTTTGGGTCGCGGGACGGCAAGACTACCCGTTTCGATCCGCTCCGCAAACCGATTTCGATTGTGCGGTGCGATAGAAGGGGCCGGCGCCGCGCAACCCATCCAACTCACGACCTCTGGTTGCCCGCTGCTACGCGGCGGGACGCTCGGGACCGCTACTTGATCTTGGCTTCCTTGAACACCACGTGCTTGCGCACGACCGGGTCGTACTTCTTGAACTCGAACTTGTCCGGCGTGTTCTTCTTGTTCTTGGTGGTCGTGTAGTAGAAGCCGGTGTCGGCGGTCGACACCAGCTTGATCTTCTCGCGGTCCTTCTTGCTCTTGGCCATGGCTAGCTACTCAGACCTTCACGCCGCGGGCACGGATCTCGGCGAGAACCGCCTCGACGCCCTTCTTGTCGATGATGCGCAGGCCGTGGTGCGACACGCGCAGCTTGATGAACTTCTTCTCCGCCTCGACCCAGAAACGATGGGTGTGCAGGTTCGGCTCGAAACGGCGACGACGCTTGTTGTTGGCGTGCGACACCGTGTTGCCCACCAGGGGCTTCTTGCCGGTGACTTGGCAGACTTTGGACATGACGCGCTCTCTTGGGGGGGTGCACCCGAGGCCGCCGGGCGCAAAAAGGGCGCGAAATGTACCAGCGACGTTCCCCCCGATCAATACGAGGTCGTCTCGACGTGCGCGGGCGTCGCGTGACCCGCGGCTCCGCATCGCTATACTTGCGAACCATTCTTATTTAGCTTGGCCTCCCTTCCTATGCGCCGGATCCTCTGCGTCCTGCTCCTCGCGCTGTCCCCGGCCGCCGCGCCGGCGGCGACCGAGCTGACGGTCTACACCTCTCGCATCGAGGACCTGATCAAGCCGGTCTTCGATCGCTACACCCGCGAGACCGGCACCCCGATCCGCTTCATCACCGACAAGGAAGGGCCGCTGCTGCAGCGACTGCAGGCCGAAGGCGCGTCGACCCCGGCGGACCTGCTGATCACCGTGGATGCCGGCAACCTGTGGCAGGCCGCGCGACTGGGCGTGCTGCAACCGGTGGACTCGGCGACGCTGAAGGCCAACATTCCGGCCCACCTGCGCGACCCGGACAACCGCTGGTTCGGCCTGTCGATCCGCGCCCGCACGATCGTCTATTCCTCGGCCCGCGTGAAACCCGCGGAGCTGTCGACCTACGAGGCGCTTTCGACGCCGGCCTGGAACAAGCGCGTGTGCATGCGCACGTCCAAGAAGGTCTACAACCAGTCGCTGGTCGGGATGATGCTGGCCGAACTCGGCGCCGATCGCACCGAGCAGATCGTGCGCGGCTGGGTGGGCAATTTCGCGGCAGCGCCGTTCGCCTCGGACAACGAGGTGATCGAAGCGATCGCGGCCGGGCGCTGCGACGTAGGGCTGGTCAACACCTACTACTACGGCCGCATGCTGCGCCAGAAACCGGATCTGCCGGTCAAGCTGTTCTGGCCCAACCAGGCCGGCGCGAAGAACCACCTCGGCGGCGTGCACGTCAACGTCTCCGGTGCCGGCATCACCACGCACACGAAGAATCGCGACGCGGCGGTGAAGTTCCTGGAATGGCTCAGCTCGAGTGAAGCCCAGCACCTGTTCGCCAACCTCGACCTCGAATTCCCGGTCAGCCCCGAGGTGAAGCTCGATCCGATCACCGCTGCCTGGGGTCCTTTCAAGCAGGACGGGATCAACCTCGCCGAGGCCGGCAAGCGCCAGGCGGACGCGGTCCGGCTGATGGACCGCGTCGGGTGGCGCTGACGCGCTGGCCGTTGATCGCGGTCGCACTCGCGCTCCCGACCCTGGTGCCGCTGGTCGCGGCGCTGAGTTCGTTCACGCGTCTCGACGCCGACCTCTGGTCGCACCTGTCGGAATACGTGCTGCCGCACGTGCTGCCGACCACCGTTCTGCTGCTGATCATCGTCAGCGCAGGCGTGAGCATCCTCGGCACCGCGCTGGCCGTGCTCGTCGCGCTGTTCGAGTTCCCCGGTCGGCGCGTGTTCTCGTGGGCGCTTCTGCTGCCGATGGCGGTGCCTGCGTACGTGCTGGCCACGGTGTTCGTCGGCACGCTCGACTACTCGGGCAGCGTCGCCACGTTCCTGCGCGAGCACACCGGCCTGCTGCTGCCGGATCTGCGCAATCTGGCCGGCGTGAGCCTCGTGCTGATCGCCGCGCTGTATCCCTACGTCTATCTGGTGGTGCGCAGCAGCCTCGCGGGACAGGGCGCGCGCGTGCTCGAGGCGGCGCGCAGCCTCGGCCTGTCGCCGGCGCAGGCGGTGCTGCGCGTGGCGCTGCCGCTGTCGGCGCCCGCGATCTTCGGCGGCACGCTGCTGGCGGCAATGGAGACGCTCGCCGATTTCGGCGCCGTGTCCGCGTTCAACGTCGACACGCTGGCCAGCGCCATCTACAAGGCCTGGTTCGCGCTGTTCTCGATCGATGCCGCGCTGCAGCTGGCCGGCGTGCTGCTGGCACTGGTGCTGGTGCTGCTGGTGCTGCAATCGCGCGTGCAGCGCGCGCGACGGGTCGCGACTAGCGCAGGCCCGCCCGCGCAACGCCGTCCGCTCGGCGCGATCGGCGCCGGACTGGCTTGCGCGACCTGTTCGCTGGTGGTGGCGCTCGCGTTCATCGCGCCCCTGATCCAGCTCGGCATCTGGTCGGCGCGCAACCTTCGTGATCTCGATGCACGCGTGCTCGCGGCCGGCCTGAATTCGCTGCTGCTCGGATCGATCGCTGCCGCCTCGATCGTGGGCATCGCACTGCTGCTGGGCTACGCGTCGCGACGCGCTCCCGGCCGCGTGGTGACCGCCGCCACGCGCACCGCCACGCTGGGCTATGCGCTGCCTGGCGCGCTGCTCGCGGTCGGGCTCTACGTGCCGCTCGCGGCGCTGATCGCCCACATCAACCAGTGGCTCGGCTGGGGCCTGATGTTGCAGGGCGGACTGGCGCTGATGCTGCTGGCCTACGCCGTGCGATTCACCGCGGTGGCCCACGCACCGGTGATCGCGGGGCTCTCGCGCATCCGTCCGAGCCTGGACGAGGCCGCGCGCCTGGCCGGCCACACCGGCCTCGGGCAGCTCGCGCGCGTGCATCTGCCGTTGCTGCGACCGGGCCTGGCCGCCGCCGCCGCGCTGGTGTTCGTCGACGTCATGAAGGAGATGCCGATCACGCTGATGACGCGCCCGTTCGGCTGGGACACGCTGGCCGTGCGCATCTTCGAACTGACCAGCGAAGGACAATGGCAGCGTGCCGGCCTGCCGGCGCTGGCGATCGTGATCGTCGGCCTGGTGCCGGTGGTGTGGCTGGTGCGCCATCTGGATTCGGGGAGCCGCGAGCGTGGATCTGCAGCTTGAAGACCTGAGCGCCGGCTATGGCGATCGCGTCGTCGTGCACGGCGTGAGCCTGCGCATCGCCGCGGGCACGATCGGCTGCCTGCTCGGTCCTTCGGGCTGCGGCAAGACCACGGTGCTGCGGGTGATCGCCGGCTTCGAGCCGGCGCGCGGCGGCCGCGTGGTCGGCGACGGCCAGGAGATGACCGGCGCGTCGGTCGGCATCGCCGTGGCGCCCGAGCGCCGCGGGATCGGCATGGTGTTCCAGGACTTGGCGCTGATGCCGCACCTGACGGTGGCCGGCAACGTCGCCTTCGGCCTGCATCGACTGGCGCGAGCCGAGCGCGCCGCGCGCGTGGCCGAGTTGCTCGAACTGGTCGGTCTCGGCGCGTCGGCGCAGGTCTTTCCGCATCAGCTCTCGGGCGGTCAGCAGCAGCGCGTGGCGCTGGCGCGCGCGCTGGCGCCGCGACCGCGCATGGTGCTGCTCGACGAGCCCTTCTCCTCGCTCGACGTGGATCTGCGCGAACGCCTGTCGCAGGACGTGCGCGCGATCCTGCTGCACGAGAAAACCACCGCATTGCTGGTGACGCACTCGCAGTTCGAGGCCTTCGCGATGGCCGACGTGATCGGCGTAATGAACCGGGGCCGGCTGCACCAGTGGGACAGCGCCTACAACCTGTATCACCGGCCGGCCGATCGATTCGTCGCCGACTTCGTCGGCGAAGGCCGCCTGCTCGACGCGATGCGCCGCCCCGACGGCGCGATCGAGACCGCGCTGGGGGTGCTGCCCGCGTCGCATCGACGCGACGTCGGCGCCGCCGGTGCCGTCGACGTGCTGCTGCGCCCCGACGACGTCGTGCACGACGATTCGAGCCCGATCGAGGCCGTCGTCACCGCACGGGCATTTCGCGGAGCGGAGTTCCTCTACACGCTACGCCTGGACTCGGGCCACGAACTGCTGTCGCTGGTGCCCAGCCACCACGATCACGCGGTGGGCACGCGGATCGGCATCCGGCTCGACGTGGAACACGTCATCGCGTTCGGTCGCTGATCACATTCGACGGCGGACTCCCTCCTTTGGGGAGGACGCGCGATACGGGGCCTCGGGCACAATCACCCGGCGACAGCGCTTCATCCAGATCGCGAAGACGAAGAATCAGAGAGGAGATATCCGATGCGCGCACACCGGACAGGCCGTACCGACGTTCCGTTGCTCGAACAGACCGTCGGCGACAACTTCGAAGCCACCGTGGCGAAATTCCCGGATCGTGAAGCGCTGGTCATGCCGCACCAGGGCATCCGCTGGACCTATCGTCAGCTCAACACCGAGGTCGATCGGGTCGCCCGCGGCCTGCTGTCGCGCGGTTACGCCAAGGGCGATCGCCTGGGCGTGTGGGCGCCCAACCTCGTCGAATGGGTGCTCGCGCAGTTCGCCACCGCCAAGCTCGGCGTGATCCAGGTGAACATCAATCCGGCGTATCGCACCAGCGAGCTGGCCTATGCGCTGCAGAAGGTCGGCTGTCGCGGCCTGATCGCGGCGCGCCAGTTCAAGACCAGCAACTACGTGAAGATGCTCGAAGAGGTGCGCGGCGATTGCCCGGATCTCAAGGAGATCATCTTCATCGACGATCCGGGCAAGCCCGGCGACTGGGCCCGGTTGCTGGCCGACGGCGAACGCGTACCGCAGTCCGAGGTCGCGGCGCGGATGAAGACGCTGTCGCCCACCGACGCCATCAACATCCAGTACACCTCCGGCACCACGGGTTCCCCGAAGGGCGCGACGCTGTCCCATCGCAACATCATCAACAACGCGTACTTCGACGGCCTGTGCCTGAAGCTGACGGAGCACGATCGCTTCTGCGTGCCGGTGCCGTTCTACCACTGCGCCGGCATGGTCTGCGGCAATCTGCTCGCCACCGTCTACGGCGCCGCGATCGTCGTGCCCGCTCCCGCGTTCGATCCGGGCGAGACGCTGAAGGCGATCGAGCAGGAACGCTGCACCGCCGCGATGTGCGTGCCGACGATGTTCATCGCGATGATGTCGCATCCGGACTTCGACAAGACCGACAAGTCGAGCCTGCGCACCGGCACCATCGGCGGCTCACCGTGCCCGGTCGAGGTGATGAATCGCCTGGTCACGGATTTCCACATGCCCGAGGTGCAGATCATCTACGGCATGACCGAGACCTCGCCGATCTCGATGCAGACCAGCGCCGACGATCCGCTCGAAAAACGCGTCGGCAGCGTGGGTCGCGCCCATCCGCACGTCGAGGTGCGCATCGCCAATCCGGACAACGGCCAGACCTGCGACTACGGCGAGACCGGCGAATTCCAGACGCGCGGCTATTCGGTGATGCTCGGCTACTGGAACGACGAGAAGAAGACCCGGGATGCAATCACACCGGAAGGCTGGATGCGCACGGGCGATCTGGCGACGATGGACGAGCAGGGTTACGCCAACATCGTCGGTCGCATCAAGGACATGATCATCCGCGGCGGCGAGAACGTGTACCCGGTGGAGATCGAGGGCTTCCTCTACACGCACCCGGACGTGCGCGACGTGCAGGTGATCGGCGTGCCGGACGAGAAGTTCGGCGAGGAAGTGATGGCCTGCGTGATCATGAAGGACGGCCGTCCGCCGCTGACCTATGACGCGATGAAAGCCTTCTGCAAGGACAAGCTCGCGCACTACAAGATCCCGCGCTATCTCGAGGTCGTCGAGTCGTATCCGATGACGGTCACCGGCAAGGTGCGCAAGGTCGAGATGCGCGAGCAGGCGGTCAGGAAACTGGGACTGGAAAAGGCGGCGTCGATCCGAACGGCGTGATCGGCGCGGTAGTCGGGTCGCTTCCGTAGCCCGGGCGAAGCCCGGGGCCGTCCACTTTGGATTTCCCCGGACGTCGTCCGGGCTACGAATCACGAACCGCTACGCGGTACGGCGATACGCCGCCTCGTTGCGCGCCGGTGTCAGCCCGAACACGTCACGCGCCAGCTGCACCACCCGCACCACCTCGCTGACCGCCGCTTCCGAGTAACCGGCCTTGACCAGCTGCGCCTCGTCGGCGGCATCGGCCCGGCCACCGGCGCGGACCAGCGAGTCGGTGAAGGACTCGAGGGCGATCAGCCGGGCATCGGTCGGTGCCAGCACCGCGCGGGTGCGCAGGCCCGAGATCGGGCCCAGGCGGCTCTGCACGATCGCCTGCTCGACCGGCGACAGGTCGGACTCGTGACCGAACAGCCCGTCCTGGCGGAACAGCGTGGCCAAGGCCGACCGGCTCAGGCCGGTGGCACTCAGCACGCTGCTGCCGAGATCGACGTTGACCGAACCAACCGACTGATTGGAAGAAGAAAAGATTTCGTTGAAGAAGGACATGGCGGACTCCTTTGCAACCGCGTCGGGGACGATCCCCGGGCTTCATGGGTGTGGATGCTGCGCCTGCTCGCTTCGCAACGACATTCCCCTGACTCGCATTGCGACATTGCGTTTTTGCAAATGAACACGCAGGCTGCGCGCCCATGGACTGGGACGACCTGCGCTACGTATTGGCGATCTCGCGCACGGCGGGGCTCAGTCCCGCGGCGCGCCAGCTCGGGGTCAATCCGTCCAGCGTCTATCGACGGCTCGAAGCGCTGGAAAAGGAACTGGAGGTGCGCCTGTTCGAGCGCCTGCGCAGCGGCTATCGACTGACCGAGTCGGGCGAGGCGCTGGCCGAGGCCGCGGCGCGGATGGAGACCGAAGCCCTGTCGGTGGAGCGTCACGTCAAGGGCACCGACGTGCGCCTGCAAGGCCATCTGCGGGTGAGCACCAGCGAGGCGCTGGCGATGTACCTGCTGCCGTCGCACCTGGCCGAGTTCCGTGCGATGTATCCGGAGGTGAGCCTGGATGTCTCAGCCACCAATCAGCTGGTCGATCTGACGCGCCGCGACGCCGACGTCGCGATCCGCGCGACCGCGATCCCGCCCGATCACCTGGTCGGCCGCAGCGTGGGCAAGGTCGGCGTCGCGGCGTACGCGTCCAAGGCCTATCTCGACGCGCAGGGCCGCGGACGTCCGGTCATCGAGTACGACTGGATCGGCTACGACGGCCAGCTCTCGCACATCCGCCAGGCGCGCTGGACCAACCAGCACATTCCGCCCGAGCGCCAGAAGCTGCGCTTCGATTCGATCGCCGCGGTGGTGACCTCGGTGGCGCACGGCGTGGGCTGCGGTTCGATGCCCTGCTTCGCCGGCGATCTCGATCCGCGCCTCGAGCGCCTGCCGGGGACGCTGCTCGAAACCGATGTCCAGATCTGGCTGCTGACGCATCCCGACCTGCGGCGCAGCGCACGCGTGCGGGCGTGCCTGCAGTTCTTCGGCACGCGACTGGCCGCCGAATCGGCGCGCCTGCTCGGACAGCGCGCGTCGGACGTCCCGGCCGCCGCATGAGCCTGTTCCTGCAGATCGTCGAGTTCGCCGGCGTCGCGGTGTTCGCGGTCGCCGGTGCGCTGGCCGCGGGACGCAAGTCGCTCGACCTGCTTGGCGTGATCGTCATCGCGATGGTCACCGCCACGGGTGGCGGGACGCTGCGCGACCTGCTGCTCGATCGCACCGTGTTCTGGATCGCGCGCCCCGAGTACCTCGTGGTGACGCTCGCCGCGGCGCTGCTGACGATTCCCTATGTGCGCTTCTCGCGCCCGCCGGAAAAATTCCTGCTGATCGCCGACGCGCTGGGGCTGGCGCTGTTCAGCATCGTCGGCGCGCGCATCGCGATGGCGCTCGACGCCGGCGGATTGATCGCGGTGGTGATGGGCACGATCACCGGCGCCTTCGGCGGCGTGGTGCGCGACGTGCTGTGCGCCGAGATCCCGATGATCCTGCGCAAGGGCCAGATCTACGCCACCGCCTCGATCCTGGGCTGCGCACTGCTGGTGGTGCTCGATGCGCTCGGCGTGCCCGCGAACATCGCCAACGTCGCCGGCGCGACGACCGTCGCGGTGCTGCGTCTCGCGGCGATCGCGTTCGACCTGAGCCTGCCGGTCTTCAGCCTGCCCGCGGCGCGCGAGCGGGACGACCCCTGATGTCCCGCAGCGCGCCTTGCCGGACTCACGGATCGACGTTGAGGAGGGTCGCGGACGCCGAAGCCGTACCGATCGCGTAGTGCGGCGCTGCCACGAGCGTCGGCTTGACCGTTTCATTCTTTTCCGCGACCGCGTCCCAGACCGGGACGATCATGACCTTCGCCCGATCCTGACCGGCGGGGATCGTGATCATGCCGCTGACGGGCAGGTAGTCGATCCCGTTCGTCGCGGTACCGGCCAACGACAGCGCCACCGTGAGGGCGGACGCCAGCGATCCGGTCCGCTCCACGCGAAATCGCGCGGTATTCGCCGGTGAAACCACCTCGCTCGACGAGCCGTCCTCGACCACGACGGACACCACGGGAAGCTGGGCCGGCACCGACGTCGCTTGCCCATCGGCGATGGTGACGCGCGCGTTCGAGGCGCGGTCGGCTCGGTACCCGGTGCTCGGCGCCAAGTCCAGCACCACCGTCTCGGGTCCCTCGTCACGCGCATCGGCGAGCGCCACCAGCGCCAAGTGCGCCTGGTGCGCGCCGGCCGGGATGGTGATCGACGATCCCACTGCGCCGTAGTCGCTGCCGGCGACGGCGGACCCGGACACCGAATAACGCACCGTCAGCGGCTCCGCGAGCGAGCCTGCGCGGCTGAACGTGAAGCGCGCGTCGTCCTGGCCCTCGGTTGCGTCGTCGTCCGGTGCGGTGACCTGCACCAGCGGCGTGCCGTCGGCGCCGGGAGGAATGACCGTCACATTGGCCACGAAGGCATTGCGCTTCACCAGCGGCACGTCGGCCGCGGAATTCATCGCGACGCCGGCGACGTACATGTTGCGGACCGCGAAGTTGGACACCAGGTGCGTCGCGTCGAATCCTTCCATCCGTGATTCGTTCGGCGCGCGCGCCATCGCCTGCAAGCCGTTGACCTCGATGTCGCGGACATGTCCGGGCTTGTTGCGGACGTAGTAGTAGAAGAACGACTTGTTGTCCCTGACGCCGATGGTCTCGGTGCGATTGTGGTTGGCCCCGACGTTCCGGATGGTGTGGACGTCGATGTTCCACAGCGCGATGAAGCGGTCCGCGAGCACGACATCGTTGTCGTCGAAGCGGATGTTGTAGATGTCGTCCAGCACCTCGTCGCCGACCTTGAGCGCGCACTTCTGCGTCCAGATCACGTTGCCGCGGATCAGCACGTCGTGCGTCTGTTTCTTCACGCCCATGTAGCCGGTGACCTTCGGCGTGAAGGCATCGTCGGTGGTGTAGACGAACGAATCTTCCACGGTCACGAAGGTCGAGGCATCGATGTCGAATCCGTCGGTATTGGTGACGAACGGCAGCGTGCCACTGGTCACGCGAAGATCGTTGACCAGCTTGACGTTGCGCGCGAGCACATCGTCCGAGTCCAGAAAATGCAGGCTCCAGCGCGCCGAATCACGAAAGTAGACGTCCTCGATCACCAGGCCGGTGGCGCCGTTGGCGCGCAACAGCTTGTTGTTCCCCCCGCCCGGTGTGTTGGCGCGCATCTGGAAGCCGTTGCCGTCGATGACACCGCGTCCCGAAATGCGGACGTTGCTGGCCTTGGCGATGTAGATGAAGGAGGAATCCGCGCCGTGCTGGATCGGATAGTTGGCGCTGTTGAAGACCGGAACGGCGCGGATCCGCGCACCGCTGTCCAGGTACAGCTCCACGTTGCTCCTGAGGCGCAGCTGGGTGGTCATGTACAGGCCGGACGGCACATACAGCACCCCGCCGTGGCCCCCATTGCTCGCCGATGTCTCGTCGATCGCACGCTGCACCGCGGAGGTGACCGCCGCGTTGGGGTCCCGTGTCGCCGGCAGATAGGCCGACAGGTCGGTCACGCCGGGCCGACCCGGGCGCGGAGGATCGTGCTCGGGGCCGTCGGCGAACAGCAGCAGCTTGTTCAGGCCGTCGATCTGGATGACGAGCTTGCGCGGCTGGTCCAGCGCGAACTTCAGCGAGCGGTTCTGCACGATGGGCGACGGCGCGTGGCCGCGCGGGCTGATCCGCGGATTGACGATGGCCGCGCTCGCGGTGAGCGCGAGATCGGCGCGGCCGCTGAACGCGAACCGCGCGATGCTCACTTCACCGAACTTTTCGACGAAGACCGGCTGGCCGTTCACGCTGAGCGTGTAGTCGGCGCTCGGCTGGGCGCCGGGTATCGTCGTGTAGGGCAGCAGGCGCGCCTCGCCGGCTTCGACGTCACGCGGGCCGCAGAACAGCGCCATCGCCAGCGTGAGCAACAGGATCAGCATCGGCCGGGTGACCTGCTGCTGCCGACCGACGTACCCACCCACCAACGCGTCTCGAATGCACTCCATGCGACCGGCTCCTTCGTTGCTGGCGAGTTCGAACTCGACCAGTGACTCTCTGGGGGAGCCGGAAGGTGGACGCGCAGGGTATCTGGATCACGCGGCGGGGATATGAGTGGTCGTCCAGCAGGAGATGTGCCAGATAACCGGTCGAAATACGGCCATGAACGGTCCGGAATCGGCGTCGGGGGACGGGACGCGCGCACGTTTGGAGGATCGCGATCGGGCCGGTCGGGCGGATGCGCGTGCGATGTCCGGTGAACTGCCGCCGGCTCGTCAGGCCAGCGCCGACCGTCCCAGGCGTCCGAGGTAATCCGAATCGACGACCTGATTCAGGACGGTACCGATCACGTTCACGCCGGCGCGTTCGAGGCGTTCGTCGAGCGCCGCGATCTGGCCCTCGCGGCTACGCAGATGCCTGACGACGACGATGACGCCGTCGACCGCGGTCGCCAGGACCAACCCGTCCGCGAACGCCGACAACGGCGGCGCATTGATCAGCACGTAGTCGTAGCGCTCGCGCAGCTCGCTGAACAACGGCCGCAGTCGCTGCGGGGTCAGGCAGGACCCGCCGGGCTGCTGCGAGCAGACACCGGCCGGGACGACGTCCGGGTGTCCCGCTGCACCGGTCTGGATCATGTCGTCCAGATCCCGCACATCGCCGCGAAGCCACTCGGAGACGCCGGAGCCCGGGGACGGGAAGTTGCGCTGAAGGCTGGCTCGTTCGAGATCGACGTCGACCAGCACGACGCTCAGCCCCGAGCCGACGAGCATCACGCCCAGATTGGCCAGCACGAAGCCGCGGCCGGCGCCAGGCGTCATTCCCGCAACGAGGATCACACCGCCGTTTTCCGTTGCCGACGCGGTCAACACCGCGGCACGAAGGCGCCGCAGCCCCTCGATCGCCGGATCGAGCGGGCTTGCCAACGCCAGGTGCGTCGGTTCGCCGCGCCCGCGCAGCCGGGCCGCACGGCGCTGGAGCCCCTGTTGCCGTGTCGATTTCCGGATGGACGCCAGGCAGCGTGACGTCGAGGCCCGCTCGAGGTCCGCCGGACTCTCGATGCGCTCGCGCGTCGCCTTGAGGAATGCGGCCAGGAAGCCGCCACCGACCAGGCCGGCGATCAGCGCAGAGGCGAGCAGGATCCCCGGCTTCGGAAACATCGGCAGCGACGGCACCATCGCGGAATCGACGACGCGCACCACGCCCATCGTCCCGGACTTGGCCACGCCCAGTTGTTGCGCCTCGTCCAGCATCGCGACGTACAGCCGCATGTTCACTTCGAGATCGCGCGTCAACGTCGCGAGTTCGCGTTGCGACGACGGCAGCGTCCGGATGCGGGTCTCCACGCGCTTGTGCGCCTGGTTGGCCTGCGCGATCTGGGCGTCGATCGCCATGATCGACGGGTGCACGTCGGTGAAACGCTGCGCCAATTCCTCGCGCCGCTGGCGCAGTTCGAACAGCGACTGATCCAGCGCGACGCTCTGCTGCAGCACCAGGCCCGTTTCGACCGGCAGGTCCGGCGCCTCCTTGACGAGCTTGTGCCGCGTGAGTGCGCCTTCGGCGGCCTCGACCTTCTGCTTGAGAGCGGGCAGCTGGCTTGCCAGGAATTCCTGGGTACGTCCGGCCTTGGCGGTCCGCCAGCTGACGTCCTGCGCCTGGTATTCACGGATCGCGATGTTCAGCACCTGCGCGATGCGCTGCGGCTCCTCGCCGCGATAGCTGACCCGGATCAATCCGGAATCCTTGCCCTGCTCGGTGGCGCGGTAACGCTCGAGCAGATCGCGGATCGCGTCCGCACGGCTCCAGACGACGAGGTCGAAACGCGTGCCCGGTTCTCCGACGAGCTGCGTGACGTTCAGGACCATCTCGCCATCGGGAGACTTCGCGCGTGCCGGCTCGCCGACGTGTCCTTCCAGCAGCTTGCGGCCGTCGTCGGACACCGTGTACTGGCCCGGCCCGACGATCTGCAGCGTCAACGGGCGGCCCATCATCGCGACCGGAACGGCGGCCGCGGTGATGTCCACGTGTTCGTCGGCCCACGCGTAGCCGGCGCGCCCACCGAACGCCTTGCGCAGCACATCCGCCAACGGCGGCCACTTCGCGATCCACTTGCCGACCACCGGCACGAAGTGCGGTTCCGCCACCACGTCCAGCCGCATCTCGTCGATGACCGCACCCAGCACCATCCGGCTCTTGAGCAGTTCGATCTCCGCAGTGACCGGAGTGGGCGCGCCGGTGGTGCCGGACATTTCATCGGTCAGCGCCTTGGAGAAACTCTTGTCCTTCAAGTCCACCTGGACCAGTGCGTCCGATTCATAGACCGGCTCGACCACCGCAAGCACCAGCAGGGCGACCAACAGCGCGAGCACCACGCATGCGCCGATCAGTTTCCAGTACCGCATCAACGTGGCGAGCCCCTGGCGCAGCGCGCTCGGTGCCGCCACGGGTCGCGCCACCGGACCGACGGGATACTGGTACGGACCGGCGAACAACGTCGGCGCGAGGGCGGAGCCCGACACGGAGGGCAGCATCGCGCGGCCGCGTCCTTCGGGCATGCCGCGATAGTTGGGGCCCATCATCGGGAACGATCCATGATGCGATCGATGTAGAAGATTTCCTGCAGGCTGGGCAGCAGCTGCTGCACGACGCTGTTGTATTTGGACAGGCCGGTCGAGGCGACGTAGACGACGTCACGCGGGCGCAGTTCGAAATGGGTGGCGAACAGCATCCCCTGCGGCTTGCGCATGTCGATCTGGTAGACCTGCGTCGCCTCGCGATCCGGCTCGAGGCTGTCCGATGCCCGGAACACGTAGATGTCGGATCCGCGCGCCGACAACCGCGAAACGCCTCCCGCCTCCGCGATGGCCGACAGCGCCGACAACGTCTCGCCCGGAAGCGGCATCGCGCGCGGGTTGGTGACTTCTCCGAGCACGAGCACCTGATCTTCCGAGGTGTCCGGCACGCGGATCACATCGCCCGACTTGAGTGCGAGATTGACCGCGCCGAGTTCGCCGCCGTAGATGCGCCGCAGATCGATTTCGTAACGGGCCTTGCCGCGGCTCAGGTAGATGCGGCGCCGGCTCGCGCGTTCGTTGAGTCCACCCCGCTCCGCCAGCGCCTCGATCAAGCCCTTGGGCGCGGTATCGAGCGCGACGACCCCTGGCTGCACGACTTCGCCGGTGATGTACACGCGCTGCGATCGGAAGGCGACCACGCGCACGTCGACCTGCGGTGAGCGCGCGATCACGCCGAGCTTGCGCGTCAACAGCGCGCGGACGTCGTCCAGCGTCAGCCCGCTGACCTTGGTCAGCCCGGCGTAGGGAAAGAACACGCGGCCGTCGACGCCGACCTCGATGCCGTCGCCGGCTGCGCGCTTTTCTCCATAAGGATTGGAGAGCTCGGGGTGTTCCCAGACCGTCACCGCGAGCACGTCGCCGGGGCCGATGCGGTATTCACGCGTCGGCGCCGCGGGGTCCTGCACGGGCAGTCCCCAGGTCCGCATCGCGGCGGCGCGGGTCTGTTCCCACGCACGTTGCTCTCCCAGCACCGTCGAGGTCACGGGAATGATCCGGTAGTTGCCCTCGACCGCCTTCTTGGGATCGACGTTGACGTGCATTCCGGGCGCGAACGCGCACCCGCTGGAGAAAACGACCAGCGTGCAGGCCAGCGCACCCAGGCCGATGCGCCCCGCATTGCGGACCAAGGAACGTTTCACGACGACTGTCTCCTGGCGCACGTCATTTGCCTGCGCCTCCCGCATCGGGGGCGGCGATCCCGGGCCTCGGCCTGGCGCGGCTGGCCAAAACTTCGGCGTACGTTTCCATCGTCCGGGCGAGCATGTGCTCGAAGCGGAAGCCCGCGAGATAGCGCCGCCGCGCCTCGACGCCCATGGCCTCGCGCAGCGACGGAGAACCCAGCAGCTGTTCGAGGCTCGCGGCGACCGCATGCTGATCGGCGGCAGCGCACAACAGTCCGCTGACGCCGTGTTCCACCAGTTCGGGCACGCCGGCAACACGCGTTGCGACGACGGGCAGCCCGGCACGCATCGCTTCGATGATGCTGCGCGGCAACCCCTCCCAATGGGTGCAGAGCACGAAGATCTGTGCGTCCGACAGAATGTCCGCGACATCGCTGCGCGCACCGAGGAAGCTCACGCGATTGCCGAGCCGCAGCTGCGCGCACAGTTCCCGCATCGATGCCTCCAGCGGACCGCCGCCGACGAAGCTGGTCCGCCATGGCAGGTGCTGCAGCGTGGAAAGCGCACGGAGCAGCGTCCGATGGTCCTTCTGCTCCTCGAAGCGCGCGACCATCACCAGGTGCGGCGGCTGGCGGCCGGCCTGCGCCCTCAACGCCGACGGCACGTCCGGCATGCCGTTGTGGATGGCGACGACGCGATCCGGCGCGGCAATCCGCGCCCTGAGCGCGAGGTCCCGATCGAACCGCGACACGGTCACGATCTTGTCCGCCAACCGTCCCGCGATCCGCTCCAGCACACGCCACAGGCGCGACGCGTTCTCGGCGACACCGTCGGTGAAGGTCCAGCCGTGCGCAGTGAACATCACCGGAAGCCCCAGACTGAAAGCCGCGATCCGGCCCAGCCACCCGGCCTTCGCCGTATGCGTGGAGACGAGATCCGGCGCGAGCTTGCGCAGCCAGCTGCGCAGCTCGAACAGCGCCCGCAAATCGCGCAGCGGCGAGATGCTCCGCTCCATGTGCCGCAGCCTGACCACCTCGATATGCCGGCTCTTCAATTGCTCGAGCCAGGGGCCGTTGCCGCCACAAAGCACCACGGGTTCGTGTCCACTGTCCCGCAATGCTCCGGCCAGGTCGCGGACATGGACCTGCGCGCCGCCGACAGCATCGCTGCGGGTGACGACGTAAGCGATTTTCAAAGAGCGCCTCCTGATGATGGGTCGACGCGTGCGCTGCAAAGACCGTGAGTGAGCGGCGTGACCGTTCTGCATGCGCCGCTTTGCAACAAAGATCGACGGCACGCTACGTGTGTCGGCTGCGGCGTTCTGTGCGGTTTCGAACACACGGACGATTTCGCGATCGGCTTCGTTTCGCGGCGTTCCGAGCCGCTACACTCCGGCGTGGATTTCGATCGCAGGTGCCGGAACGCAGGACCCGTTGCAGCAGGCAACCGGCGTGCGCCGCGGGCCTCACGATGAATCCGGCCACCCCTTCGCGTCGCTGGCGTTCGCTGCTCGAGGCCGGACTTCGCCTCGGCGGTGCACTGGCCCAGGTGCTGACCGCGATCGTCGTCGCACGATTCGTCAGCGCATCGACGGCGGGCTTCTTCTTCGTCGGTCTGACGGTCGCCACGATCGTCGCCGTGCTGTGTCGCGCCGGATTCGATCAGGCGCTCACGCGCTTGGTGGCAGCGGACCTGGCGCTCGGCAGGGCCCGATCCGCGCAGTCGACGTGCCGTGCCCTGATCGCCACCTTCCTGCGCCGCGTCGTCTGGATCTGCCCGCTTCTGGTCGCCGCCACGCTCGCATCCATCGCACTGCCGGTCACCGGTGTCGATCCGCAGATGGCGCGCGCGCTCCTGCCCTTCCTTGTCGCGGCGCCATGCCTCGGCATCGCCGCGCTCGCGGGCGTTGCGCTGCAGGCCGCGGGACGTCCGGTCCTCAGCGTCTGCAGCCTCTTCTTCCTGCACAACGGATGCGTCATGGGAGCGGCCTTGCTGCCATCGGCGCTGCGCGAGGCCGGAGCGTTCGACATCGCGTTCCTGCTCGGATGTGCCGGCGCGGCCGCGTTCGGAACGCTCGCGCTGCGCAGCACGCTGCGCGCGCGCGTGTCTGCGATGCCGACGGATGCGGGCATGGACGTCCCGGATCCGGCAAGAAAACGTGAAGCGCACGCGCTCGCGCGCGAAAACGCGGCAACGGTCGTCGGCAACCTCGTGCTGACGTGGGGTCCGCTGAGCCTGCTCGGACTGCTGTCGTCTCCGGTGGAAGCCGCACGGTTCGGAGTGGCCAGTCGCTGCGCCCAGATCGTCAGCTTCGCGCTGCCGGCGCTCAACTTCGTGCTGGCGCCGCGCTTTGCGGCGATGCGCGCGATGAAGGAGAACGCGAAACTGCGGCGCGTGTTCATCGACTCGCTGATGCTGTCCGTCGCCTTGAGCAGCGCGATGGCGCTTCCGATCATCGCGTTCGCGGGCCCGATCATGGGATTTTTCGGCCCCGAGTACGCCGCCAGCGTCGCCGTGCTGGTGCTGCTCGCACTGGCGCAGTGGGCCAACGGTGCGTCGGGTGCGGCGGTCCAGTTCCTCGCGATGACGGGCGGCGAAAAGCCGCTGCGACGGATCTTCGTGCTCACCGCCACGCTGGCCCCGCTGGCCGGCGTGGTGCTGGTGTGGCGCGACGGGGCAACCGGCGCCGCAACGCTGATGCTGGGTTCCTACCTGATGTTGAACGTGCTGTGCACGATCGGCGCGATGCGCCAGATGCGGCGGGTGGCGCAGGAAACATCGCAGGTGGGCGTTCTGCGCGCGGTCAAGAGCGGGGCACCCGCGCCGTGATCCTCGAAGCCGCGATGTTGCTGCCGCAGCTGGCCCTGATGGGCTTGCTGATCACGCTCGGCGCGACCGGTGCCCGCAACGAGATGGAGC
>NZ_JAJFBP010000026.1 GCF_020697055.1 Panacagrimonas sp. | reverse complement strand
CTTTTCCAGCCAGGCGCATTTCACCGAGTATTTCCGCCGCGACACCGGCGCCACGCCGCGCGCGTTTCGCTGCGACCGCAACTGGTGCTTGCCCGGGAAGCGTTGAACGCAAAGGAAGCTGATCGACGCTGTTCCTTGCGGACTTTGCGTCTTTGCGTTGAAGCGTTTTTTTGAACCTCTCAGTGGAACGTGATCGGCAACGACGCGATCACGCGGAAGAACGAGTGCGACCACTCGAGCTTGCCCTGCCGGATCTCGAGCCCCGCGGTGCGTCGGGCGAACTGGCCGAGCGCGTGCTTGGCCTCCATGCGCGCCAGCTGGTTGCCCAGGCAGAAGTGCACGCCGCCGCCGAAGGCGACGTGATCGGGATCCTCGCGGCGGATGTCGAAGCGGTCCGGATCCTTGAAGCGCGCCGGATCGCGGTTGGCCGCGCCGAGCATCGGCCAGATCACCGAATCGTTCGGGATGGTCTTGCCGCCGACCGTCCAGGCTTCGCGCAGGACGCGCCAGTTGAACAGGATCGGCGTGTCGTAGCGCAGGCATTCCTCGACCGCGTTGGCGATCAGTCCCGGTTCGCGTCGCAGCAGTTCGAGCTGGTCGGGGTGATCCATGAACGATCGCAGGCCGTTGCCGATCAGGCCGATGGTCGTCTCGTATCCGGCGATGATGATGCCGATGGCCTGCACGACGAGCTCGCCGTCGCGCAGCTTGTCGCCCTGCTCCTCGGCGCGGATCAGCGCGCTCATCAGATCCTCGCCCATGTTCCTGCGGCGCTCCTTCACCAGCGCCTCGAAGTAGTCGGCCATCTCGTGTCCGGCGCGACGCGTGCGCTCCTGCACCTCGGGCGGCAGGAACTTGGCGAAGAAGGCGTTGGTGCGTGCCGCGGTCCATTCGTTGAAGAGCTCCCGGTCGGCCGCGGGGACGCCCATGATCCGGCACATCATGTGCGACGGAACGAAGTGCGCGAGGTCGCGGATGATCTCCATCCCGCCCTGCCGTAGCGATCGCGTCAGCGTCTCGTCGACCGAGCGCTCGACTTCCGCCTCCATCTGCCGCGCGGTGTTGTGGCCCAGCGACTGGAGCGCGAGACGGCGCAGGCGCACGTGCTCGGGCCCGTCCATGTTCAACATGAAGTCGAGGAAGCTGCCGCGCTTGTCCAGTGGATCGAAGTTCGGCGAGCTGCCGTCGGCCGCGGTCATGCCGGTCTTGATCTTCTTGGTCGTCGTAGCGGCTGATGCGCCACGTGCCGACCGGCGTGAGATTCACCGGGTCACGCTCGCGCAGCGTGTGCAGTCCCGGATAAGGATCGTCGCGGAAATCCGGCGCGAAGGGGTCCGCGCCCGCCCAGTCGCCGACGGGTGCCGCGCCCGGTGCTGCTGCCCCTGTATCCATGTCGACCTCCGTCGCGTTCGTGCACGCGTGCCGGGCGACGCTACAGCGGGCGACGCATAGAGGCATTCACGTCGAGCCCGCGCAGTGCCGCCACGCCGTGCTCGGTGACCACGTAGTCGGCATGGTGACGTGGAATGGCGCAGACGCCGGGCGCCGAGACGCGCGCGACGATGCGGCTGAAGCGACCGTCGTCGGTGGCGGCAGGCAGCGCGATGATCGAGCGTCCGCCTTCGGACAGCGCGGCGCCGGCGGCGAAGGCCGGAAGTCCGCCCACGCCGGCGGCCAGGCGCCCGTTCACCGCATCGGCGTTGACCTGGCCGAACAGGTCCACTTCGACCGCCGAATTGATCGCGACGAAATTCCGGATCGCCGCCATGCGCGGCACGTCATGCGTCTCGGATACGGGCCGGAAGCAGAACGCGTCGTCCATTTCCGCGCGCTCGTACAACGCGCGCTCGCCCAGTGCCGCGCCGAGCGTCAGCGATTCGCGGCCGGCGATCACGCCGCGATCGAGCAGCTGCAGCACCGGCGTCGACGCCATTCCCGACCACACGCGCAGGCCGCGATGGTTCGACAGCGCGGCGAGGACGCCCGCCTGCAGCTTGCCCACGCCGAATTCGAGCGTGTCGCCGTCGCGCACGAGATCGGCCACGAGCGCTGCATGCGCACGCATCGCCTCGTTCGGCGCCCCGCCGTCGTAGGCCAGCAGCTCGTGCCCGGCTTCGAACGCCGCGTCGAGTTCGTCGAAACGGATCGCGAAACTCCCGCGCGTGCGCGGCATGCGCGGATTGATGTGCGCGATGCGCTGGCGCGCACGCGCCCACACCGCGGGCTGGAAGTCGCAGCACACGCCCAGGCTGCACATGCCTTGTTCGTCGGGCGGGCTCACCTGGGCGAACGCGATGTCCACCGGCGCAAGGTTCGCCAGATCGCGGAAGGCGCCGGGGTAGTCGATCGGCAGCAGCTCGGCGCGCGCGCCGGCTTTGCGGAAGGCCGGCAGCATGAAATAGCCGCGCTGGCGCGCCTCCGGATGCAGGCCGAGGTAGTCGGAGCGGTTGATGCCGGGGAAATGCGCGCCGACGAAGCGCACGCCGCGCGCGGCGTCGGGCCGCGCGCGCAGTGCCTCGTACAGCGCGAGGCTTTCGCCCGACATGCCCGGCACGAAGACCGTCATGCCGGGCTGGAACCGGTCGAGAACCTGCTCCAGATCCAGGCGCTGCGTCATCGGATGTCGCGCGGGGCTCAGGCGGCCGCGGTGCCGAGGAAGCGGTCCAGCCCTTCTGGCACCGCGAACAGCGCCGGATCACGCCCCTGCGCGCGCCGGCGCAGATCCTGCGCTCCGCGCTGCTGCAGCCAGGTGAACGGGCCACCGGTGTAGGACGGATACAGCCCGCCGGTCACGACGGCGACGTCGGCGAGCTCGGGCTCTTCGACCTTCCCCGCGTCCCAGGCGCGCAGCGCGGCGAACGCGATGGCCAGCAGCGTGTCGTCCTCGTTCAAACCCGCGGCCTTGGCCTGCTCGCGCGCCTGCTTCACGCGCGGCAGCAGTGCATCGTCGCCGGTCGCAAGCACGCTGGTCGGCGCAAGCAGTCCGAGCTTGGCCGCCTTCTGCCGGTTGAGGAACAGCGTGCGGACCATGTTGCCGGCGACCGCGTCGCGCATCAGTTCGACGAACACGCGCATCTCGTGCTCGCCGCCTTCGGTCATCGGCAGCGACCAGCCGCCGATCACGCAATCGAGGATCGCCTGATAGGCCGGATAGTGGCGACGCTGGTAGTCGCTGATGCCGACGGCCTGCGCGACTTCGTTGGCGGCCGCGGCCTTGTCGGAGAAATCGAACGGACGTGAATCGAACTTCGCGCCCGGCTGGTCCCAGGGCGCACGCGGCTGCACCATCGCGCGCGCGCGGCGTTTGGCGGTTTCGATCAGCTGCTCCCGCGGCACCATCTCGTGCACCAGCCCCAGGCTCAGCGCCTCGGCCGGGGCGACGGGCTCGCCGGTGAGCAGCATCTGCATGCCCTTGGACGTGCCGACCAGTCGCGGCAGGCGCTGCGTTCCACCGGCCCCGGGCAGCAGGCCGAGCTTGATCTCGGGCAGGCCCAGCTGGATCGCCGGATCGTCCGCCACCACGCGTGCGTGGCACGACAGGCACACCTCGAGTCCGCCGCCGAGCGCCAGGCCATTGATCGCGGCGACGAAGGGCTTGGGGCTCAGCTCGAGCCTGCGAAACAGGCGGCCGAGATAACCGAACAGTTCATGCAGCTCGGCGGTGCTTCCCGTGCGGGCCCGCTGCGTGAACATCTGGATCATCTCCAGGTCCGCGCCGGCGAGGAACGTGGCCTTGCCCGACGTCAGCACCACGGCGCGCACGGCCGTGTCTTCCTCGGCGCGCTTGACCAGCTGCGTCAGCGAGTCCATCAGGCTTCGCGAAAAAACGTTCATCGCGCGACCGGGCATGTCGAGCGTCGCCACGAGCACGCCGTCGGCGTCGAGCTCGGTGAGGATGTTGGGATCGGTCATGGTGAGGTGACTCAGGGAAACTGCGGTACACGCTTGGCGATGAAGGCGTCGATGCCTTCGCGACCTTCGGCCGAGTCGGCGCGGGCCGCGACCAGGCGCCCTTCCATTTCCATCTGCGACTCCAGCGAATGGCCGTACGTCGCGTTGAGCAGCTGCTTGACGTTGCGGTTGGCGCCGCGCGCGCCGGCGACGAACTGGGCGGCCAGCGCTTCGGCCCGCGCCATCAGCGCCGCGTCGTCGACGACTTCGGTCACCAGGCCCCAGGCGAGCGCTTCGTCCGCGGTCAGCGAGCGGTTGGTGAGCATCAGGTCCTGCGCGCGGCGCAGGCCGACCAGGCGCGGAAGGAAATACGACGAGCTGCCGTCGGGCGACAGGCCCGCGCGGGTGTAGGCCATCGTGAACGCCGCCGATCGAGCCGCGATCACCAGGTCACCGGCGATCGCGAGGCTGAATCCGCCGCCGGCCGCGACGCCGTTGACCGCGACGATCAGCGGCGCGTCCATGCGCGCGAAGCTGCAGATCGCGCGGTGCAGGTTGTCGGCGAGGCGTTTGACGTAGGCGCCGCGCGCATCGCCGGCATCGGCCATGCCCTTGAGGTCACCACCGGCCGAGAAGAAGCGGCCGGTGCCGGTGAGGATCACCGCCTTGAGCGAAGCGTCGGCGTCGCAGTCCTGCGCGATGGCGGCGAGCTCGGCCATCATCGGCCCGTTGAAGCCGTTGGCGGCCTTGGGCCGGTCGAGCGTGACGCGGGCGATCGATCCGGCCTTCTCGAACCGGATGTTCTCGTACTGGCTCATCTGTCTCGCCTCCTGACCGGATCGCGCCGCCGTCGCTTCGCGCTGCGCTCAGACGAACTTCTTGAAGTCCGGCTTGCGCTTCTCGTTGAAGGCTCGCACGCCTTCCTTGGACTCTTCGCCTTGGTAGTAACCCTTCACTGCGGCGATGCCCAGGAAGCTCAGGCCGCGGATGCTCTCCGAATCGGCGTTGAACGAGCGCTTGGCAATGGCGATTGCCGTGGGCGACAGCGCGTTGATCTCCGCGGCCCAGGCCTCGCACTCCGCGTCGAGCTGGTCGTGCGGCACGACCTTGTTGATCAGGCCCATCTCGAGCGCCTCCTGTGCCTTGTAGCGTCGGCACAGGAACCAGATCTCGCGCGCCTTCTTCTCGCCCACGAGACGCGCGAGGTAGGCGGTGCCGAAGCCCGGATCGACCGAACCGACCTTGGGTCCGACCTGGCCGAACTGCGCCTTCTCGGACGCGATGGTCAGATCGCTGATGGTGCAGAACACGTTGCCGCCGCCGATCGCGAAGCCCTGCACGCGGGCGATGACCACCTTGCGACAGTCGCGGATCGCGCTGTGCAGTTCCTCGATCGGCAGGCCGACGAGCCCGCGCGGACCGTATAGTCCGTCCTCGCTCATGTGCACTTTCTGGTCGCCGCCGGTGCAGAACGCCTTGTCACCGGCACCGGAGAAGATCACCGCGTTGACCGACTTCTCCTCGTCGGCGCGCTTGAACGCATCGATCAGTTCCTCGACCGTCTGCGTGCGGAAGGCGTTGAACACCTCCGGGCGGTTGATCGTGATGCGGACGGCGTTTTCGCCGACTTCGTAGGTGATGTCCTTGTAATTGGGCATGGCCAAATCCTCGAAAGCAGGGGTGGAAGACGGCAGGGGTTCGTGAGATAGTACGGTACAGTACCATATTGAAAACGGGACGCGCGACGCGTCCCCCGCATAAGGAATTCCCCTCCCATGGCAGATGTTCTGAAGGGCAAGGTCGTGATCGTCACCGGCGCCGGCCGGGGTGTCGGGGCGGAGATCGCCAAGCTCGCCGCGGCCGAAGGCGCGCGCGTGGTCGTCAACGACCTCGGCGTGAGCCAGGCGGGCGAAGGGACCAGCCTGGGGCCGGCCGAAGAGATCGTGCAGGCGATCCGCGCCGCCGGGGGCGAGGCGATCGCCGACGGCTCCAACATCGGCAACTGGGAAGGCGCGCACGCACTGTTCGGCAACGCGATGAAGGTGTTCGGCGACGTCGATGCCATCGTCAACAACGCCGGCATCCTGCGCGACACCATCTTCCACAAGATGTCCAAGGAGGAGTGGGACGCGGTGGTGCAGGTGAACCTCTCGGGCTGCTTCTACGTGGCGCGCGCCGCGGCGCCGCACTTCAAGGACAAGCAGAAGGGCAGCTACGTGCACATGACGTCGACCTCCGGACTGATCGGCAACTTCGGCCAGTCCAACTACGCCGCGGCCAAGAACGGCGTGGCGGCGCTCTCCAAGAGCATCGCGCTGGACATGCAGCGCTTCGGCGTGCGTTCCAACGCCATCGCGCCGTTCGCCTTCACGCGCATGGTCAGCTCGATCCCGGATACGCCGGAGAACGCCGAGCGCAACCGCCTCAACCGGATGATGACCGCCGACAAGATCGCGCCGTTCGTCGTGGCGCTGTGCGGCGACGGTGCCAAGGACGTCACCGGCCAGGTGTTCGGCATCCGCCGCAACGAGATCTTCCTGTTCAGCCAGCCGCGTCCGATCCGTTCGGTGCACGCCGGTGAAGGCTGGACGCCGCAGAGCTGCCTGGATCGCGCGCTGCCGGCGTTGCGCAAGTCGTTCCACACGCTGGATCGATCGTCGGACGTGTTCACCTGGGAACCGGTCTGAAGAGTCGCGTACTCACGTCAAATCCGTCACCACAAAGGCGCAAAGGGAAAAGAAAGGACGCGGAGAAAAAATCAAGAGACGTTGCGTCTTTCTTTTCCCTTTGCGCCTTTTCGGTAAATGGCCTTTCAAGGAATTCCCATGGAAATCGAACTGTCCGAAACCCAGCGCGAGATCGAATCCTCGGTCCGCAAGATCACCCAGAAATTCCCGGACGAGTACTGGCACGAGTGCGATGAGAACGCGCGCTTTCCGGAGGAGTTCTACTCGGCGATGGCCGAGGCCGGGTGGCTGGGGATCACGATGCCCGAGGAACTCGGCGGCGCCGGCCTGGGTGTCACCGAGGCCGCGATCATGATGCACACCGTGGCCTCGGGCGGCGGCGGCCAGGCGGCCGCGAGCTCGATCCACATCAACCTGTTCGGCCCGCACGCGATCGTCGTGCACGGATCTCCCGACCAGAAGAAGCGCTGGCTCACGCCGCTGATCCAGGGCAAGGAGAAGGCCTGCTTCGGCGTCACCGAGCCCGACGCGGGACTCGACACCACCAGCATCAAGACCTTCGCCAAGAAAGTCGACGGCGGCTATCGCATCAGCGGTCGCAAGATGTGGACGTCGACCGGCCAGGAAGCGCACAAGATCGTGATCCTGGCGCGCACCACGGCCAAGAGCGACTGCAAGCGTCCCACCGACGGCATGTCGCTGTTCTATTCCGACCTCGATCGCACGAAGATCGAGGTGCGCCGCATCAAGAAGCTCGGCCGCAACGCGGTCGACTCCAACGCGACGTTCATCGACGACTACTTCGTTCCCGAAAGCGATCGCATCGGCGAAGAGGGCAAGGGCTTCTATTACCTGCTCGATTCGCTGAACCCGGAGCGCGTGCTGGTCGGCATCGAGGCCATCGGCATCGGCCGCGATGCGCTCAACCGCGCGGCCAAGTACGCGCGTGACCGCGTGGTGTTCGGCCGGCCCATCGGCAAGAACCAGGGCATCCAGCATCCGCTCGCGGAGGCCTGGTGCAACCTCGAGGCGGCGTACTGGATGTGCATGCGCGCGGCCTACCTGTACGACAAGGGCCTGCCCTGCGGCGCCGAAGCCAACGCGGCCAAATTCCTGTCCGGTCGCGCGAGCTTCGATGCCACGACCAAGGCGGTGCTCACGCACGGCGGCATGGGCTACGCGCGGGAGTTCCAGGTCGAGCGTCTGTTCCGCGAATCGATGCTGCCGCGCATCGCGCCGGTGACCGAGCAGATGATCCTGAACTTCATCGCAGAGAAGGTGCTGGACCTGCCCAAGTCGTATTGAGGGGCGCAGCGGCAACGCCTGCCGTTTACCTCGTGTAACGGTCGATCGGGCACAATCGCGGACCTGCGGCCGGCCGTTCGTCGGTCGCGGCCCGGATGGCGCGGCGTGCGGTCGATTCCGGCATCCGCCGATCGTCGTTCTGTTGATGGCCTCCTAGATCAACCGATCGACCGCACGACATGACTGCCTCACCCCTGACGTCCCGCCAACGCTGGCTCGCGCTCTACGTGCTGTGCCTGGGCGTGCTGATGATCGTGCTCGATACCACGGTGGTCACCGTGGCGCTGCCCACCATCCAGACCAGCCTGGGTTTCTCGGACACCGCGCTGGTGTGGGTGCTCAACGCCTACATGCTGACCTTCGGCGGTTTCCTGCTGCTCGGGGGACGGCTCGGCGACCTGTACGGCAATCGGCGCTGGTTCCTTCTCGGCCTGGTCGGATTCACCGTGGCCTCGCTGGCCTGCGGCGTTGCGCCCAACGGTGTGCTGCTGGTGGTTGCGCGCGCGGTGCAGGGCATCGGCGGTGCGATCGTCGCGGCGGTGGCACTGGCCCTGATCATGAACCTGTTCACCGAGCCGGCGGAGCGCGCCAAGGCGATGGGGATCTACGGGTTCATCTGCGCCGCGGGCGGCAGCATCGGCGCGGTGCTCGGCGGCGTGCTGACCGGTCTGCTCGACTGGCGCTGGATCTTCCTGATCAACCTTCCCATCGGCATCGCGGTGTACGGGATGTGCATGCGCCTGCTGCCACCGGACGTGATGCCGGTGCGCCGACCGCCGCTGGACGTCACGGGCGCGGTGCTGGTGACGACGGGCCTGATGCTCGCGGTGTACGCGGTGATCGGCGGCAACGAGGCCGGTTGGGGCTCGCTGCGCACGCTCGGCTTCCTGGCAGCCGGCGCGGTGTTGCTGGCGGCGTTCTTCGTGGTCGAGGCCAGGGTGCGCGAACCGCTGATGCCGCTGCGCATGTTCAAGCTGCGCAACCTGGCCACGGCCAACGTCATCGCCGTGCTGTGGTCGGCGGGCATGTTCGCGTGGTTCGTCATCACCGCGCTGTACCTGCAACGCGTGCTCGGCTATGACCCGCTGCAGGTGGGCCTGGCCTTCATCCCGGCCGACCTGGTGATGGCGGTGTTCTCGGTCAGCCTGTCGGCGAAGCTGGTGATGAAGCTCGGCATCCGAACGCCGTTGTGGACCGGACTGTTCATCGCCGCCGTGGGCCTGGCCCTGATCGCGGTGGCGCCGGTGGACGGCCGCTACGTGATCCACGTGCTGCCCGGGATGATGCTGCTGGGCGTCGGTGCCGGCATGGCTTTCAACCCGCTGCTGCTGGCGGCGATGAACGACGCGACCGAAAGCGAGGCGGGCCTTGCGTCGGGCATCGTCAACACCGCGTTCATGATGGGCGGTGCATTGGGACTGGCGGTTCTGGCGAGCCTGGCCGACGCGCGAACGTCGGCGGAAGTGGCGAGCGGCGTCGATCCCCGGATCGCACTCAACGAGGGCTATCAGCTCGCGTTCCGGATCGGCGCGGCCATGACGCTGCTCGGCGCCGTGCTGGGCCGGCTATGGCTGCGGCCGCGCGAGTCGCCCGCCGATGCGCAGTCGGCGGTAGCCGTTCACTGAGTCATCCACTTCGGCGCGATTACCGGACCGTAGCCCGGGAATTCACCGCTCCCGGGCTTCGCCCGGGCTACGGGATTCGTACTTATTCCGCAGCGATCTGGACCACCAGTTTCCCGGTATTGGTGCCGTTGAACAGGCGCCCGATCGCGGTGGGCGCGTTCTCGAGTCCCTGCTGCAGATCGAGGCGGTACTTGAGCTTGCCGTCGAGATGCCAGCGCGTGATCGCGGCGTCGCACTCGGCCCAGCCCGCGGTGTCGGCGGCGAAATCGAAGCAGACGAAGCCTTCCATGCGTGCCCGCTTGAACAGCAGGTTGAAGAGATTGCGCGGGCCGGGCTGATCGCAGTCCGCGTCGTAGCTGGAGATGTTGCCGCAGATCGCGATGCGGGCATTCATGTTGATGAGGTCGAGCACCGCCCCGAGGATCGGGCCGCCGGTGTTGTCGAAATAGACGTCGATGCCGTTGGGGCAGGCCGCGGCCAGCGCCTTGGGGATGTCATCGGTCTTGTAGTTGATGGCCACATCGGCGCCGAGTTCGTCGGTGAGCCACTTGCACTTCGAGGCCGAGCCGGCGAGTCCGACCACGCGACCGGCGCCGAGATTGCGTGCCATCTGCAGCGCCAGCGAACCTGCCGCGCCGGCGGCGGCCGAGACCACGACCGTGTCGCCCTTCTTCAGCTGACCTACACGCGTGAGACCGAAGTACGCGGGCGTGCCGATGTGTTCGTAGAGCGCAAAGCGCGCCGACAGCGGAATGCCCTTGGGCTGGTCGATCTTCCACAGCAGCGAGCCGTCGGAGATCGAGTAGTCCTCCCAGCCGCCGAGCGCGCTGACGATCGTGCCTTCGGGCAGCGCCGGATTGCGCGACTTGTCGATGCGGCCGATCGTGAGGCCACGCATCACGCCGCCGAGCGGGACGGACGGCATGTAGGAATCCTTCTCGCGCGTCCAGATGCGGTTGGTCGGATCCAGCGACAGGTACAGGTTCCGGATGCGCACCTGTCCGTCGGCGGGCTCGGGCGCGGGCGATTCGCGGAGCTCGAAGTGCTCGTTCCCCAGCGTGCCTTGGGGCCGCTTGACCAGGTGCCAGCTGCGATTCGTTGCCATGTCGGGTCTCCTCCGCGGTGCGCAAAGCTTAGGTCGCGACCGCGCGCGATTGCATAGGGTGCAACCCTGAGGCATGGTCGGCGACTCCCATGGACTCCCCGAGCGCCGCGCTGCCGCTGCTGCTGCACATCCCGTTGTCGCACTACAACGAGAAGGCGCGCTGGGCGCTGGACCACAAGAGCATCGCGCACCACCGGCGCGTGATCGGTCCCGACTTCTACTGGCGTGCGTGGCGTGCCACGGGCCAGGGCAAGACGCCGATCCTGTTCCTGCCGGAAGGCCGGGCGATCCACGATTCGACCCGCATCATCGAGGCGCTCGAACGGATCCAGCCCGAGCCCGCGCTGTATCCGGCCGATCCGGCGTTGCGCCAGCGCGCGCTCGATCTCGAAGAGCATTTCGACGAGGCGCTCGGTCCGTCGCTGCGCGCCTGCCTGGTCACGCCGCTGTTCCGGAACGACCCGGAGATCGCGCTGCGCGTGCTGATGACGGGCATGTCGAAGAACTTCCAGCGCCTGCGTCCGTTCGCGCGACTGCTTCCGGGCTTCTACCGCAAGCGCCACCAGATCCGGGACGAGGCGCTCGAGGCGGATCGGCAGAAAGTGCGATCGGCGCTCGATCGCGTCGAATCGGAACGCGACGGCCGCGCCTACCTGGTGGGCGAGACCTTCAGCGTGGCTGACCTGACCGTGGCGGCGCTGCTATCCCCGCTGCTGCAACCCGACCAGATCCAGTACCCGATCGAGATCGAGCTGCCCGGGTATGCACGCGAGTATCGCGAAAGCGTGCTGCGCCATCCGGCGTTCGACTGGGCACGCGAGATCTACCGGCTGCATCGCGGCACATCGGCGCAAGTGCGGCGGAATCCGTCAAAGCCGTAGCCTGGACGCAGTGTTTGGAGGTGTACGGCTCCCAGGCTTCGCCCGGGCTACGGCTCCTTTTCGTAATCCGCCAACGTCGGATACAGCCGCACGTCCTCCAGGAACGTGCCGCTCTCGTAGGTCACCCGCGCGACCCGCTCGCGGATGCGCCAGGCGTCGCCGTCGCGCACCAGCACGTCGTGGTAGTAGCCGCCGAGCAGCCAGTTGGAGCGCGTGCCGTCGTGGCGCACCTGCACGTGAGGGGCGTGCACGGGGCTTTCGGTGCGCGCCACGTCGCGGCCTTCGAACTCGACGGTCGGCGGCGCCACCAGGTGCTGCGTCGCGTAGCAGCGCGAGTGGTAGTACTCGAGCAGGTCGATCCCACCGGGCAGGGAGAAGTCGATGAACCGGCCCATCAGGTAGTAGTGCTGCCGGGCGTTCTCGACGAACAGCTTGGGCAGCAGCAGGCGGTGGCGTTTCTGGTCGTAGGCCCGCGCGACCATCTGGATGGTGCGCGTGATCGCCAGCGTGTCCTCGACTCGGCCGGGGTCCGGCATCGCGACGGCTCCTGTTCAGGCACTCGAAAGAGGCAGTGTCGGCAGCCCGTCGCGCTGCAGCAATGCGGGTCGTCCCCCGGTCGAGGCGTCGGCGGCGCCGGCCGCGCGGCTTAAAGTAGCAGGCCCTTTCGATCCACTGCTGGAGTCCTGATCCATGTCGGATACGCCGAGCTACATCCTGTACGACACCCCGGCCGAGCACGTCGCCCGGATCACGCTCAACCGTCCGGCGCAGGCCAACTCGCAGGACACGCGCGTCCTCTATCAGCTCAACGAGGCCTTCGATCGGGCTGCGCACGACGACAACGTGCGCGTGATCATCCTCGCCGCCAACGGCAAGCACTTCTCCGCCGGTCACGACCTGCTGGAGAACCGCGCCAACTACGCCCAGAACATGAGCGAGCACCGCACGGTGTTCCCGATCTGCGGGTTCGGCTGCGGCGGCGTACAGGCGCAGATGGCGCGCGAGGAAGAGCTCTACACAGGCTTCTCGGAACGCTGGCGCAACATCCCCAAGCCGACCATCGCGGCGGTGCAGGGCAAGTGCATCGCCGGCGGCCTGATGCTGGTGTGGCCCTGCGACATCATCATCGCCAGCGAGGATGCGATCTTCAGCGACATGACGGTGACCATCGGCGTCGGCGGCGTCGAATACTTCGCGCACGTGTGGGAGATCGGCGTTCGCAAGGCCAAGGAGATGCTGTTCACCAGCGACGAGTTCACCGCCGCGCAGGCGCAGGACTGGGGGATGGTGAACAAGATCGTGCCGCGGGAGCAGCTCGCCGACGCCGCGCTCGAGATGGCCTCGCGCATCGCGCGCAAGCCGCCGTTCGCGCTCAAACTCGCCAAGAAGGCCGTCAACGGCTGCGTCGATGCACAGGGTCGCGACGTGGCGATGCAGAACGCGTTTCATCTCCATCAGATCGCGCACGCGCACAACCTCAAGCTCTACGACGAGCTGATCGATCCGAACGGCATCCCGGCGGCGGTCACCAAGAGTTCGCGCGCGAAGTAGGGCGGGGTAGGGCGGGAAAGCGTCCGCGTCAGCGGACGCGCATCCCGCCGCACCGGCTATCGGCCGCGGACGGCATCCACCGCGTCCCGCGCCGACGCCGGCAGCGGTGCAACCAGATCGAGGCCCGGCACGCACAGCGTGTCGGCCTCCACATGACCCGAGAGCACGCGCGCCGGATCGTCGATGATCCGGCGATAGCGGATGCGGTGATCGCGAAAGCGATCGCGGCTCACGATCAGCGCCGACCGATCGCGCGCATGGCGCAGCAGCAGGCGGTCAGCCGGCGTGCGGCTCGGCGCCTGCACCACGTGACCGGTCATCGCGAGCAGGTCTTCGTACACGTCGCGCTCGTGTGAGAGCTGGTGCGGGGCGCTGGCGTCGAAATACAGCTGCGCGCGATCGCCACGACGCAGCAGCGCCACCAGCAACGCGACGGAAAAACGCAGCGACGGCGGTGCCCCGCACCACCACGCGACGTTGAGCGCGTCGATGAGGATCTCGCTGGAACGTTCGGCCGTCACGCGGCCGGATGTTACGCGGCCTGGAACTTCGCCAGTCCTGCGGGGATCAGGTCGTCGAGCAGCGTGAGGAACCCGGTGCGGTTGTGGCAATTGACGTACTCGGCCGTGAGTTCTCCCCGCGGCACGACGAAGACCTCGTGCCACATCGGCACGTCCCACACCTGGCCTTCCTTGATCTGCGTCGCGGCCTTGAAGAAGGCGCCGTAGATCGCCAGATGGCTCGGATCGGATCGCGCCCAGCTCAGCAGATCGTCCAGCGACAGGAACCAGGCCACCGCATCGGCGCGGCCGATCGGCGTGCCCTGTGGCGACTGGCCCTCGATCGCGCGCGAGGTGATGCAGCCGAGCTCGGGGTGATTCGCCAGGTGTCGCGTACCGGCCTCCTTCACGCCGGCGACCTCGGCGAGATAGACGTGGCCGAACTGCGGCGCGTTGCGCCAGTCCTCGTGGTGACGCGCCATGCACACGTTGGCCGGCGCGGTGATCGACACGCGCTGGTCGCGCGTCGGAACCGTCGTGGGGCGATAGGTCTCGCGATCGGGTTGCAGCTCGGGATCGCCGAGCGCGGGGAGTCGATCGCGCACCGCGCCCCAGTAGTCGTGCTGGCTGCAGACGACCATCGTGCCGTGGCGCGCGATGCCCGTCTGCTCGAACGCGTGCGGATCGTGCGTGGTGTAGAGCGTGTCGATGGCCTGCGCGGGCACGCGCGCGGATTCCCGCCACCAGCCCACGTCGCCCGACGACGCGCGGCTCGACCAGTACGAGCGCACCGCCGACTGCGCGGTCCAGCGCTCGTAGCGCGCGGGATCGAACCAGTAGGCGATCCAGGTGATGTTCGCCGCGCCGGTCTCGTCGACGAACAGGCCGCGACTGGTCTCGTCCGGCGCCTCGCCGAGATCGAGCAGCGGTTGCAGCGCCTCGGCCGCTGCCATCGCCGCGTCCACGGTCGGCGCCTGCACCCCGAACTGTACGAACTGCAGCGTGGTGACGCCGGCGGGCAGCGCGAGATTCCACAGCTCGAAACGCGGTTCGCGCCGCACCGGTACGTGTTCCTTTCTGCCCATGGGCGGCTCCTGAAGCGGGAATGGGGACGATCTTAGGCGGCGCACGCGGGCGCGACTGGCCTGCGCGTGCCACGGCGCTGGACTGCGACGGCCAGTGGCACGCAGGAGCCAGTGGGCTTGGCCGGGCCAGTCAAGCGGGTCGCGTGGCGCGCTCCTACTGTCGAACCACGCATCGACAGGACGAAGGCACATGGCCCACGACAGTCATCCCACCGCAGCGCCGATCGCCCGGCGCGCCCAGGCGCTCAAGGATGCGCTCGATCGCAAGAAGCTGATCCCCGACGGCTTCATCGAGGACTTCACCAAGCTGATGGAAGTCGACTGGGATCCGGCCAATGGCGCCCGGGTGGTCGCGCGAGCCTGGGTGGATCCGGCGTACCGCGAACTGCTGCTGCGCGACGGCACCGCGGCGTGCGAGCAGTTCGGCTACACCGGACCACAGGGCGAGTACATCGTCGCGCTCGAGAACACGCCGACGCTGCAGAACGTCATCGTCTGCACGCTGTGCTCGTGCACGGCGTGGCCGGTGCTGGGCCTGCCGCCGGACTGGTACAAGAGCTTCGAGTACCGCTCGCGCGTGGTGCGCGAAGCGCGCACGGTGCTGCGCGAGATGGGCCTGGACCTGCCCGAGAGCGTGGCGATCAAGGTCTGGGACACGACGGCCGAGACGCGCTTCATGGTGCTGCCGTTCCGTCCGGCGGCCACCGAGGGCTGGAGCGAGGAAAAGCTCGCTTCGATCGTCACCAAGGACGTGCTGATCGGCGTGGCGCGGCCGATCGTGCCGACCTGAACCGCCGCAGGAGATCCCGATGGACGGAATTCACGACCTCGGCGGCACCAACGGATTCGGCACCGTGCCGCACCGGATCAATTCGCTCACCTACAAGCCGGTGTTCCACGAACCCTGGGAGCACCTGGCGTACGGCCTGCTGTTCCTCGGCGCCGATCGCCTCAGGACCTTCAACGTCGACGAGCTGCGCCATGCGATCGAGCGCATGGAGCCGCGCCAGTACCTCGCCGCGCCGTACTACGACCGCATCGTCGTCGGCACCGCCTCGCTGTACGTGGAGAAGGGCGTGCTGACGCAGGCGGAACTCGAGGAGCTGGCCGGCGGCGCGTTCCCGCTGGCGCGACCGCAGACCGAAGGACGCGCCGCCGGATCACCGCGCCCCCATTTCGAGGTGGGCGACGAAGTCGTCGTGACGCGCGAGTTCGTTCGCGGGCACACGCGCATGCCCAAGTACGTGCGGGGCAAGCGCGGCACGATCGTGCATCGCACGAGCGTGGAGTGGCCGTTCCCCGACGCCGCGGGACACGGGCGCGAGGCGCGCCGACAACCCACGTACCACGTGTCGTTCGACGCGCGCGATCTGTGGGGCGAGACCGCGGAAGTCTCCGCCGTGGTCGTCGATCTCTGGGAAGGCTACCTGGAGAAAGCCGATGAATGACGTCGCGGCGCTGGCGAAGGCGGCCGACCTGCGACTTCCGGATGAGCGGCTCGTGATCGTGGGTCGGATCCTCGGCGAGTGGTGGCCGGGCTGCGTGGAACTCAACCGCAAGATGAGCGACCTGTCGCGGCGTCATCTCGTGCCGGTCACCGTGCCCGTTCATGGAGACGACCATGAGTGACGAATTGCTCGACATGACCCTGGCCGAAGCCGCCGCGGCCGTTCGCGAACGCCGCGTGTCGCCCACCGAACTGGTGCGGCGTTGCCTGGAGCGAATCGAAGCGCACGACGTCACGCTGCGTGCATGGATCACGGTCTGTGCCGACGAGGCGCTGGCGCAGGCGCAGGTCGCGGAGAAGGCGCAGCGTGCAGGTGCGCGAGTCGGGCCGCTGCACGGGGTGCCGATCGCGCTGAAGGACAACATCGCCACACGCGGCGTCCGCACGACCGCCGGCAGCCGCATCCTCGCGGACTGGATTCCCGAAGAGGACGCGACCGTGACTGCGCGGCTGCGCGCGGCCGGCGCGATCGTATTGGGCAAGCTCAACCTGCACGAGTTCGCCTGGGGCGGGACGTCTGACAATCCGCACTACGGCACGGTTCGCAATCCCTGGAATCCCGATCGCTTTCCCGGCGGATCGAGCGGCGGCAGCGGCGTGGCCGTCGCCGCCCGCATGTGCTTCGGCGCGATGGGCACCGACACGGGCGGCTCGATCCGCCTGCCGAGCGCGATCAACGGCATCACCGGCATCCGCCCGACGTACGGGCGCGTCAGCAATCACGGCATCGTGCCGCTGGCCTGGAGCATGGATACCGCCGGGCCCATGGCGCGCACCGCCGAGGACTGCGCGATCCTCTTCGACGTCGTGGCCGGACACGATCCGCGCGACCCGACCAGCGCCCGGCAACGCAGTCAGGGCTGCGGGCCCTCGCTGCGGGACTCGATCTGCGGCCTTCGCATCGGCGTGATTCCGGGATATTTCTTCCATCACCTGCAGCCTGCGGTGGAGGCAGCGGTGCGCCGCGCGCTCGACGTGTTCGACACGCTCGGTGCGGACGTCATCGAGATTCCGATCGAGCACATCCACGGCAACATTTCGGCCCAGCTCACGATCGAATCCGCCGAGCCAAGTACCTACCACCAGCACTGGCTGCGCGAGCGCCCCCAGGACTACGGCGCAGACGTTCGCGCGCTGCTCGAGGTGGGCGAGCTGATGCTGGCCACGCACTACCTGCAGGCGCAGCGCTACCGCGCGCTGCTGCGCGAGCAATTCCTGGCGGCGTTCCGAAAGGTGGACGCGTTCGTGTGCCCAACCCTGCCGTTCACCGCCACGCCGGTGGGTGCGACGACCGTGTGCATCGAAAACGGCGTCGAGGAAAGCATGCTGTCGGCGATCATGCAGTTCACCGGCGTGGCGAGCCTCACCGGCCTGCCGGCGATGAGCGTGCCCTGCGGCTTCGATGCGGACGGCATGCCCATCGGCATGCAGCTGATCGGCCGTCCGTTCGAGGAGGCCTCGCTGTTCCGCATGGCAGCGTCGTACCAGGGCGTCACGGACTTCCATTCGCGCGTCCCCGCGATGATCACCGCGCGGGCCCGTCCGCACTTGAGTCCGGTGCAGGCTTCTTGCTCAATAGCAGGAGTCGGGCAAAGTGGTGACGGACATGAGGATCTACCAGACAGCGGACGTCGCGGAGCGGTCCCAGTTCGGTTACTGGCATGACGTGATCTGCCGGCATTTCGTGCCGGCCGAGAGCCGGCTCGATCGCGTGCACGCGTTCCCGGCGACGTTCAGCACCCATCCGCTCGGCACCTACCAGGTCAGCCGGCTGGCCGCGCCGCGGCACCTGTGGACCCGCACCAACGAAAACGTCCGGCGCGCGCCGCACGACGAATACCTGCTGAGCCTGAAGCTGAGCGGGACCGCGCGGCTGGGCCAGGGCGGGCGCGAAGTCGAACAGCAGCCGGACGAACTCGCGCTGTACGACACCGGCCGGCCGTTCTCGTACCTGCTCGATTCCGACATCCTGCTGCTCAAGGTGCCGCGACAGGAGCTGGAGATGCGCCTGCCGCAGGCGCAGCGCTACACGGCGGTGGGCTTCGGACTGCGCACCCCGGTGGGCCGCCTGGCCGCGCGCCTGGTGCGCGAGGCGATGGACCTCGAGATCGATGATCTTCCTGTCGCCGGCGAACGGATCGGCGACTGCCTGGTGGATGCGGTGGCGGCGGCGATCGAGTGCGAGCTCGCCGGAACGGTCGATCGCGACGGCGCCGCTGCACCGCTGCTCGACACCATCAAGGCCTACGTGATGTCGCACCTGGGCAATCGTGCGCTCGACACCGTGCGCGTCGCGGAGCGGCACGGCATCTCGGTGAGGACCCTGAACCGCCTGTTTGCCGCGGAAGGCACCACGCCGATGCGGTGGGTGTGGATGCAGCGCCTGTCTGCCAGCCATGCGGCTCTTTCGCGTGACGGCGCACATCGCGTGACCGACATCGCCTACGAGCATGGCTTCGCCGATCCCTCGCATTTCTCGCGCGCGTTCAAGGCCGCCTACGGTCTGCGTCCGATCGAGGTTGCGCGCGATCGGCGCAGCTAGAACCGGAATACATGCAGACCTTCACCGACACCCGGCGCTTCACGCAGACTCCGGACGTCGTGCTGGCCAAGTACACCGATCCGGATTTCCTCAGGCGCAAGTACGTCGAGCTCGGACGCCAGGACATCGAGGTGCTCGAGCAGCGCATCGAGAACGGACGGGCGCGCTTGCGCATCGCCTACTCGGACAAGGCCGAGACCGACGTGCCCGACTTCGCGCGGCGGTTCATGCCGGAGCGCACGCACGTCGTGCAGACGGTCGAGTGGGATCTGGAGCGCAAGGTCGGACGCATCCAGTTCGAGCCCAAGGGCGCACCGGTGAAGGTTCAGGGCGAACTCAGGATGGAAGCGCGCGACGGCGGCACGCTCAACACGATCCGCTGGACGGTGAGGTGTGCGGTGCCGTTGATCGGCGGCAAGCTGGAGAAGCTGCTGATGGAGAGCATCCGGCAGAAAGCGGCGAAGGACCAGTCGGTGTCGCAGAAGCTGCTCTCGGCATGACGCAGCACGACGACGCGCCGCCGCCGCGCGAGGATCTGGCCGCGGTCGAAGCCCAGCGCGCGCTCACGCTCGACGCAGCGCGACCGCAGGCGGTCGACAAACGCCACCGGCTCGGCAAGCGCAGCGCGCGCGAGAACGTCGCCGATCTGTGCGACACCGAAACCTTTCTCGAATACGGCGCGTTGGTGCTCGCCGCGCAGCGCAGCCGCCGCAGCATCGAGGAATTGCAGCGCGACACCGCGGCCGACGGCCTCGTCGCCGGCATCGGGCAGATCAACGGCGCGGCGTTCGGTCCCGATCGCGCGCGCTGCGTGGTGATGAGCTACGACTACAGCGTGCTCGCCGGCACGCAGGGCTTTCAGAACCATCGCAAGACCGACCGCATGATCGAGGTCGCGGCGGCGCAGAACCTGCCGGTCGTGTTCTTCGTCGAAGGCGGCGGCGGGCGGCCGGGCGACGTCGACGTCAACGCCGTGATGGCGTCATGGCTCGAAGTGGAAACGTTCCAGGCGTTCGCGCGCCTGAGCGGCAAGGTGCCTTTGATCGGCATCGCCGCGGGCCGCTGCTTCGCCGGCAACGCAGCGTTCCTCGGTTGCTGCGACGTCACCATCGCAACGCGCGACGCCAACATCGGCATGGGCGGGCCGGCGATGATCGAAGGCGGCGGTCTGGGCCAGTTCACGCCCGACGAGGTCGGGCCGATCTCGGTGCAGGCGCCCAACGGCGTGGTCGACATCGTCGTCGACGACGAAGCGCAGGCGGTCAAGGTCGCCAAGCAGTACCTGTCGTATTTCCAGGGCGCGATCGAACCCGGCGCGGTGCCGGATCCGCAGCGACTTCGCGACGCCATTCCCGAGAACCGCCGCTTCGCCTACGACGTGCGCAAGGTGATCGATGCGCTCGCCGACGTCGGTTCGGTGCTGGAACTTCGTCGCGCGTTCGCCCCCAACCTGGTCACCGCGCTGATCCGCGTCGAGGGCCGGCCGCTCGGCGTGCTCGCCAACAATCCCGCGCAGCTCGCCGGTGCCATCGACAGCGCCGCCGCGGACAAGGCCGCGCGCTTCATGCAGCTGTGCGACGCGCATCGCCTGCCGCTGCTGAGCCTGTGCGATACGCCCGGGATCATGGTGGGCCCCGCCGCGGAGAAGACCGGCACCGTGCGACACGCGGCGCGCATGTTCGTCGTCGGCGCGAGCGTGACGGTGCCGTGGTTCGGCATCGTGCTGCGCAAGGGCTACGGCCTCGGTGCACAGGCGATGCTCGGGGGACACCTCAAGCGCACGCTGTTCACGGTCGCATGGCCCACCGGCGAGTTCGGCCCGATGGGCCTGGAAGGTGCGGTGAAGCTGGGCTTTCGGCGCGAGCTCGATGCCATCGCCGATCCGGCGGCACGCGATGCGCGCTTTCGCGAGCTCGTCGCCGAGATGTATGAGCAGGGCAAGGCGGCCAACGTCGCGACCTACTTCGAGATCGACGACGTGATCGATCCGGCCGATTCGCGACGCTGGATCGTGGACGGACTGCGCATGCGGACGCACCCCGCGCCGGATCCGAAATATCGCCGTTACATCGATCCCTGGTAGCGGCGGAGCCTTTGGCCCGACGAAAAATCGGCAACGCAGAGACGCAAAGAACGCAGAGGAAGCCATTCACTTTCCTCTGCGTCCTCTGCGCCTTTGCGTTTAAGGCTTCAACGCGACGAAATCCGGCTTCTCGCGCACCGCGCACTCCGGGCACTGCCACGAGCGGGGCAGTGCGGCCCAGGGCGTGCCGGCGGCATAGCCCTCGTGCGGGCAACCCGCGGCGTCGTCGTAGATGTACGAGCAGTTCGGGCACTGGTGTCGCGTGGCGTCGTCGACGATCCCCGTCGTGCCTTCCGCCGCCGACACCGTTTCGACCGTCTCGATGACCGGAGCCGCCCAGCGCTTCATCAGCGCCTCGCGCTTCGACGGGTGGATGTTGGCCTTGCTCAGATCACCCCCGTGGTGCGCCACGACCTTCGGGTCCATCAGCTTGAACCACAGCGTCGGGAAGTAGGCGACCAGGATCATCGCCGCGTAGCCCGACGGCAGCTGCGGGCTGTCCTCGAAGTGGCGCAGCGACTGGTAGCGGCGCGTCGGGTTGGCGTGGTGATCGGAGTGGCGCTGCAGCTGGTACAGCAGCAGGTTGGTGACGACGTGGTTGCTGTTCCACGAGTGGCGCGGCTGGCAGCGCTCGTAGCGGCCGTCGGCGAGCTTCTGTCGGCACAGGCCGTAGTGCTCGAGATAGTTCACGACTTCGAGCAGCGAGAAGCCGAACACCGCCTGCACGACCAGGAACACCAGCGCCCAGGGGCCGAGCCACAGGCTCAGCGCACCGAACATCACCACGGTCATCGACCAGGCCTGCAGATTCTCGTTCTCGACCGAGATCACGGGCTTGCCCAGGCGGCGCAGGCGATCGGCTTCGATGTCCCACGCCGACTTCAGGCTGCCCACGACCGAGCGCGGCAGGAAGCTCCAGAACGTTTCGCCCATCTTCGAGCTGGCCGGATCTTCGGGCGTGGCCACGTTCTTGTGATGACCCTTGTTGTGCTCGATGAAGAAGTGACCGTAGGCCACCGGCGCGAGCGTGATCTTGGCCAGCCAGCGCTCGAGCGTGTTGGTCTTGTGACCGAGCTCGTGCGCGGTGTTGATGCCCACACCGTTGATCATGCCCACGGTGAGCATCAGGCCGATCAGTTCCCACGCCGCCAGCGTGCCCTGCACCGCGTACCAGGCGCCGACGATCGTCAGCAGGTACTGCGCGGGGATGTAGAGGAAGACGATGTTGCGGTAGTACGAGTCGGCCTCGAGGCCGGGCACCGCCGATTCGGGCGCGTTGACCCGGTCCTCGCCGATGAGCCAGTCGCTCAACGGCGCCAGCACGTAGAACAGGAACGGCAGCGTCCACAACAGGCCGCCCGGCGCGCCGGCCATTACGGCCAGCACCGAGATCAGCGCGGCGGCCGGCATCGCAGGGCTGAGCAGCCACGCCCAGCGCTTGCCGTCCTTCCAGCTCTCGACTCGGGTCGTCGCGTCTGCAGTCAGATCCATCGCATTCATGCGTCGCACTCCTCACTCGCGTATCGGGTGAGGAGAGGATGGCCGGGCGAGGAATTGACAAGGTGTCATTTGACGCCAACATGAAGTCATAATGCGCCACGGTTACGATCTCCCCGGCCATGGCCCAGAGCGACCTGCACGTTCCCGCCCGCTACTACGCCCGCATCGGCGAGGTGCTGGTGCGTGACGGCGTGGACCTGCTCGACGTGCTGCACACGGTGCGAATCTCGCCGCAGTCGATGGTCGATCCGGAGGCGACGATCCGCGTGTCGCAGGTCGATCGCCTCGTGCAGGAAGTGTTTCGCCGCACGGGACGCACCGACCTGGCGTTCGAGATCGGCAAGCTGCTGACCGCCAATTCGCACAGCTTCGTCGGCTTCGGGATGCTCAACAGCGCGACGCTCGACCAGGCGCTGCGCTTCGAGGCGCAGTACTTCCGGCTCGTGATGCCGAGCTTTCGCATGCGCTACACCGGCGGGCCGGACCACGCCGACATGCATTTCACGCCGATCGTGGCGATGAGCCACCTGTGCCTGTCGTTCCATCTCGAAGCGATCGGGATGGCGGCGCTGCGCGAGGTGTCCGATCTCACCGGGGATCGACGTCCGCCGTGCCGGCTGGACCTGTCGATCCCCGAACCGGTGCACGTGAAGCGCTACGCGCGAGAACTGCGCGACGTGCGCGTGCGCTTCGGGGCCGACATCACCCCGAGCGTGAAGCTGCGCGTGCTCGCCGATCCGCGCGCGCTGAAACTGCGGATGGCCGACAGCCATGCGTTGCAGGTTGCCGAAGCGCGTTGCCGTGCGCTCGTGCAGCAGGTCGCCGGCGGCGGACGGTTCGCGGACTGGGTGGCGATGACCTTGCGCGAGGTCGCCGAAGGACTGCCCAGCCTCGAGGAGCTGGCCGCGACGCTCAACATCTCGAAGCGCACGCTCAATCGCTACCTGGAACGCGAAGGCACCAGCTATCGCGAGCTTGCCGGGCGCATCCAGCACGAGATCGCGTGCGAACGGCTGGAGCGCGGCGGGATGAGCGTCACCGAATGCGCGTACTCGTTGGGATTCGCGGACCGCGCGAATTTCGCGCGGGCGTTTCGCGCGCGGGCCGGATACAGCCCGGGTCGGCATCGCACCGCTCGACGCTGATCGCGTCGACTCGCTGCACAGTGGGTCCGGCGCTTGTGCGCCTGTGCGCACAACCCGCACGAATCCCCGGCATCGGATCGGCAACTCCTTGATTGCGTTCGCGCCGCGCAATGGCAAGCGCCTTGCGTTGGTGGTTGCCGACGCCGGCGCGGCCATCGAGTCGCGATCGGAACCAACCGAGGAGAACGCAGCATGGGGCTTCTGAACAGATCCGAGTGGTACGACATCGCGCGCGACACCAACTGGACACCGACGTACGCGAGCGTCGACGAACTCTTTCCGGAGGACATGAGCGACACGTTCGGCCTGACGCTCGAGCAGTGGAACGCGTACGACGAGCCGTACAAGACCACCTACCGGGAATACGTGCAGGTCCAGAGCAAGAAGGACTCCGACGCGTATTCGGTGAAAGCCGCGCTCGCGCGCTCGAACTTCTACGACAACACCAACGTCGGCTGGCAGAACGTGCTGAAGATGCACTTCGGCGCGGTCTGCGGACTGGAGTACAGCACCGTGCTGTCGGCCGGAAAGATGGTGCGCTTCGGCAAGGCCCCGGGCTGGCGCAACATGGCCACGTTCGGCTCGCTCGACGAGATGCGCCACGCGCAGATCCAGCTGTACTTCGCGCACGAGTTCGTCACCAAGTCGCGCCAGTTCGACTGGGCCGCGAAGACCTACCAGACCAACAGCTGGGTGGCGATCGCGGGTCGCGCGATGATCGACGACGGCAGCATGGGCCGCGATGCCGCATCGATGAGCATCATGCACACGTTCGCACTGGAGCAGGGTTTCACGAATCTCCAGTTCCTGGGGCTGGCGGCCGACGCCACCGCGATGGGCGATCACAGCTTCGCCAACCTGATCTCGAGCGTGCAGACCGACGAGGCGCGCCACGCGCAGATCGGAACGGCCGCGCTCAAGGTGCTGCTCGCCCACGGCCACAAGGAAAAGGCGCAGCGCATCGTCGACATCGCGTTCTGGCGCAACTGGCGCCTGTTCGTGGTGCTGACCGGTCCTTCGATGGATTACTTCACGCCGCTGGAAAAACGCCACCAGTCGTTCAAGGAATTCATCCTCGAGTTCATCGTGGTGCAGTTCGAGCGCGCGCTCGAGGATCTGGGACTCGACAAGCCGTGGTACTGGGACCAGTTCCTCGAGTCGACCAGCGTCTATCACCACAGCGGCCACCTCGAGATGTGGTTCGTACGCCAGACGCTGTTCTGGGATCACAAGGCCGGCGTGACGCCCGCGGAGCGCGAGTGGCTCGAGGAGAAGTACCCGGGCTGGAACGATCGCTGGGGTCGTCTCTGGGACGTGATCGCGGAGAACGCACGCGAAGGTCGCGAGGACAAGCTGTTTCCGGCCGCGCTGCCGGTCATCTGCAACATCTGCAGCATCACCTGCGGCGGCGTTCCCTATGACGGCCACCACATCGGCCACTGGAGCGATTTCGGCGGACGCCGCTATTACTTCTGCTCCGAGCCCTGCAAGTGGATCTTCGACGTGGAGCCCGAGCGCTACCACGGGCACATGAGCCTCACCGATCGCCTGCTCGCCGGTCAGATCCAGCCCGCGACGATCGAAGGAACGCTGCAGTACCTGAGCATCATGCCGGGCGAGCGGGGCAGCGATCCCGAGAACTACGCCTGGGCCCACCAATGTGCCTCACCCACTCTCATTCACAAGGCCGACGTCCATGGACATGCTTCCGATCGTCTGTAGTTTCGAAAACGGCTGCATCCTCACCCTGATCCCGGTTCCGGTGGACGGGACGATGGATGACGTCGCCGCGACCTGTGCCGAGCACTTCGTCGGTCGCATGCTGCCGCGCTACCCGGACCGGACGATGCGGGTGCGCAAGCAGGGCGACACGGCGTTCCTGCCGCGTGACCTCAAGGTGCGCGACACCGACTGGGTGATGCTCACCACCATCCAGGTGGCGTACGAACCGCAGTCGCCTGCGGTCCGGCACTGAGGAGGACGCAGCCCACATGTCCGCCCATACCGCCCGCCCCAGCACATCGGCCAACAACGTCGGACCCGTGATGCGGCCCGGAGAACTCGCCAGCGCCGTCATCGAAGCGGCGCACGAGGACAACCCCGGAAAGCAGATCGACGTCGCCGATCACATCGCCTACATCCGGATCAGCGTCGACCGCGAATGCTGGCTGCGGCGCGAGACCATCGAGCGGCACCTGGGCCGCCCGTTCCGGATCTCCGAACTGGAAGCGGACTTGGCCGCGATCGCCGGGCAGCTCGAAGTGGACGAATCGAGCATGCGCTTCTTCTTCGACAAGACCATCTGACAAGACCATTTGAAATGGGCACAACCGCACACGGAGCACGTCGATGAGCACACAACCCACGAGCGCGGCAGAACCGCTCAAGCCCCTGAGGACGTGGTCGCACCTGGCCGGCCAGCGCAAGCAGCCGAGCGAGTACGAGATCGTCTCGGTCAACAACATCTTCCGCGCGAACCCCAACGACAAGGTGGAGCTGTCGCCCGACGTGCCGATGAACCGCTGGTATCGCAAGTACCGTCTCCAAAGCCGCCTGCAGGTCGATGACTGGAACGCCTTCCGCGATCCGGAAGCGGTGACCTATCGCGCCTACTGCACGCAGCGGGATCGCGACGAGGTGTACGTGGACGGCCTGCTCTCGCAGCACGCCGAACGCGAGCACGACAAGAACCTGTCGCCGGCCTGGGTCGATCAGCTCGCCGCGCTGTACACGCCGATGCGCTACCTGGTGCACACCGCACAGATGGCGACGGGCTACGCGGTGAGCCTGTGCGGCGGCAGCACCGTCGCCAACTGCCTGGCTTTCCAGATGGCCGACCAGTTCCGCTGGATGTCGCGGGTGGCCTATCGCACGGCGGAGCTGCGCAGCCGCTGGCCGCAGCAGAACTTCGGGCAGCAGGAACGCGCGTGCTGGGAGAAGGCGCCCGCGTGGCAGGGGTATCGCGAGCTGATGGAACGGGTGCTTGCGACCTACGACTGGGGCGAATCGATCCTGGCGCTGAACCTGGTGGCGATGCCTGCGATCGACGTCGCGCTGGAGCAGCTCAGGGACGACGCCAGGGCGCGCGGCGATTCGCTGACGGGCTTCCTGATCGAAGCGCAACTCCAGGATTCCGCGCGACGCAACCGCTGGATGAAGGCGTTCATGGCGTTCGTCGGCACGCGCCCGGACAACGTGGCGTTCGCCGAAGAAGTCGTCGCGCGCTGGACGCCGCTGGCGCAACGCGCGGCCCACGCATACGGCAAGGCGATCCGTCCAGGCGGCGGCGAGCGCGCGCAGGCCGCGTTCGACGCGGCGAAGAACTTCCACTGATTCGAGGAGAACAACAGATGACGTACAAGGTGCTGATGGTGCTGACGTCGCACAACGCGCTGGGCGACACGGGGTCCGCGGCGGGAAGCTGGCTGGAGGAACTGGCCGCGCCGTACTACGTGCTTGGCGACGCGGGCTGCAAGGTCGATTTCGCCTCCGTGCGTGGCGGCGGCGCGCCGATCGATCCGGTCAGCGTCACCGATCCCTGGCTGACCGACAGCGGCAAGCGCCTGCTCGACGATGGTGCCGCGACAAGGAAGCTGCTGACCGCGCCGGCGCTGTCGCAGGTCGACGCGAGCGCCTATGACGCGGTGTTCCTGGTCGGCGGCGCCGCGGTGATGTGGGACTTCCCGCACGACGAGACGGTCGGAAAAGTGCTCGGCGAGACGCTGCGCTCCGGGCGCGTGGCCGGCGGCGTGTGCCATGGCGTCGGCGGCTTCCTGAACCCGGGCGTGGTCTCGCAGATCGCCAAGCGCCGCATGACCTGCATCAGCGACCAGGAGGACGCGCTGGCGGGCTTCGACAAGATCGTGCCGATGATGCCGGAGTCGCCCCTGCGCAAGGCCGGCGCGACGCTGACGTTCGCGGCCGAGCCCTTCGGGTGCAACGCGGTGCGCGACGGCAACCTCGTCACCGGGCAGAACCCGGCGTCCGCGGGAAAGTGCGGAGCGCTGATCCTCGAGGCGCTGCGCGAGCGCTCACCGCAGCACGCGGCAGCGGCCTGAGCCGTAGGTCCGATCGATCATGGCGTTCGAACGGATCTGCTCGCTCGACGACCTGTGGGAAGGCGAGATGCGCGAGTTCTCCGTCAGGGGACGACGCGTGCTGGTCGTGCACGCGGAAGGCGGCACGGTATCGGCATTCGCCGCACTGTGTCCGCACCAGGCGTTTCCGCTGGTCGAGGGCAAGCTCGAGGGCACCAAGCTCACCTGCGCGGCGCACTTGTGGGAGTTCGATGCCGTGACGGGAAGCGGCCTGAACCCGAAGGACTGCGCGCTGCGACGCTACGAAGCCAAGGTCGAGAATGGCGAAGTCCACGTGGACACCGCCCGCGTGCTGGCGATGGCCGCGTAGTGGGAACCGGGACGCTCGCGGCCGCGCTCGTCGTGGCGGTGACGTCGATGCCCGCGAGCGCCGGTTCGGCCTGCGCGGCCGCCGCGTCGACCCTGTCCGATGCGGCGGCGGTCTACGTCAAAAAGGGGCAACAGGCGTTCGTCGAACGCTTCGTGCGTGGCAGTCCGCTTGCCGAACGCATGGCGGCGGAGGGCGCAGAGCAGCTGCGTCACATCGAGGCCGTGCTCGGACCCATCCAGGGGTTCTCGGTGATCAGTCGCAAGAGCCTGGGTGCGCGCAGCTGCTACGTGGTCGGCGTGCTCGAATACACCAACGGGCCGGCGTTCACCGGTGTTCTGTACTACGCCAGACCGGAAGGATCGGTGCCGATCTCGCTGCGGCTGGAGGCCGAGCCCGACGAGGTGTTCACCTATCCGGTCCTGATCGGCAGCGATTGAGCGTGAACTGTCTGTGCATCTGTGCGCACAATCCGCACAGCCTGTCATGGGTTCATCCTTCAACTCTTTGATGTAGCGCGGTTGTCCCGATGGCGAGGCCCTTGCAACGGGTGTTCGTGACCCTGCACAAACGCCCCCGCGCCGAGGCCGCGTGCTTCGGGAACCGGAGCTGACCCATGGCCAAGAACGTGACCGTGTCGAGCTGCGACGTCACCTTCGATCTCGATCGCGGGATGGAGCTGATCCTCGACGCCGTCGACGACGGCATCTTCGTCTACGACCACAACGGCACGCTGGTTTATTGCAACAAGAAGGGCTTCGAGGTCTGGGGCCGCAAGCCGGAGGAGATGATCGGTCTCAACATCGGCGAGCTCGCCACCATCGGTGTGCGCGAATGCCTGTCGCCCAGCACGGTCGGCATGTCGCTGGACGAGATCCGACGCAAGTTTCGCCATGCCGAGGACTTCTCCGAGCCGGGCTACATGCATTTCGAAAACGGCAAGAAGATGGCGTACAGCTGCACCCACATCCGCGACAAGCAGGGCAAGTTCCTGTACGGCATCTACACGGTGCTCGAAGCCACGGACATCGTGGAGTCGAAGAAACGCATCGCCGAACTCGAGGAGCTGACCTCGCTGTACGACGAGCAGCTGCGCTCGCTCAATGCGCAGCTGCTAGGACCCAAGTTCGTGGCGGTGAGCACCGCGATGCGCGAGCTGTGCGTGCGTGCGCTCAAGTTCTCGCGGCTGGAGAGCAACCTGCTGATCACCGGTGACAGCGGCACCGGCAAGTCGCTGCTCGCGCGCTACATCCATAGCGTCGGACCGCGCGCGGCCAAACCATTCCAGAGCCTGAACTGCGCGAGCCTGCCCGAGGCGCTGGTCGAGGCCGAGTTGTTCGGTCATACCGACGGTGCGTTCACCGGCGCGACGCGCGGCGGTCGCAAGGGGCTCATCGAGTTCGCTTCGGGCGGCACGATCTTCCTGGACGAGATCGCGGAGATGCCGCTGTCGGTGCAGGCCAAGCTGCTGACGGTGGTCGAGGACAAGCAGGTGCGCCGCGTGGGCGGATCGGCGCCGGTGCGGGTGGACGTGCGGATCATCGCCGCCACGCATCGCAAGGATCGCGAGCTGCGCCAGATGCTGCGACCCGATCTGTACTACCGGCTCTCGACGCTGCGCCTGCAGATCCCGCCGATGTCGGAGCGCGCGGCCGACGTTCCCGCGCTGATCCAGCACGCGTTGAAGGACTACAACGAGCAGAACCACACGGCCATAGAGCTGTCGCGCGAGATCCTCGACGCGCTGGCCAACCACGCGCTTCCGGGCAACATCCGCCAATTGCGCAGCCTGGTCTGGCAGGCGGCCGCGGAAGCCGACGGACGCCACGCGATCGTGTCGTGGAATGCACTGCCGGAGAATTTGAAGTCCGAGCTCACGGGGCGCGGCACCGCCTCCAGCGCTGGCGACGCCGATGTGCGTGCGCAACCGGCGAGCGAGGAGGAGACCTATTTCCGGCGTCTCTGCGACACCCACAAGGGCGACGTCCACGCGATGGCAAGGGAACTCAGCGTGCATCGCACGACGGTCATCCGGAAGCTGCGCGCCTACAACATCCGATATGCGCGCAGCCATCTGCGGCCGCGCGTGGCCGATGGCGGCGGCACGCACTAGGCAGCGTGTGCTCCTGGCGCGGGTTCAGTGGCGACTGCTGCGGACGAAACATGCCCGCCGGGTGCGAGATGCCCCGCTTCAAAGATCGCCCGTGCTCGAGCCACCCGGCAGGTCCCGACTGCGTCCATCGCTCAGCCGAAGCGTGACGGGCCCGTCGCTGTCGATCGTGTAGTGCACTGCCTTTCCGGAGAAGCAGGTTGCGTCGGCGTCGACCGTCACGCTCGCGACATTGCGCAGCGTGCCCTCGAGCACGCTCGCCGACGCGACGAGCGCGCTGCCACTGATGACGCGATGCGTGCCGACCCACGGAACAGGTGCGACGCCGACGTCCGTCCCCGTCAGGAAGGTCCACTGGCTGCCGCCGCAGCCCGGCGCATACAGGTCCACGTCGCTGTAGCCCGTCGCGCGCGCGGTGATTCCCGACACCCAGTACGCGCGATCGTGGCGCAGGCCGTACTCGGGATAGTCGAAAGCCAGGTCGGTGCGATAGGTGACACGCAGCGGGTCGTGCACCCGCGTCAGGTTGCGCGTGCCGTCAGCCTCCTTCTGCCACTGGTCGAGGATCATGAAGGTGAGGTGCTCGGCGGGCGTGTGGATGGCGAAGCGATACGGTACGCCCACGGCATCGAAGCGCTGCGCGAGCGCCAGCTGGGTCGTGAGATGGACCAGCTCGTCCTGCGCGGCGTAGATGTTCTCGCTCGGCACGTGGCGCAGGTTGCCGAGGAAGTCGATGACGTTCTCGGCTGCGCCAATGCTCGTCCCGTTGGTGAAATTCGGGATGGGCGAAGCGGCGCCGAGCGTCGCGAAGATGTCCGGCAGCGGATTGCCCGGCAGCGGCGTGTTGGCGAGGTCGCCGCTGAACCCCACCCAGCTCACCACGCCGGCGAAGCGATCTGGATACAGCGCCGCCAAGCGAAAGGCACCGTAGCCCCCCATCGAGTAGCCGCCGGAGAAGACGCGCTCCGGGTCGGTGTCGTAGGTCGCCTCGACGTCGGCGAGCGCATCGAGCACGTCGCGCTCGGCGATGTTGGAGTAGAACCCGTAAGGTCCGCGTGCCAACGGCGAGACGAGGATGCGATTGAGGTCTTCGCCGAACTGCTGCTGCATGTTCGATTGGTTGACCTGGCTCGAGTGGTTGGCCTCGCATCCGTGCATCACCAGCTGCACGCCGTGCGGTCCCGGTCTGGTCGGCACGTAGATGCCATAAGGCTGGTATCGACCGAGGTAGTGAAAGTACTGCTCGCAGGGCAGGCGCGTGTCGCCATGCCGGCCGGGAACGCCGCGGAGCACCACGCCCTCGCCGAGCGTGTAGGCCGAGGTGTAGACGCGCTGGTGGAATCCGGTGGGCGGTGCCGCCGCGCGCGTCGTACCGGAGCGCAGGTCGGCGACGCTGATCGTTTCGCCGAAGGCGGAGATGTCGCCCGCTCCGAGCGCGGCAGCTTGCCGGTCTTCCCAGAAGTTGCCGGCGCCGGGAAGGAATTGTTGCTGCAGGCCGTCGGCCTTGGACTCTTCGTCGACGCCGCGATACGCGACGTTCATCACGGTGCCGTCGGCTTGCGCCAGCGCCGCCTGCACGCGCCACGTGTCTCCGGGAGGTAGCGGAAGTCGGCCGGTGATGTGATTCGTGGCGGGATTTCCGCTACCGAACACCTTCAACACGTCCCAGCCGGTGCTGCTCGTTTTCAGGGGTGTCCAGGGGCCGCCGCCCGTGGCGGAGTCGTTGTCGGTGTCGATCGCGATGGCTGCGAGCGCGTCGTCCGCATCGAACATCGTGTTGAGTTCGAAATCCACGACCAGCTCGTCGCCGTCGATGGCGAGGATCAGCACGACCAGATCCGCCGTGTTCTCGCGCCCGGCGGGGTAACGCCGGTCGCCCGCGGTCGGCGAGAGCAGGCCCGGCGTCGTCGCGGTCGGAAAGTCGAATTGTCCGAGGCGGGTGGTCACGTTCAGCACGACCGGATCGGGCGACACGATGCCGGCGTCGGCGCCATAGTCGTCGTACACGTAGTCGCGATAGACCAGCTGGCCGTCGCAAAGCTCGCTGCTGCCCGCGATCCAGGACGCGCGCGGACAGGCCGCGACCGGCGCCGGGCCGCTCACCTCCATGCTGACATCCGGACTGTTGCCGCAACCGGTGAGCCAGGCGCTCGCGACGAAGAGGAGGCCCTTCACCACCGCTTTCGAATGCATGCACGTCGCTCCCTGAAACGGCCGGAATGATTGCAGCTTCGTCATGAGCCGGCACCCTACGCCTGCAGCCAATCCGTAGGGGTCGCTTCCGGAGATGGTCAACGACCTGCGGGGTTCCAAAGATGGCGTGTCGTAAACGGATCGTCCCGAACGGTCTCGGCAGCAACCCTGCGCACGGGGCGGGGTACAGCGGCAGTGGACCGGACCGCGCGGCAACCTGCGCGACAGTCAGGGTGAATTTCTGATCTTCGATCCGGCTGGCATCAACAAGCGGGCGCGTTATCGCGTGACGACGTCAGTACAAGACGGCCAGTAGCCCGGTTTTCCCGGATTGGGCGCGGCTTGGATCGCGGCGATGCGCCGCGGGGCGTCGAACCCGCGTGCCGTTTTCAGCCCGGCTCGACCGAAGCGCCGACGAACTTCTGATGCCCGATCGTGCGGGGAGCGATGTCGGCCTTGAGCTTCCAGTCGCTGCCGAAGTCGCTCAGCGGATGCATCGGTTTGAGCGGCACTTCGTCCAGCCGTTGCAAGCGCTCGGCCAGCTTTTGCAGGTAGAGAGCGCGGGCGCCGTCGTCCTCGTAACGGACCGACCACGTCACGAAGGGCTCGAGCACGTCGAACCCAACGTAGGCGAGCGTCCCGTACTGGATGTGCCACAGCATCGCATCGAGGTGGCCCATCACGCCGCCCTCGGCGACCATGCCGGGGAAGCATCCGGTGGTGGTCGAGATCATCGCGCGACGCCCTTTCATTCCGCCCTTGTCGAAGCGGCCCAGTTGGCCATACATCAGGCCGTTGACGAAAACGCGATCGAACCAGCCTTTCATGATGGCCGGCACCGAATACCACCAGAGCGGAAACTGCAGGATCAACAGGTCGCACCAGATGACCTTGGCGATTTCGGCCTCGATGTCATCGCTGAAACTGTGCTGGGCAACGGCGTGTTTCTGTTCGCGGTCGTATTGCAGGTGCCCTTCGAAGCGGCGTTCCTTGAAGTCGGCGGCCGACGCGACGGGGTTGAAATTCATCGCGTAAAGGTCGGAAACACGCACTTCATGGCCCTGGGCTGTCAGCGTGTCGACCGCGGTGCGCAGCAGCGCGGAATTGAAGGATGTGGGTTGCGAGTGCGCGTAGACGATGAGGACTTTCATTTGGGACGGTTCTCTGGATTTTGGCTTCGTATGGGGCGAGGGAATGGTCGAGATGCGATTCATGACGCGTGGACGCCGGGGACGGCATGAAGCGGTCCGACGCGCGTCTTCAAACCCCGGTGCGGCGTCTATGCGCGTTGCAGCTGACTCCAGCGGTCGTCAACGGCCGCCCAACGCAGCCGGATCACCATCTTTCCGTTGTTGCGTCCCGAGTAGACGTCGACCAGCGCCTGCGGCGCCTGCGCGATGTCGGTGCGCACGTCCTCGGCGTGTCGCAGCGAGCCGTCCTTCAGCATCGTGGCGAGGGCGGCGGCGGTCTCGTCGTAGCGCGCGAGGTGGTCGAAGATCACGAAGCCTTCGATGCGCAGTCGACGCGTCAGGATCTCGCGATCGTTGCGCGGTCCGGTCGGCGGCGGAACCCACGAGGCGATCGACATCGTGCCGCACTGGATCACGCGGCCGAACAGCGCCATCTGGCGGATGACGATGTCGGCGATCTCGCCGCCGGTGTTGTCGAAGAAGACGTCGACGCCCTTGGGGCATAGCGTCCGCAGCGCCGGCTCCAGCGGCTGTCGATAGTTGATGAATCCTGCGTAGCCGTATTCGTCGCAGCATTGCCGGCCCTTGTCGTCCGAGCCGACGACCGCGATCGGACGGGCGCCGGCCTTTCGCGCGAGCTGGCCGACGATGCTGCCCACGGCACCTGCCGCGGCCGTGACCAGCACCGTTTCGCCGGCCTTCGGCCGGCCGATGTCGTGCAGTGCGAGATAGGCCGTCAGTCCGTTGATACCGAGCACGCCCGCCGCGGTGGTGAGTGGCGCCTGCGCCGGATCGACGCGCCGGAGGATCGAGGCGCGCGTGCCCACGCAGTAGTCCTGCCAGCCGAACCAGCCGTACAGGAACTCGCCGACGCGCACGTCCGCGCACTTCGAGGCGACGACCTTGCCCACCGCCATCGCGCGCATCACCGCGCCGATCGGCACCGGCGGTGCGTAGTTGTTCTCGTCGTTGACGTAGCCGCGCTGCGCCGGATCGACCGAGAGCACGTGGTTCTCTACCAGGAACTCGCCGTCCTTGGGCTCCGGGACGGACGCCGATTTCAGTTCGAAATGCTCCGGCTGCGGAATGCCGACGGGGCGCGATTTGAGCAGGATCTGGCGGTTCTGCATGGAGTGGAAACGTCCGGGTTCGGCGGAACGATATGGTACCATACGACCGGTTCTGTGCCGTCCTGGATAGGGTGAACGCCCTAGGAAGCGGCCCACCGCTCGCATGCTATCGTCTGCCTCGGCAGCTAATGCCGAAGCAGCCATGACACGCAAGCACTACCAGGCGTCGACCTACCAGGCCCGCACCAGCGTCGGCTACCTGGTGAAGCGCGCGCAGGGCGCGATGCTCGAGAGCATCGAGCCGGCGTTCGCCGCGCAGGGCTTCACGCTGATGCAGTGGGTCGTGCTGATGTACCTGCGCGACGGCCTGGCACGCACCGCCAAGGACATCTGCGCGGAATTCAGGCACGACAGCGGCGCGCTGACGCGCGTGCTCGACCAGCTCGAGGAACGCGGCTGCATCGAGCGCCGGCGCTCGACCCGTGATCGCCGCTCGGTCGAACTGCACCTGACCGCGCGCGGCCGTCAGATCGTCCAGTCGCTGGTGCCCGTCGTGGTCGATCGGCTGAACCTCGCGCTGGCCGATTTTTCGCGCGAGGAAGTGCAGGAACTGACGCGCCTTCTCAACAAGCTGATCGTCGGCGTGGAAGCCATTCCGCGCGAAGAGGCCGTTTCGTGAGACGCGCAGGACTCGTGCTGCTCGGCGTGGTGCTCGGCGGATGCGTCTCGCCGCCTTCCGAACTGCCGACCCGGGCGCCGATTGCGGTCGAAGCGCTCGGCCTGTCCGGCCAGGTACAGCTTCCGGTCGCGGACGGATGGTGGCGCGCATACCGGGATCCGCAGCTCGACCGGATCGTCGAGCGCGCGATCGAAGGCAACCCGCTGCTCGACCTGGCGCTGGCGCGGCTGCGCGAAGCGGACGCGCGCATCGGCGCGGCCCGCGGCCCGCTGTATCCGGGCTTCTCGCTCGACGCAACGGAACAGCGATCGCGACTGAGCGAGCACGACGTCATTCCGCCCCCCTATGGCGGTAGATGGATCTGGCGCGGCGAAGTGGCCGTGAACCTGTCTTGGGATCTGGATTTCTGGGGGCGGCAGGCTTCGATCGTGCAGGCGGCCAGCGCGAACGCGGACGCCGCGGCGCTGGACCGGGAGACCGCGCGCCTGGTGCTGGCCGGCGCGCTGTCGCGCAGCTACATGCAGCTCGATCACGCGTATCGCGCCCTGGATCTCGCGCAGCGCACGCTGTCGTTGCGCGAGGCCGAAGCGGATCTGGTGCGAAAGCGCGTCGATGCGGGCCTGGACACGACGCTCGAATTGCGGCGCGCGCAAGGCGCTGTGCCATCTGCCCGCGTTCAGGTGAGCGAGGCGCAGGCGGCGATCGAACGCGCGGTGCATGCACTGGCGACGTTGAGCGGTCAGGGCGCCGCGTCCTATGGCGAGATCGTCCGCCCGACGCTGGATCCCGACGTCGCACCGCCGCTGCCGGCCGCGCTTCCCGCGAACCTGCTCGCGCGGCGTCCCGACGTGATCGCCGCGCGCTGGCGCATCGAGGCCAGCGACGCCAGGCGGCTGGCGGCGCGCGCCGCGTTCTATCCGGACGTGGATCTCTCTGCGTTTGCCGGCTTCGGCGCCATCGGGCTCGACAAGCTGTTCGTCGGCGATTCGCTGCAGATGGGCATCGGTCCGCGCCTGCACCTGCCGCTGTTCGACGCGCGGCGATTGAAGGCCGAGTACCGCGAGGCCAATGCGGCGGTCGATGCCGCGGTCGCGCAGTACAACGCAACGGTGCTGTTCGCCGTCCAGCAGGTCGCTGATCAGCTCACCGCACTGCAGGCCGCGCAGCGCGAGCAGGTCGACGAACAGCTGGCGCTGGAGCACGCGCAGGAAGTGCGCCGCATCGCCGCGGGTCGCCAGCGCGCGGGACTGGGCACGCGCCTGCAGGTGCTCGACGCAGAAGCGGGCGTGATCCAGGCGCAGCGCAGTCTGTTGGACCGACGCGAAGCGCTGTCGCAGGCGCGCGTTGCGCTGCTGCTCTCGCTCGGCGGCAGCTTCGATCCGGACGCCCCCTCCACCATCCGCGCCGACGTCGCGCAGGTATCGCCATGACCGCTTCGCCCGCCGCGTCCCGTGCCCGCAGCCGCGGCCTGATCGCGCTCGCCGTCGCCGTGACGGTGGGCGCGCTCGCATGGGGCGCGTGGTGGCTGCTGCACGGCCGCGGTTTCGAGCGCACCGACGATGCGTACGTCGCGGCCGACGTGGTGCAGATCACCAGCGAAGTCGCGGGCACCGTGGTCGCCGTCCACGTCGACGACACGCAGGCGGTCGCGGCCGGGCAGGCCCTGGTGGAGCTCGACCCGGCGGACGCGCGCGTCGGCCTGGAGGCGGCCGAGGCCGAACTGGCCGGGACGGTGCGCCGCGTGCGTGCGTTGTACGCGCAGGGCTCGCAGATCGAGGCGCGCATCGACGAGCGCCGCTCGGCGCTGGCGCAGGCCGAGCGCGATCTCGAGCGGCGGCGCTCGCTCGAGGCCGAGGGCGGTGTGTCGGGCGAGGAGCTGGCGCACGCACGCGACGCGGTCACGCAGCTGCGCGCGGCGCTCGCCGCAGCCGAACAGGAGCTGCGCCAGGTGCAGGCGCAGACCGAGGACACCACCGCCGCCACGCATCCCAACGTGCTCGCGGCGGCGGCGGCGGTGCGCAATGCCTCGCTGGCACTGCGTCGGACCCGGCTGGTCGCGCCGATGGCCGGCGTGGTCGCCAAGCGCGGCGTGCAGCAGGGGCAGCGCGTGGCGGCCGGCGCGCCGCTGATGGCGGTGGTGCCGCTGTCCGAGGTCTGGGTGGACGCCAACTTCAAGGAGGTCCAGCTGCAGTCGATGCGCATCGGTCAGCCGGCGCTGCTGACGGCCGATACCTACGGCGGCGACGTGGAGTATCACGGCCGGGTCGAAGGGCTCGCCGCCGGCAGCGGCGCGGCCTTCGCGCTGTTGCCGGCGCAGAACGCGTCGGGCAACTGGATCAAGATCGTGCAACGCGTACCGGTGCGCATCGCGCTCGATCCCAAGGAGGTCGAAGCGCATCCGCTGCGCGTCGGCTTGTCGATGGACGTGACGGTGGACGTGCACGACGTCTCCGGGCACGCGCTCGGCGCCGGAACGGCACCCGCTTCCCGGCAGCGCCCCGAGGTCGGGTTCGATCCGCAGGTCGACGCGCGCATCGCCCAGATCATCGCCGCCAATGCCGGCAGCGCGTCGCCCTCCGCCAGTGGAGCGCATCGGCTGACGCGATGAGCCAGGCGACGACGGGCAAAGCGCAGATCGAGCTGAGTCCCGGCCAGCGCACGCTGGCGGCCGTGGCGCTGGCGCTGGGCACCTTCATGCAGGTGCTCGACACGACGATCGCGAACGTCTCGATCCCGACCATCGCCGGCAACCTCGGCGTGTCGGCGGACCAGGGCACCTGGGTGATCACCTCGTTCGCGGTGGCCAACGGCATCGGCCTGCCGCTGACCGGCTGGCTGATGCAGCGCTACGGCGTGGTGCGCACGTTCGTCATTTCGGTGGCGCTGTTCACGATCGCTTCGTTGCTGTGCGGCGCGGCGTGGAGCCTGACGTCGCTGGTGGCGTTCCGCGTGATGCAGGGCGCGGTGTCGGGGCCGATGATCCCGGGCTCGCAAACACTGCTGCTGATGCTGTTCCCACCGGAGCGCAAGAGCGCGGCGCTGGGCATCTGGTCCATGACGACGCTGATCGCACCGGTGTGCGGTCCATTGCTCGGCGGCTGGATCTCGGACAACTGGACCTGGCCGTGGATCTTCTTCATCAACATTCCGGTGGGCGCGTTCTGCGCGTTCGTCTGCTGGAAATTCCTCGGACACCACGACACGCCGACGCGGCGGCTGCCGGTGGATCGTGTGGGCATCCTGCTGACGGTGGTCTGGGTCGGGGCGCTGCAGATCATGCTCGACAAGGGCAAGGATTCGGACTGGTTCAGTTCGACCTTCATCGTGGGGCTGGCGATCGTCGCGGCGATCGGCTTCATCGCATGGCTGATCTGGGAGTCGACCGACGCGCACCCGATCGTCGACCTGTCGCTGTTCCGCAGCCGCAACTTCACGTTCGGGTGCATCGCCATGACCGCGGTGTACGCGATGTTCTACGGCAACCTCGTGCTGCTGCCGCTGTGGCTGCAGACGCAGATGGGCTACACCGCGACATGGGCCGGCATGGTGACCGCGCCGGGCGGCATCATCGCGATGGCGATCACGCCGTTCGCGAGCCGCTGGGTCGCCAATGGCGATGCGCGCATCGTCGCGTCGATCGCCTATCTGGCGTTTGCCGCGTCCTCGCTGATGCGCGCGATGTTCACGACGCAGGTGGGGCCGTGGGAGGTGATGCTGCCGCAGATCGTGCAGGGCATCGCCATGGGCACGTTCTTCATCGCGATGGTGACGCTGCTGCTCGATGGAATCCCGCCGCAGCAGGTGCCCGCGGCGTCGGGCATGTCCAACTTCTTGCGCATCACCGGTGCGAGCTTCGGCACCTCGTTGACCACGACGTACTGGGATCGACGCGAAGCCCTGCACCAGTCGCAGCTGGCCGAGACCAGCAGCATCTACGACCCGGCGCTGCAGCACGCGCTTGGCCAGCTGCATGCGGCGGGACTCAATGACCAGGCCGCGACCGCCGTCGTCACGCGCGAGCTGGTGTCGCAGGCCTATCTGCTGTCGACGATCGACCTGTTCTGGATCTCGGGCTGGCTGATCCTGGGCATGCTGCTGCTGGTGTGGAGCGTGCCGCGGCCACGACCCGCGAAAGGCATCGTGGCCGCGGGCGACTGACTCAGCCGTGCATCGTCAGGCCGCCCGAGACGCTGATCGTCTGGCCGGTCATGAACGCCGCGTCTTCGCTGGAGAGGAACGCGACGAGTCCGGGATAGTCGGTCGGTTCGCCGATCCGGCCCAGCGGCACGCCGCGCACCATCGCGTCGCGGATCTTCTGGCCTTCCTCGCCCGTTCCGACGAACGCATCCATCGCCGGCGTGTTGGTCGGGCCCGGGCACAGGCAGTTGAGCGTGACGTTCTTGCGCGCCACTTCACGTGCCAGCGCCTTGGCGAACGCGATCGTCGCGCCCTTGGTGCCCGAGTAGACGACTTCGCCGCTGGAGCCGACGCGGCCCGCGTCGGAGGCGATGAAGATCACGCGGCCGCCGCCGCGCGCGACCATGCCCTGCACCACCGCGTGGGTCATGTGCAGCGGACCCATGTAGTTGATGCTCACGACCTTCTGCCAGAAGTCGGGCGTGGTCTTGAGGAACGGGATGGGCTTGTCCCAACCGGCGTTGTTCACCAGCGCCCACGTCGGCCCGATGCGGCCTTCGAGATCGGCGACCGCGGCCTTCACCTGGTCGTAGTCGGTGATGTCACACAGCGCGCTCGCCGCGCGTCCGCCGGCGGCCTCGATTTCCGCAACCGCCTTGGACGCGGCCTCGGCGTTGATGTCGAGCACGCCCACGACCATGCCTTCCTCCGCCAGCCGACGGGCAATGGCGAGTCCGATACCACTTCCGGCGCCGGTGACCAGGGCCACCTTGTCTTTGAGTCCACGCAAGACACTTTCTCCTGAGGGTTTACTGCTTGATCGGGGGGGCTACGCAAAGTAGTATGGGGCCATACTATATCGTCACGGGCCTGGGCGGAAGTCGGGCCGGGCCTCGGCGGCGGTGCAGTAGTCTTCCCATCCCATCGAATCCGTTGCCGGCGCGTCTGGTCGGCTCTCGAGGAGTTCCAGGTGAGCGCACAGGGCGCGGGCTCTTCGCCCGCAACGGACGACGCCTACGACCACGGCACGGGTACACCGCTGCTGCTGCTGCATGGCATCGGCGGCACGTGGCACATCTGGAAGCCGGTGCTGGAGCTGCTCGAAGCGCGGCACCGCGTCATCGCGCTGACGTTGCCGGGACACTGCGATGGCCCCGAGTGCATCGCCACCGGAGAGGCCACCGTGGGCGGGCTCGCCGACCAGCTGATCGAGATGATGCGGGCGCGCGGCGTGACCAGCGCGCATGTCGCCGGCAACTCGCTCGGCGGCTGGCTGTCGCTGGAGCTGGCCCGGCGCGGGTTCGCGCGCTCTGTCACCGCGCTGTCGCCGGCCGGCGGCTGGTCGGACATTGCGCACTATCACCAGATCCGGCGCCGCTTCCGGATCTTCTATGCGCTGATGCCACTGATCCTGTTCCTGTCGTCGCCGTTCCTGGTGTTCGCCGGCGTCCGGCGTCTGCTCGGACGCGAGACGATGGAGCACGCCGATCGGATGCCGGCCGCGGAGTTCCGCAATTCGCTGCGCGCGATGGTGAAGAACCGCATTTTCCTCGCTCTGCTGCGCACGATGGGTCGCGACGGACCGCTGCGCGCGCTGAACGCGGGCCACGTTCCGGTCCGAATCGCCTGGTCCGGAAAGGACCGCGTGATTCCGTTCGAGAAGTACGGTCGGCCGATCGTCGCGGTCCTGCCGGACGCGCAAGCCACGGTGATCGCGGGGGTCGGACACGTGCCGATGTACGACGATCCGCAGGCCGTCGCCGCGCAGATCCTCGAAGTCACGTCGGGCGTGGACGCAGCCGATCCGCAGCGGCCGGTGCGGGTGGCCGCGTGAACCTGATGGCCCTCAATCCCGCCGTGGCGGCAACGCTGATCCAGCGTCGCCAGGTCGCGCGTCAGGTGCTCCGGACGGAGCGCTTTCAGGAGCAGGTCGGAGCGCTGGCGCGCACGCTCGGCCGCGCGCAGCAGGACGTGAGCAAAGAGGCGCTCAAGGGCCTGGAAGAGATCGTGACGGTTCAGAGCCCGGCTTTCGCCGCGGCGTTCGACTACGGGCTGGGACCGCTGCACACCAAGGCCTGGACGGTCGATGCCGACGAGGCCGCGCTGTCGAATCTCAAGGCACTCAACGAGCGCCACGCGCTGGTGTACCTGCCCACGCATCGCAGCTATGCCGACGCTTTCATCCTCTCGCGCCTGCTGCGCGACCACGGGATGAAGCGCAATCACATCCTGGGTGGAAACAACCTGGGATTCTGGCCGCTGGGTACGATCATCCGGCGCGCCGGCGGGATCCTGATCCGGCGCAGCTTCCAGGACGACGAGGTCTACAAGCTCGTTGTGCGCGAGTACCTGGCCTGGCTCGCCGCGCAGCGCCTGAACCTCGAGTGGTACATGGAAGGCGGCCGCTCGCGCACCGGCAAGCTGCGCCCGCCCAAGTACGGCCTGCTCAGCTACCTCGTGGCGGCGATCGAAAGCGGCGGCGCCGAGGACATGATGCTGGTGCCGGTCTCGACCACCTACGACCAGATGCACGAGATCTCGCGCATGGCAGCAGAGGAGGCGGGAGCGTCGAAGACGGCCGAGAATCTGCTGTGGCTCGCGGGCTACGCGCGAACGCAGCAGAAGTGGGTCGGCCACGCCTACGTGCGGTTCGGCGAGCCCCTGTCTCTCAGGGAAGCGCTCGCCAGAGCCGACCACGACGGAGGCGGCAAGTGGACCGTCGCCAAGATCGCCTTCGAAGTCTTCCAGCGCATCAACCGCTGCACGCCGGTGACGGCGCCGGCGCTGGTGACGTTCGCGCTGCTCGGCGCGCGCGATCGCGCGCTCACGCTCAAGGAGGTCCAGGAACAGGTGCTGCCGCTGCTCGACTACGCCGCCGCGCGCGGGCTGCCGAGCTCGCACCTGGAACCCTTGCGCGGCACGTCGGGCATCTACGACACGCTCAAGACCCTGGAGAAGGGCAGGGTGGTGAGCCGCTACGAGGACGGGCTCGAAGCGGTGTTCAAGATCGAGCCGGGCCAGCACTCGGTCGCGGCCTTCTATCGCAACAGCGCCATCCACTGGTTCGTGAACCGCGCGATCCTGGAGGTCGCCTTGCTCGACGCGACGCGCGAAGACATCACCGGTCCGCTCGAGCGCGCATGGGCGGCGGCGTTCGCGCTGCGCGACCTGCTCAAGTTCGAGTTCTTCTTCAGCGACAAGGCCGCGTTCCGCGAGGAGCAGAAAGCCGAGTCGCGATTGATCGATCCCAAGTTCCGCCAGCGCGTCGCGGCAGCCAAGGATCGGCGGGACGTACTCGCCACCGTGCCGGTGCTGATCGCGCACCGCGTGCTCATGCCGTTTCTCGAGGCCTACTACATCGTCGCCGATCGTCTGGCGGCACAACCCGTGGAGCAGAAGATCGACAAGCAGGCGTTGACAGAAGAGTGCGTGAAGGTCGGCCGGCAGTACGTGCTGCAACGCCGGCTCCGGCATCCCGAATGCGTGTCGCGCGAGATTTTCGGCAACGCGCTGCAGCTCGCCGCCAACCGCGACCTGCTCAAGCCGGGCGCACCAGACCTGGCCGAGCGGCGCGCGGCCTTCGCGCGCGAACTCGAGGCGGCGGTGCGCAGCGTCGCGGCGATCGACGAGCTGGATCGGGCGCGACACGCCGAGGCGCGACCGTGAGCGCGCTCGACGAGGCGATCAGTCGGATCATGGACGGTCCCAAGGGCCCGCAGATCGGCGCGTTCTTCGATTTCGACGGCACGCTGATCGATGGTTATTCCGCCGCCGCCTATTTCACCGACCGCATCAAGAAGCGCGACATGACCGGGCGCGAGCTGGTCGAGACGCTGAAACTGACGCGCAAGAAGGATCTGTCGGACAACGAGTTCCACGACGTGATCGGCAAGGGCATCCTCGAATGGGCCGGCCGCACCGAGGATGAGATGCGCGCGCTCTGGCATCGCCTGTGGCAGTCGAGCATCGGCAGCACCTTGTTCCCCGAAGCCTGGAAGCTTGTGCGGGCGCATCAACGCATGGGGCACACGGTGGCGGTGGCCTCGTCGGCGACGCGCTATCAGATCGAACCGCTGGCCACCGAGTACGGCATCGAACACATCCTGTGTTCCCCGGTAAAGATCCGGAACGGGAAGCTCACCGGCGGACTGGCCGGACCTCCGGCCTGGGGCGAGGGCAAGGCGGCGGCGGTGCGCGGGTTTGCCGCGGAAAAGGGCATCGATCTCGCGGCGAGCTACGGCTACGCCAACGGCAACGAGGACATCGCGTTCCTGCGATCGGTCGGGCATCCCACCGCGGTCCAGCCCAAGGATCAGCTGCAAAAGATCGCGAATGAATCCGACTGGCCGGTGCTCCGTTTCGATCCACGTCGGCGCGGTCCGGCGCGCGCGATGGCGCGCACCGTCGGCGCCTATGGCGCGATGGGGCTGAGCTTCCTCGCCGGCATGGGCTACATGCGTCTGACCGGCGATCGCCGCAAGACGGTCGACCTGGTTACGCAGGCTGCGGCCGATTCGGCGCTGCGCGTGCTGGGGGTGCGGGTCGAGGTGGTGGGCAAGGAGAACCTGTGGAATCACAGGCCCTGCATCTTCGCGCTCAACCACCAGAGCAAGTTCGACATGTTCGCGATGATGTATCTCGTGCGTCGCGACTTCACCGGCGTGGCGAAGATCGAAGCGCGCAAGGTGCCGGGTTTCGGCACCTTCATGGAAATGGCGGACGTCGCGTTCCTGGACCGCAGCGATTCGGGCAAGGCGATCAATGCGCTCAAGCCCGCGGTGGAGCGCCTGCAGAAAGGCCTGTCGCTGTGCATCGCCCCCGAAGGAACGCGCTCGTGGACCCCGAAGCTCGGCCCATTCAAGAAAGGACCTTTCCATCTCGCGATGCAGGCCGGCGTGCCGATCGTGCCGGTCGTGTTCCGCAACACCGGCGAGATCATGGGCCGTAACGATCAGACGATGCGCTCGGGCACGCTGCAGGTCGCGGTGCTGGACCCGATCGACGTGTCGGAGTGGAAGATCGAGGATATGGAGAAGCGCATCGCCGAAGTGCGGCAGCGCTACGTCGACACGCTGGAACACTGGCCGTCCGGGGGAGAGGTCTTATGAGCCGACCGATGCGCGTCACCGTGTTGGGAGCGGGATCGTGGGGCACCACCGTCGCATCGCTGGCCGCACGCAATGCGGAGACCCTGATCTGGGCGCGGCGGCGCGATACGGTCGACGAGATCAATCGCGAGCATCGCAACAGCGCCTATCTCAAGGACATACCGCTCTACAAGAAGCTGCGCGCCACCGCCGACCTCGAGGAGGCGTTGCGTGAGTGCGATGTGCTGGTGATGGGCGTGCCTTCGCACAGCATGCGCGAGTCGCTGAAGCAGGTTGCGCCCCTCGTGCGGCCCTGGGTGCCGGTGATCAGCCTGGCCAAGGGCCTCGAGCAGGGCACGCAGCGGCGCATGACCGAAGTCATTCACGAGGAACTTCCGGGCCATCCGGCCGGACTGCTGGCGGGACCCAACATCGCGCGCGAAGTGCTGCAGGGCATGGCGGCCGCGGCCGTGGTGGCGATGCCGGACCAGACGATCGCGGAGGCGCTGCAACCGCTGTTCTCGAGCAGCGTTTTTCGCGTCTATACCAACACCGACGTCGTCGGCTCCGAGCTGGGCGGACCGCTGAAGAACGTCATCGCGATCTCGGCCGGCATGGGCCAGGGCCTGGGCGTGGGCGAGAACACGCGCGCGATGGTGATCACGCGCGGCCTGGCCGAGATCACGCGCCTGGGCGTCGCGCTCGGCGGACGGCAGGAGACGTTCTCCGGATTGACCGGCCTTGGCGACCTGCTCACGACGTGCATGAGTCCGTTGTCGCGCAACCGGCAGGTCGGAGAGAAGTACGCGCAGGGCATGAAGACCGCGGAGATCGTCGCGTCGATGAACATGGTGGCCGAGGGCATCAAGACCAGCAGCGTCGTGATGGAGCTCGCGCGCACGTGTGGCGTCGACATGCCGATCGCGCGCGAGGTCGACGCCGTCGTGCGTGGCGAACACGGTGCGGTGCAGGCGTTCCGCGGGCTGCGCAAGCTCGCGGCCGGCGCAGAACAGGAATCGGGCTGAGGCCGCGGGCCTTGGCTACGTGGATCGATCACAACTGACATGAGCGGAAAAAAGAACATGGGTACAGCGGATCCGGCGCAGGACCTTCAGCTGCTCGACGAACTCCAGGGTTGGGGTGGTCCGGCCGAGATGAGCGCGTTCGAAGCGGTGATGTGGCGTGCCGAGGTGGACCCGCGGCTGCGTTCGACCACCACCTCGGTGCTGGTGCTCGATCGCGTGCCGGACTGGGAGCGCGTGTATGCCGGGCATCGATGGGTGACCGAAGCCGTGCCGCGATTCCGCCAGCGCGTGGTCGAGCCGGCGTTCGGCGTGGGCAACCCGGTCTGGGTCGAGGATCCGGACTTCAACCTCGACTACCACCTGCGGCGCGTGCGCCTGCCCGAGCCGGGCACGGAGCGCCAGCTGTTCGATCTCGCGCAGAACCTGGCGATGACGCCGTTCGACAAGGCGCGCTCCCCCTGGGAAGCCACGTTGGTCGAAGGCCTGGAAGGTGGAGGCGCGGGCTACGTGCTCAAGCTTCACCACGCGACCTCGGACGGGCTGGGCATCATCCAGCTGCTCACCCGCGTGCTCGGCAAGCAACGCGAGACCACGCCGCGGCCGTTGCCGCCCCGGGCCGAACGCGTCGGGCGTGCACCGTCGGCCACCGAGATCGCGAGCCGGCAGGTGAGGAACCAGCTGTTCGCGCTGCCTTCGGAAGCGGCGGGTCGCGTGTCGTCGATCACGCGCTCGCTCGGCGACTGGATCCGCAATCCCGGCGCGGCAGACAAAGGGCTGAAGTGGCTTTCGTCCGCGCGACGCGTGCTGGGCACGCGGCCGGCGCCGGGCTCCGGCCTGTTCAAGCGCCGCAGCCTGTCGTGGCGTTTCGATGGCATCGAGATCCCGCTGGCTGATCTGAAGGCCGCGGCCAAGGCTGCGCAGGGTTCGCTCAACGACGTGTTCCTCGCCGGGCTCGTCGGCGGGTTCAAGCGGTATCACGACGAGATGGGCGTGAGGCTCGATCGCATGCCGATCGGATTTCCGATCTCGCTGCGCACCGAGAACGATCCGATGGGCGGCAACAAGTTCGCCGGCAGCCAGTACGCCGCGCCGCTGACCATCGACGATCCGGTCGAACGCGTGCGCCACATCCAGGAGTTCGTGCGCGAGACGCGCGCTGAGCCGGCGCTCGACGTGATGATCCGCATGATGCCGGTGGTCACGCGGCTGCCGATCGCCGCGATCACCGCGATGACGGCGGACTTCACCGCCGCGCAGGACGCGCAGATCAGCAACGTGCCGGGCATCCCGTACCCGGTCTACATGGCCGGCGCCGAGATCACGCAGTTCTGGCCGTTCGCTCCGGTGCCGGGCTGCGGGATGATGATCGTGATGATGTCGCACAATGGACGCTGCTGTATCGGCATCAACAGCGACCGCGCCGCCGTCACCGAGCCCGAGCTGCTGATCGAGTGTCTGCGTGCCGGACTCGACGAGATCGTCGCGCTCGGTGCCCCGGCGAAACCCGCCACCAAGAAAAAGTAAGTCACCGATGAAACACCGCGAAGGCCGATTCAAGGGCAAGAAGGACATCGAGATCTTCTGGCAGAGCTGGGTGCCGGAACGTCCGCGCGCCGTCGTCGTGCTGGTGCACGGTCTGGGCGAGCACAGCGGCCGCTATCGCCACGTCGCCGACGCCCTCGTGGGCGTCGATTGCGCGGTCTACGCGATGGACCACCGCGGGCACGGCAAGTCCGGCGGCGATCGTGCGCTGATCGATCGGTTCGCCCATGCTGTCGAGGATATCGATCACGTGGTCGAGATCGCGCGTCGCGAGCAGCCGCGCAAGCCGGTGTTCATGCTCGGTCACAGCATGGGCGGTGCGCTGTCGCTGAGCTACACGATCAAGAAAGGCGACAACAAGCTCGCGGCGCTGATCCTGTCGGGGCCGGCGGTGGCATTGGATGCCGCGTCGACGATGACCAAGATCGTGGCCAAGATGCTGTCCTCGCTGGCGCCCAAGGCCGGGCTGGTGGCGATCGATCCGTCGCTGGTGTCACGCGACGCGTCGGTCGTCGCCGACTACGCGAACGATCCGCTCAACGCGCACGGAAAGGTCGGCGCGCGCACGCTGGGAGAGATCGTCTACTTCGTCGAGATGCTTCCGGCCGCGTTGCCGATGATCAAGCTGCCGCTGCTGGTCATGCACGGGCGCGACGACAAGCTCGCCGGCGTGGCGGGCAGCGAGATGGTCGTGCGCATGGTCAGCTCCAAGGACAAGACGCTGAAGGTGTACGACGGGCTGTACCACGAGATCTTCAACGAGCTGCCGGCGGATCGCGCCGTCGTGCTCAAGGATCTGACGGACTGGATCAAGGCTCGCGTCTGAACGGTGGCCATAGCCCGGGCGAAGCCTGGGGAGCCTGCGCAGGGCGGCATCCCGGGCCTCGTCCGGGCTACGGCGAAGGGCGCTTCCGTGCGCGAGATGCCGCGCTGGCTTTGATCGCCGGCTGCACGATCTCGATCACGTCGCTGACGCGTGTCAGGAAGTGGACGCCCTGCGCGGCCTCGGTGCCGCTCAGGTGATCGACCATCGTCTGGATGAAACGCCGGCCGTCCTCGACCATGCGATCGATCTCGCGCGCGCCCTTGTTGGTCAGCACCACTTCGCGCTCGCGCCCCGACAGCGGATGCTCGCGGATCTCGAGCAGGCTCATCGGTTCGCGCGCCATGCCGCGCAGCACTTTCGAGATCGCCGAATTCGTGAGTTCGAACCAGCGCGTGATCGAACGCTCGATCTCCTTTCGCGGCAGCGTGCGCCCGCCTTCTCCGGCCGAACGGATCATCCACAGGATCGCGACCTGATGGCGTGACAGGCGTCCGCCGCGTAATGCGTCCTCGATGCCGATCCCGATCTTGTAGTGCACCGGGTAGAACAGATCGAGGAAATCCTTGGCGGCGTCGGAGACGGCCGCCGTCGACGTCGAGGCCCCGGCCATGGTTGACCGAGGCCTCGCAGCCCCTTTATTGTGTCCGCGCGACATAGTTTCGATATTTCAATTATTGCCGGGATGCTCGTTCATCGACACGTCCCGCGGAGGAGACCATGAGTAGTGCATTCGATCCGCGACGTCTTGCCACGCCCGAGGTCATCGAGAATCCATACCCTGCCTATGATGCGCTGCGCGCCGATTCTCCGGTGTCGGGCTACGCGGATTGGCCGCCGGGCACGGTGCCGGGATTCGATCCACCGATCCAGGCCTGGGCCCTCCTCAGTTACGACCAGGTCGCCGCGGCTGCCAAGGACCATCAGACCTTCTCGTCGGCGAACTTCCAGCAGGGGACGGACGCGCCGACGCTGATGCTGGTCAATCACGACGACCCCGAGCACGCAAAGCTGCGCAAGCTGGTCGTGCAGGCGTTCACGCCGCGTCGCGTCTCGGAACTGCGGCCGGCGGTGCAGGCGGTGGTCAAGCAACTGATCGAGTCGCTGCCCGAAGGCGAGGTGGACGTGGTCGCGCGCCTGTGCGCGCCGCTGCCGGCGCGGCTGATGGTGCGCCTGCTCGGCCAGGACGAATCGATGACCGACGCGTTCGCGCGCTGGGCCAACGCCTTCATGCTCTCCGCCGACATGAGCGTGGAGGAGCGCACGCGCAGCAACATCGAGATGGTGGGCTGGTTCCAGCAGATGGTCGATCAGCGCCTCGCACGGCTCGCGGCCGGCGCAGCGCCGCAGGACGATCTGGTCGACGCGCTGCTCACCGCGGAGTCCGAAGGCGCGAAGCTCACGCGCGACGAGGTGTGGCGCTTCTGCTTCACGCTGGTCGTGGCCGGCAGCGAGACCACGATGTACTACGCCGCCAACTGCCTGCACGCGCTGGTGCGGAACCCGGAGGTGTTCGAACGGCTTCGTGCCGAACGCTCGCTGATCCCGCGTTTCCAGCAGGAAACGCTGCGCCTGGCGGGCCCGCCGCAGCGGCTGTTCCGCAAGGTGACGCGCGACGTCGAGATCGGTGGCAAGCAGATCCGCGCCGGCGAGTGGGTCGCCCTGTTTTTCGCCGCCGCCAACCACGATCCGAAAGTGTTTCCCGAGCCGCAGCGCCTGCGCCTGGACCGCGAGAACGGCGGCGCGCAGCTCAGCTTCGGCCACGGCATCCATTTCTGCCTGGGCGCGCCGCTGGCGAACCTCGAGACCGCTTGCCTCGTCGAGGGGCTGCTCGATCGCTTCGGCACGATGCGACCCGGCGCCACGCCACCGGAGCCGCAGCGCGCCACGCTGCTGCAGCACAGCGTCACCCGACTTCCCGTGGTCTTCGAGAGGGCCTGAACATGAGCCAGAACAACGTCGCCATCACGCAGGAAATCTTCGCCCGCTTCGGCCGCGGCGATATCCCGGCCATCCTCGAACTGCTCGCCGATGACGTGCTGATCGAATTCTACGGCCCGTCGGTGATCCCGTACGCCGGAACGTACCGTGGCAACCGCGAAGCGCGGCGCTTCTTCGAAACGGTGCTGTCGAGCGTCGACATCCACCAGTTCGATTGCGAGGAATTCATCGCCGAGCGCGACAAGGTGATCGTCACCGGTCACCTGCGCCTGACCGCGCGCTCCACCGGCGGCACGATCGAGTCCGACTTCGTGCACGTGATCACGATGAAGGACGGCAAGTGGCAACGCTTCCGCGATTTCATGAACACGGCGGTCGCGGTGGCGGCCTTCTCGAAGAAGGACTGAAGCGGGCCTTCAGCCCGCGGCGGGCTCGCGCCTGCCCCAGATGTAGGCGCAGCCCTCAGGGCCGACCTCTTCCTGGTGTTGGGCGGACAGCGGCATCACGAACACCTCGCCGGTGCGGTAGCGCGTTGCCTCGCTACCCACCGGCGTGATCGTCATCTCGCCGCGCAGGATCAGCCCGCGCACCTCGAACGGATGTGCGTGGGGCGCGTTGACCCGGTTGGCCTCGTAGTGCCCGGGAACCGGCTTGGTGAAGCCGTCGCGGGTCATCTGCTGTTCGAACTCTTCGGCGTTCATGGTCGCGCGCATGCCTGCGCCATCATCTGTCGCAGCTTGTACTTGAGCACCTTGCCGCCGACGGTCACGGGCAGGTCGTCCACGACGATCACGCGCTTGGGCGACTCGAAGCCGGCGAGGCGCTCGCGACAGAAGGCGACGATCGCCTTGTCGTCGATCACGACATCCGGCATCGGCACGACCGCCGCGACCACCATCTCGCCCCATCGCGTGTCCGGCACGCCCACCACGGCCGCCTTGCGCACCGACGGATGCTGGGCGACGACCGCCTCCACGCGCAGGCTCGACACGTTTTCGCCGCCGGACTTGATCATGTCCTTGGTGCGGTCGAGCATGATCCGAAGACCGTCCTCGTCGTACGCACACAGATCGCCGCTGTGGAACCAGCCGTGGCGCAGCGCTTCGCGCGTGGCTTTCTCGTCGCGGAAATAGCCCGCGGTGATCGCCGGCGAGCGATACACCGCCTCGCCGGGCGCGCCGGGCCGGTCATGCAGGGAGCGCCCCTGGTCGTCCATCACCGTGGAGCCGAGCATCGGCGAGGGCTTGCCGACGTAGTTGATCGCCGGCGCGGTGCGCTGGTACAGCTCGGGCCAGCGCGACGGCCAGAAGCGGTGGAACGGAATGCACTCGGTCTGGCCGAAGATGCCGGACACCAGCACGCGCGGGGCGAGTTTCTGCACGCGCGCGGTGAGCTCGGGCGGCATCGATCCCCAGCCGTAGACCAGCACCGTGAGGCTCGACAGGTCGTAGCGGTCCGGATGCGCCTCGACCTCGCGCACCAGCTCCGAGATCAGCTGCGGGGAGCCGCCCCACAGCGCGGTCGGCTTCTCGTTGGTCACCGCGGCCGCGATCGCCGCGGCATCGAATCGCCGCCCGATCACCACGCTCCCGCCGCAGAGCAGGGGGCCCATCACCAGCGCCTGGTCGCCCACGTGGAACACCACCGGCAGAAAACTGCACATGCGGAAGTCCCAGTCGATCGGAACCCCGCGCGAGAACGACATCGAGTTCGATAGCGCTCCGAGGTAGGTGTAGGTGTGCGACATCATCACGGCTTTGGGCATCGACGTCGTGCCCGAGGTCGGCAGGATCTGCCAGATGTCGTCGCCGTGGATCGTGACGTCGGGCTCGAGATCGGACTGGCTCTCGATGAACTCGCGCATCGAAACGGCACCCGGAATCGATTCTCCCGGGCGGCCGATGCTCGCGATCACCGTCGTGCCTGCCGCATCGAACGGCACGCGTCCGGTCGGCCACAGTGGCGCGTCGATCACGGCCACGCTGGCTTCGACCAGCCGCAGCATGTGCTCGACCATGTCGGCGGCCATCAGCACGTTGATCGGCACCGCGACCATGCCGGCCTTGGCGATACCCAGCTTGAACAGGAACGCGTCGACCGAGTTCTCGCACAGCATCGCGACGCGCGCGCCGCGGGTAAGGCCGCGCGACAGCAGGGCATTGGCGATGCGATTGCAGATGCGGTCGGCGTCGCGATAGCTGACGCGGGCGAACTGCGGATCGGCGATCGCGCAAGGCGCCGCGATGAACGCGATCTTGTCCGGATCGCTCCAGGTCATGCGCTCCAGCGCATCACCGACGGCGACCCGTTCCCAGCGGTTGTCGGCGCGGCGGTCGTACAGTCGATCGACGTCGATGGCCATCGGTTCCCGTTTCCTCTAACGACCCATCGTGACGACGGCGCGCGCGCCGCCGCCGGTGCGCATCAGCTCGAACGCATCGTTCACGTTCGCCAGCGGAATGCGGTGCGTGACCATCTCGTCGAGCTTGAGCTGGCCGCTCTTGTACCACTCGACGAGGCGCGGCAGATCCCGCTGCGGCACGCTCGACCCCAGCAGGGTTCCGAGCAACGCCTTGTTCTGCAAAAAACCGCCCGCGCGGATGTTGATCTCTTCGGACGGCTTGGCCGCGCCGACGACGATCGCGGCTCCGGAGGGGCGGGTCATGTTGAACGCCTGCGCCACCGTGTCGGCACGACCGATCGCTTCGAATGCGTAGTGCACGCCGCCGGGCACCATCTTGCGCACGGCCTTCACCACGTCGCCGGCGGCGGGATCGAGTTCGTGCGTCGCGCCGACCGCGCGTGCGATCTCGCGGCGACCGGCGACCGGATCGATCGCGATGATCTGACGCGCACCAGCGATGCGCGCGCCCTGGATGACCGCCAGGCCCACGCCGCCGCAACCCAGCACCGCGACGGTGCTGTCCGGTTTCACCTGTGCCGTGTTGATCGCGGCGCCCACGCCGGTAAGCACGCCGCAGCCGAGCACGCAGATCACTTCGAGCGGTACGGCCGGATCGACTTTCACCAGCGCGCCTGCGGGCACCACGGCCTGTTCGGCGAAACCGCCGACGCCGCACACCTGGTAGACGGTTTCGCTGCCGCGACGTAGCCGCGTGGTGCCATCGAGCATCGCGGAGCTGACCATCATCGTGACCGAGCCGGCACAGAGGTACGGCTTTTCCTCGTGGCAGTACTCGCAGTCTCCGCACGAGGGCGTGAGCACCGCCACCACGTGATCGCCGACCGCGATGTGCTGCACGCCCGGTCCGATCTCCTCGACCACGCCGCCCATCTCGTGGCCGAGCACGGCCGGGAAGGGCGTGCGCAGGATGCCGTGCATGCACGAGTAATCGCTATGGCACAGGCCGCAGGCCACGACGCGCACCCGCGCCTCGCCCGGGCCGGGTGGCGCGATCTCGATGTCCTGTACCTGCAGCGGTTGGGCGACCGCTTCGAGTACCGCAGCGCGCATGTGGCTTCTCCCCAGTCCGATCGCAGGCGCCGATTCTCCTACGTCCGTCGGCGCCTCTGGCTGAGGGCGGACCCTCGTCCGCGTGGACTCAGCGCTTCTCGTTGCGCAGGTGTTCGAGGTACGCCGTCGGCCACATGAATTCGGACCAGCCCACACCGGGCTTGCCTTCGATCTGGCACTGCATGGCACCTTCGAACAACGTGCAGGTCGGAACCGGCGTCAGCGGGAAGTGGCCGAAATATTCGCCGTTCACGCGCGTGCTGCGGCCTGCGGTGTCGCGCACCGTGGCTTCGATGTGCGTGTGGCGGAACTGCGGATCGTTGCTCCAGTCGACGTCCACGCCTTCGACTTCGGCCATGCGGCCGTCGCGCAGTACATAGCCGCGAAGCACCGTGCGACCGCGCGCCTGGATCTGCCAGAAGTGCACGGCGGTCTCGGGACCGGCCTGCGCGTGCAGCCACTTCCAGTGCTGCGGCGTGTCCCAATTGCGCGTGCCCCATGAGTGATCGCGCGCGGCGGTGGTGTCGATCGGGTAGCTCTTGCCGTCGATGCGCAGCGTTCCCTTCACACGGCCCGACTGTTCGAGCCGATCCGTCGCGGCCCAGTCCGGGCAGCCCTCGGGATGCGCGCTGTACGCATAGGCGCCGTGCATCGCCTCGAAGCTCACGTCGAGCGACACGCGATCCGTCTCGACCTTGATCGTCGCGGTCTTCAGATCCAGGTTCTGCTTCAGGTGCAGCTTGCCGACCTGCCAGTCGTTGAAATTCTTGTCGGGCCCCATCTTGACGCCGTCGATCGCCTCGACGATCGGCTGATCACCCACGCCAGGTCCGTAGGCGACGAAAACGGATCCCGCAACGTTGTCCTTGGTCACCCAGGTGTAGATGAACGTGCCGATCCGGTGCTCCGGCAGCGACACCACGTAGGGAATCGATTCGCGCTCGAGTGGCAGGTCGCGCAGCTTGTGGCGGCCGTCGTGGATCGCGTCGGCCGTGGCGACGGGACGGTTCGGGGTGAGCTTGCTCATCGGTTTCTCCTCGTTTGTCGCGGGGGGGGGTGCAATCCGCGAGATGATTTGGTACGGTACCATATCAAAATCTACGTTCTTGCGGAATCTTGCCATGCCCTACCAGTCCGTCTTCCGCCCCGATCTGTTCGCGGGCCAGGTCATTCTCGTCACGGGTGGCGGCAGCGGCATCGGCCGTTGCACGACGCACGAACTGGCCGCGCTGGGCGCGACGGTCGCGATCGTCGGCCGTGACGCCGACAAGCTCGCGACGGTGCAGGCCGAGATCGAGGCCGAGGGCATTCGAGGTCGCGTCACGACGTACGCCTGCGACATCCGCAAGGAAGAGCAGGTGATCGCGATGGTCGACGAGGTGCTCGCGCGGCACGGCCGCATCGACGGACTCGTGAACAACGCCGGCGGCCAGTACCGCCAGCCGCTCAAGGACATCAGCAGCAAGGGCTTCGAGGCGGTGGTGCGCCTGAACCTCTTCGGTGGTTTCCAGGTGATGCGCGAGGTCTACAACCGCTGGATGGCGAATAACGGCGGCAGCATCGTCAACATCATCGCGGACATCTGGGGCGGCTGGGCCAACTACGGACATTCCGGCGCGGCGCGCGGCGGCATGTGGACGCTCAGCGAATCCGCGGCATCCGAGTGGGCGCCGGACGGCGTGCGCGTGAACTGCGTTGCGCCCGGCGGCATCGAGAGCTCGGGCTTCGACACCTACGAACCCGAAGCGCAGGCCGAGATCCTCAAGTTCCCGCCGACGATCCCCGCGCAGCGCTACGGCAATGTCGCGGAGATGTCGGGTGCGATCGTCTACCTGCTGTCGCCGGTTGCCTCGTTCATCACGGGCTCCTGCATCCGTGTCGACGGTGGCGCGCCCAATGCGCGCATCTGCTGGAACCCGCCGACCCCGCTGAACGGCACGCCGTCCGACAAGTCGCGGCCCTACCGCGGATTCCACCTCGACGCGCGGCCCAAGCTGCTCACCGAGGGCATCACCAAGAAATCGAGCCGCTGATCCGCCCCGACTCTTTACCGGCTGCGGCGACGCGGCCGGACGCTAGCCTGCATCACCAACGTCGACTTTCCTGCACGAGGACACATCCATGGGTATCCACGACAAGTTCCAGAACGCCTTTTACATCGGCGGAGAGTGGGTGGCCCCCGCTTCCGGTCGTCGTTTCGAGCTGATCAATGCAGCGACCGAGGAAGTGATTGGATCCGTGCCCGAAGCGGTCGAAGCCGACGTCGACCGCGCGGTCGCTGCCGCACGCAAGGCATTCGAGACCGGCGCGTGGGCCAACGCCACGCCGGCCGAACGCGCCGACGTGATGCTGCGATTCACCGCGGCGCTGGCCAAGCGCTCGGACGCGATCGCCCGGGCCGTCAGCATGCAGAACGGCATGCCGCTGGCGATCAGCAGCAACCTCGAAGGCCAGCTCCCGCTGGGCTTCATGCAGTACTACGCCGAGCTCGCGCGCAACCTCGTCAGCGAAGACGTGCGTCCTTCGCAAATGGGCAAGGAGACGCTGGTGAATCGCGCGCCGATCGGCGTCGTGGCCGCCATCGTGCCGTGGAATTTCCCGGTGGTGCTGGCGCTGACCAAGATCGCGCCGGCGATGGCCGCGGGCTGCACGCTGGTGGTGAAGCCGTCGCCGGGCACGATCCTGGACAGCTACATCCTGGCCGAAGCGGCCGCCGAAGCGCAGGTGCCGGCCGGCGTCATCAACTGGGTCGCGGCCGATCGCGAAGTCGGTGCGTACCTGGTCTCGCATCCGGGCGTGGACAAGATCGCGTTCACCGGCTCGACCGCGGCGGGCCGCAGCATCGCGCGCGTGTGTGGCGAGCTGCTGCGCCCCGTGACGCTGGAGCTCGGCGGCAAGTCGGCCGCGATCATTCTCGACGACGCCGATCTCAATGCCGTCGCGCAGGGACTTCCCACCGTGTCGCTGCTCAACAACGGCCAGACCTGCTTCGCCTGCACGCGCATCCTCGCGCCGCAGAACCAGTACAAGCAGGTCGTCGATGCGGTGGCCGGCATGGTCGGCGCGCTCAAGGTCGGCGACCCGCTCGACATGGGCACGCACGTGGGTCCGATGGCTTCGTCGGCGCATCGGGCGCGTGTCGAAGGCTTCATCGCCAAGGGCAAGTCCGACGCGCGCCTCGTCGCGGGCGGTGGCCGTCCGAAAGAGCTCGACCGCGGCTGGTTCGTCGAGCCGACCGTGTTCGCCGACGACAGCTACACCTCGTCGGTGGCGCGCGAGGAGATCTTCGGGCCGGTTCTCACGGTGATTCCCTACAAGGACGAAGCCGACGCGGTGCGCATCGCCAACGACTCGATCTACGGCCTCGGCGGTTCGGTGTGGAGCACGGATCCGGCGCGCGCACGCAAGGTCGCGGGCCGGGTGCAGACCGGCACGATCGGCATCAACGGCTATCTGCCTTCGATCGGCTCGCCGTTCGGTGGCGTGAAGGCCAGCGGCCTGGGTCGTGAATTCGGACCTGAGACGCTGGCGGCCTACCAGCAGGTCAAGTCGACCTACGTGATGGGCTGATCGCTAGCGGCGCTCGCGGAAGCGTCCGGGCGTCGACCCGGTCACTTCGCGAAACCACGCCGTGAAATGAGACTGGCTGGAAAAGCCGGTCTCGTGCGCGATCCACGCCAGGTCCTGATTGCTGTCGCGCAGCAGCCGCTGCGCGACCTCGACGCGTCGACGCGTCAGGTACTGGTGCGCCGATAGGCCGGTGGCGTCGCGAAAGCGGCGCGTGAAGAGCGCGCGGCTCATGTGCACGCGTGCGGCGAGCTCGTCGAGACTGAGCTTCTGTCCCAGGTGGCCGTCGATCCAGGCGAGCAGCTCGTTGAGCGCCGTGTCGCCGTGCGAGGCTTCGTCGGGCAGCGTGTCGGCCCACAGCGCGAGATGGCTGAGCAGCGCATCGGCGAGCTTCTCGGCATAGCCGGGGTGCAAGCGTCGATCCATCCGGACCGCGCGGAGCAGCGCCTCCATCGCGGCGCTGACGTAGCGATCGCGAAAAGCGAAGCGCGGCGCCGAGCTCTTCGCCAGCTGGGCCAGCGGCCCGTCATCGATCGGGCGGGGCAGATGCAGCGTCGCGACGTGAACGCTGCCTTCGGTGCGAAAGGCATGCACGCGGTCGGGCGGCAGGATCGTGACCATGCCGGGAATCGATTGCGCACGGCTCAGGCCGTGGTCGGTGATCGCCCGGACGCGCCGCGAACCGCCCAGATGCAGCGCCAGGACGAGCTCGTCGTTGGCGGACAGCTCGAAGTTCTTGATGTCGGGCGTGCGCCACCCGTAGATGCCCAGGCCGTCGCCCAGCCGCAGTTCGCACGCGATCTCCGGAGCAACCCCGAACGCGCGGCGGAACGCATCGACGGCGAGTCTCTTCGCGGGTGTGGCCACCCTGTTCCCGATTGTTGAGCGCCTGTATCCGATTCTGACATGGGGTTGGACCGAATCCGATAGATCGGTCCAACCGTGCGGCGATACTGGCGACTCGATTAGTACGGTACCAGACGGGTTGCGGCCCGCGGGTCCGAAGGAGCAATTTCGATGAACGATCCACGGATGTTCAACACCGAGGCGTATTTCCGGTACTACAACCCGGTCCTGACCAACGAAGCCTACTTCCGGTATTGGCGCGCGTGCGCCGCGATGGGGCCGGTGTTCCTCGCCGCGTTCCTGCTGTGCTGGGGAATGCTCGGCTACAACATCCCGCCGATTCCGGCCGACTGGACGGCCGATCAGATGGCGGCGCACTTCCGCACGCACTACAACGAAATCCGCGCGGGCATGGGCGGCGCGATGCTGTTCGGTTGCCTGTATCTGCCGTGGACGCTGGCGATCTACAAGGTCATGCAGCTGATCAACCGCAACGAGAACGACATCGTCTCGACACTGCAGATGTGGGGCGGCGCGCTCACCGTGGTGCCGCTGGTGACGTCGTCGGTGTTCTGGCTGACGGGTGCGTACCGCCCGGAAGAGCTCGAACCCAAGACGCTGCAGATGCTCTACGACCAGGGCTGGCTGCTGATCGACATGTTCTATTTCATCACCACGATCCCGATGGTCGCGATCGGCATGGCCGGCCTGACCGACAAGCGCGAAAAGCCGCTGTTTCCGCGCTGGGCCTGCTGGTACTCGATCTGGGCCGGCCTGAGCTTCCTGTTCGAGCTGCTGATGCCGTTCTTCAAGACGGGGCTGTTCGCACGCCAGGGATGGCTCAACTTCTGGGTCGAGTTCGTCGTCTGGTTCGCCTACATCCTCGTGATCACCTATTTCACGATGAAGGCGATCCCGCGGCTCGAGAAGGAGCGCGCGGAACTGCTCGACCGCGCCTGATCCCGCCGTGACGGAGATGACGTCGGTGGCGACCGGATCCGACGCGCCGTCGATCGGCGCGTCGCGTGAACAAGGGAATCCGGTCTCCGGCATCCTGACCTTCATCATCGCGGACCTGATCGTGTTCGCGATGCTGTTCACCGGCTTCATGGTGGACCGCTCGCATGAACTGGCAGTGTTCAACCGCTCGGCCAACGCCCTGGATTTCCACCTGGGCCTGGCCAATCTGCTGATCCTGGTGACCAGCGGTCTCTGCGTGGTGTTCGCGGTGAGCGCCGCGCGCGAGGGGCGGATGACGGCGATCCGCAACTGGATCCTGGTGGCGTTCGTCATCGGCGCGGGATTCGGCGTGAGCAAGTTCGTCGAGTGGGGCGACAAGTTCGCGCACGACATCGGCATGCACACCAACGCGTTCTACATGTACTACTTCGCGTTGACCGGCGCGCACTTCCTGCATTTTCTCGGTGGCATGGGCGCGCTGGCTTTCATCTGGTTCTACAGCCTGCGGCACGCGGGTGCACCGGACTTCCGCGGCAAGATCGAGGCCGTCGGACTGTACTGGCACATGGTGGATCTGCTGTGGGTGCTGATCTTTCCGCTGCTCTACGTCCTGGGACATCAATGGCCAGCGTGTCCATGAACCGGGCGGCGATCATCACGTGGTTCATGCTGGTCTGCGCGAGCATCGCGACCTGGCTGCTGATCGAGGATCAAGGACTGGGTGCGCCGTCCGCGGTGTCCCTGATCCTGTTGATCGCGGTGGTCAAGGTGCGCATGATCGTCCTGCACTACATGGAACTGAAGCACGCACCTTTGCGATGGCGGCTCGTATTCGAACTGTGGCCCGTCGTGGCCGCGTCCCTGATTCTTGGCATCTGGTTCTTCACCGGCACCGCTGCCGACTGCCCCCCTGCATCGTGAGTCCCTCGCGGGGCTGCGGAGCGGACGGTTGACCCACGCTCTCGCCAGGTCCGCGCGCCGTGTTCCGGGCGCAGAAGGCCTATGGGTGTTCGTGGGCATGGACATGCTGTTCTTCTTCATCCTGTTCATGCTGTTCATGACCGGACGCCGCGAGGCGCCGGGGCTGTACGAGGCGGGACGCCTCACGCTCGATCCGGATTTCGGCGGCCTCAACACGCTGATCCTGCTCACCAGCTCGTGGTCGTTCGTGATGGCGGTGGAGGCGGCGCGAAGCAATCGCCTCGAGCGGATCTCGCGATGGCTGATCGCCTCCGGCCTGTGCGGCGTCGCGTTCGGCATCTCCAAGGCGTTCGAGTACGGCGCGAAGTTCGCGGCGGGTCTGACGCCGGCCACGAACGACTTCTACATGTACTACTTCGTGCTCACGGGCTTTCACATGCTCCACGTGATGGGCGGCTGCGTGATGCTTCTGATCTTCTGGCGCATGGCGCGGCGCGAAGCGTTCGGTCCGGGGCGGATGACCGTGATCGAGTGCGGCGGCATCTACTGGCACATGGTCGATCTGCTGTGGATCGTGCTGTTCCCGCTCCTCTACCTGATGCGATGAACGAACTTTTTCGACAGACGGCGAGCAAGGTCTGGCTGCTGCTGATGGCGGCCACGTTCGTCACCACATGGATGCTGACCAAGGACGCCTTCCCGTTGCGCATTGCGACGATCGCCATCGTGCTGATCGCCGCGATCAAGGTGCGGCTGGTATTGCTCCACTTCATGGAGCTGCGCCACGCGCCGCTGCCGCTGAGGCTGGTCTTCGAGGCGTGGGTGATCGCGGTGACCGGCGCGCTGATCGCGCTCTACTGGCTCACGCCGGCCGCGGGCTGAGCGGTCAGGCCGCGACGACGTCGGTCTGCGCGATCCGCTCGACGCGGACCGCGATGCCATTGAGCACCGCGTTGCCCGAGGGCTGATCGATCTCGCCGGGCGCGCTCGAGGTCAGACGGTTGTAGTTGCTGCCGCCTGCGGCGACCGCGTGCTTCCAGCCTCCCCGGTGCCCCCAGGATTGCGGCAGCGCGACGACGCCCTCGGTCATCTCGTCGGTGATCTGCACGGGACTGCTGATGCGGCCCCAGCGCGAGGTGATGGTGACCAGATCCTCGTTGCGGATCTGAAGGCGCTCGGCGTCCGCCGGATGCATGCGCAGGCGATGCGTGCGGTTGGCCGTCATCAGGCGCGGCGAGTTGTGCAGCCAGCTGTTCTGCGATTGCAGCTCGCGCATGCTGACCAGGCGCAGCGGGTAGTCCGCGTTGGTCGGAGACGTTCGCGCGATCATGCGCCGCATCTCGGTCTCGAACAGCGCGTGGTGCAGGTGCACCTTGCGGTCGCGGTGATGGACACGTTTGCGCAGCACGCCCACCGGAGGGGCGTCGTCCATCTTCACGCCGCCTGGATTGGCGCACAGCTTTTTGCGGCTCAGGCCCCGAGGCCGCAAGCCGAACCAGTCCCCTTCGCGTGACAGACGCAGGAACAGGTCGATGATCGTCGCCGGCGACAGCCGGATTCCGATGCGGCCGAGCCATTGCGCCGCCCGGGAAGGCGCCGGCACCAGGCGGATGCGTTTTGCGATCTGGTCGAGGATCCACCAGTCGTCGCGCGTGTCGCCGCGCGGCGGCACGGCGGGGGGAACCCACTGCGCGTACGGCACGGCGTTGTGCATCTGCGTGAAGATCGGAATGCCGTCGCGTTCGATCCACAGCGTCGGCGGCAGGATGTAGTGGGCGTGTGCGTTGGTTTCGGTCACGTAGGGATCGAGCGACACGAGCAGCTCGAGCTGACCGAGCGCCTTGCCGATCTCGCCCGACGCGCAGGCGGTGGTCGCGATGTTTCCGGATCCCACGATCAGCGCGCGCATCTGTCCCTTGCCGGGCGTGGTGATCTCGCGCGCCATCGACGCCAGCGGTGCGGTGCCGAACACCTCGGGCATGTTGTCGACGCGCGTGCGCCAGCGGTCGTAGCCGTTGAGCCCGAACAGGCGCGTGAAGATCTCGATGTCCACCATCGGCCGTCCGAAGACGAACCCGCCGCGCCGGTCGAAGTTGCCGGTCGCGATGTTGAAGGCGTCGATCAGGTACTTGGTCAGCGTCGAGAACGGGCCAAGCGACGCGCCGCAGCGCCCGTAGATCACGGCGCGCTTCGCGCTGGCGAAATCGCGTGCGAGGCGCTGCACGTCCTCGAAGCGCATTCCGGTTTCGGCTTCGACCCTTTCCTGCGTGATGCCAGACAGCAGCGCGGGCAGCTTTTCCCCTCCGGTGGTCTGCTCGCGCAGCGCCGCTTCGTCGACGCGCTTTTCATCGAACAACGTCTTGAGCATCGCAGCCAGCAGCCACGGATCGCCGTCGGGTTTGAGCGGCTGCCACTCGTACTGGCGAGCGGTCTCGGTATGACGCGGGTCGATCACCACCACGCGGCCGCCGCGCTGCACGATCGCGTCGAGTTTTTCCTTCACCCGGCCCACGGTCATCATGCTGCCGTGGGTCACCACGAGGTTGGATCCGAGCACGATCATGAAGTCGGTGTGCTGGATGTCCGGAAACGGATTCGACAGGTTGTGGCCGTACAACAGCTCGCCGACGGTCCAGTAGTTGTTGATGTCGCCGGACGAGGCCGTGTAGTAGTGCCGCGTCTTGAGCGCGGCGGCCAGGCCCGTCAGGAACAGGAACGCACCGTAGTTCCAGGCGTTGGGGTTCCCCAGGTAGACGCCGACGGAGCCGCTGCCGTGCGTGCCGATGAGCCTGCGCAGCCGCGCGCCGATGTCGTCGAGCGCGGTGCTCCATTCGACTTCGCGGAACGTGCCGTCGGGCTGGCGTTGCAGCGGACGCAGCACGCGATCCGGATCGTCGACGATCGAGCCGAACGAGGCGCCCTTGGGGCAGATGAATCCTTCGGACTGGGGATGGTCCGGATCGCCGCGCAGCTTGAGGATCTCGTCGCCGCGTACGGTTGCGACCAGGCCGCAGGACGCTTCGCAGATGCCGCAGAAGATCTTCTTGTCTTCGACCGTCGCGCTGTTCATGCCGTCCCCTTGGTCCCGGCGCGCCGGGCGTGAGTCCCGCCGCTACCGTTCGCGCACCACCCGGAAGCCCATGGCGTTGCTGAATCCTTCTGCCGAATCCGCGTCACGTGACGCCGAGCGCATGCTGCGCGGGTGGTTGCCCCAGCCGCCGCCGCGATTGACGCGCTTGCCGCACTCGCCGCCCGAGATCCACGCTTCCCCGTTGACGGGTCCGTTGGTGTAGTCGGAGTGCCAGCAATCCTGCACCCACTCCCACACGTTGCCACTCATGTCGTACAGGCCCCACTTGTTGGGCCTGAAGCTGCCGACCGGGGCCGTCTCGGCGAAGCGATCGTCGCAGGTCGCGCGCCAATGCCAGTTCTGGTGCTGGAGCGAGCCGGTGAGGTCGAAGACGTTGGCCGACTCGCAGGCCCATTCGGCGCCCTCGCCCCAGTAGTAGCGACCGCTACTGCCGGCGCGGGCCGCGTACTCCCATTCCGCTTCGGTGGGCAGCCGGTACTTGTGGCCGGTCTTTTCGCTCAGCCAGTGGACGTATTGCTGGGCATCGACCCAGCTGACGTTGATGACGGGCCGACGCCCGCGACCCCAGCCCTCGTCCTCGGTGTTCTTCAGGCATCCGCCCGCCCGGTAGCAGGCGTCCCACTCTTCGAACGTGACCTCGTAGCGACCGATGGAGAATTCGCTGACGGTGACTTCACGCAGCGGCCGCTCGTACAGCGTGCCGGTGGTGCCGGACTCGCCCATGACGAACGTGCCGCCGAGCAGGCGCACGAGTTCGGGGGTGTCGGCGCAATCGCGGAAATGGAAAGTCCCCGTCGTTCCGGCCGTGAACGGCGGTGCTTCGGGGCAGTCCAGCGTTGCCTTCTGCAATTTCACGGTGGTCGCCGTGCCACCGGTCTTGCGCGGACGCTTGGTGGTGGAGGTGTCCTGCGCGAATGCCGCTCCCGGCAGCAGCGCCGCGGTCAGCGCTGCGACGAGCAGCGCACGCGCGAGGTTCGAGAGGCTCCTCTCAGGTCGTTCTTTGTGCCTTGGACGCGGCTGTAGCGGCCTGACTGGCCTCGCGGATCTTGCGCCAACTTTCATCGCTGAGCTTGTTGAGTCCCGCAAACGTCGACGGTGCAGCCAGGTGATGACCGCCGTCGATGCAGATGGTTTCGCCGGTAATGTAGTCGCAGCCGTCACCCAGGAGCAGGATCATCAGGTTGGCCAGTTCCTGGATCTCGCCGTAGCGTCCCATGGGGACTTCATCGGCCTGCGTGGCTCCGATCTTCGCATCATCGGTCGGCGAGAGCATCTGCCAGGCGTACTCGGTCGGAAACGGGCCGGGAGCGACCGCGTTGATCCGGATGCCGTACTTGGCCCATTCCACGGCCAGCGACATGGTCATCGCGTTGACCGCCGCCTTGGCCATCGCCGAGGGCACCACGAACGCCGAACCCGTCCAGATCCACGTCACAAGGGTCGATACGACCGAGCCTTTCAGGCCCTGGGCGATCCAGCGCTTGCCGCAGGCGTGGGTCGTGAAAAACGCACCATTCATGACCGTCGACGTCACCGCCTCGAACCCTCGGGGGCTCAGATCCTTGGTCGGCGAGATGAAGTTCGCCGCGGCGTTGTTGATCAGGCCGGTCAGCGGACCGTGTTCGTCCCAGATCTGTCCAATAGCAGCGTCGACGACGTCCGCCTTGCGGATGTCGACCACCTGGAAGTGCGCCCGGGTGGCGCCGCAGCGCTGGTTGATCTCGTCGGCCGCCGCCTGCAGGACCTCGAGGCGTCGGCCCCAAAGGTGGACCTGCGCCCCGTGGGCAGCCAG
>NZ_JAJFBP010000025.1 GCF_020697055.1 Panacagrimonas sp. | reverse complement strand
GCTGCGCGAGCAGGCTGTCCCCGAGGTCGGACCCGGCCAGTTCCTGCTGCGCTCGATCTACCTGTCGATGGATGCGACCAACCGCCTGTGGCTCGGCGATTGGGATCTCTACATGGATCCGATCAAGCCCGGCGAGCCGATGAAGGGCTTCATGCTCGGCGAGGTGGTGAAGTCGAACAACGGCGCGTTTCCCGTCGGCGTGCTCGCGGCGGGTCTGGCGCCGTGGGCCGAGTATGCGGTCAGCGATGGCGCGGGATTTTCGATCGTGCCGCGCATCCCGGGACTGAAGCTCGACGAGGCCTTCGGCGTGCTCGCCATCGCAGGTCCCACCGCGCTGGTGGGCCTGATGGACGTCGGCCGGCCCAAGCCGGGCGACACCGTGGTGGTCACCGCCGCCTCGGGCGCCGTGGGCATGCTGGTCGGCCAGATCGCGCGCATCCACGGCTGCAGGACGATCGGCATCGCCGGCGGCCCGCAGAAATGCCGCTGGCTGACCGAGGAGTTCGGCTACGACCACGCCATCGACTACAAGAAGGAGAACGTGGTGCAGCGACTGCGCGAGCTGGCGCCCGACGGCGTGGACGTGCACTTCGAGAACGTCGGCGGTGAGCTGCTCGACGCCGGTCTGACCGTGATGAAGAACTTCGGCAGCGTGGTGATCTGCGGCCTGATCTCCACCTACAACACCACCGCCGGCGACAAGACGCCGGGACCGTACATGTTCCGGAATCTGATCATGCGGCGCCTGCGCGTCGAGGGTTTCGTGATCCTCGATTACGCCGACCGCTATCCGGAACTTCAGCAGAAGCTCGCCGGCTGGATGCTCGAGGGCAAGCTGAGCGCGCGCCTGCACGTGGTGCCCGGCATCGAGAAATCGGTCGAAGCGCTGAAGATGCTGTACACGGGCGCCAACACGGGCAAGGTGATGGTGCAGATCGGGCCCGAGACCGCGTGATGTTCTCCGACCCAATCCCCTCTCCCCGCTTGCGGGGAGAGGGTTAGGTGAGGGGCCTCGGTCGCGCCGCCGCCCCTCACTCCAGCCCTCTCCCCGCAAGCGGGGAAAGGGAGCAGAAGCATGTCTGCTTCGCGTAAATCACCTTCGAAAGATCCTGCACCGGCCCCCGAGGCCGGCGCCAACTGGCGCTCGATCGTTCGGCATCGGTTGCTCGACCGGCTCTCCGCCGAGCCGCGCCCGCGCCTGATCGTGGTGCAGGGCCCCGCGGGCTACGGCAAGACCTCGTTGCTGCGCCAGCACTGCGAACGTCGCGCCGCCCGCGGTGAGCGCATCGCGTGGGTGCGCATGGACGCGCAGTCGGGCGACGCGGCGCACTTCCTGCGGCTGCTGTGCGACGCGGTGGCGGCGCTGGCCGCGCCGCGACGTCGCAGCAGCGGCGCGCCGTCGATCGAGCGTCCCGCGACGCTGCAGGACCTGCTGCGCGGCCTGTCGCAGATCGAGGAACCGGTGGTGCTGGTGGTCGACAACTTCGAGACCGCCGCCTCGGCGCCGTTCGAAGCGGTGTTTGCGCAGGTGGTGCGCAGCCTGCCGATGAGCGTGCAGCTGTGCGTCGGCACGCGCGTGCTGCCGACCGCGCGGCTGGCGCGCTTGCAGATCCGCGAAGGCACCGTGGTGATCGCCAACGAGGAGCTGTGCTTCCGGCCGTCCGAGACGATCGAGTTCTTCCGCGAATTCGCCGCCCTGCGGCCCGAGGAGATCGCCGAGATCCACGAGCGCACCGACGGCTGGCCGGCGGCGCTGCAGGCCTTCCGCCTGTGCCTGCGCCGCGGCGCGCGCTTTCGCGCCGAGGCCTACGCCGGCAAGGGCGTGACGCGCGAGCTGATGGATTTCCTGTCGGCCGAGATGTTCGACAACCTGGCGCCGGCGCTCGGCACGCTGCTGCTGGAGCTGGCGATTCCCGAGAAGCTGTCGCCGGCGCTGGTGGAGCACATCACCGGCGAACCGCGCGGCGCCGAGCGCCTGGCGGAGATCGAGCGCTCCGGCTTGTTCCTGGCGCAGGCGGACCTGGAAGGCACCTGGCTGCGCTTCCACAACCTGTTCCGCCAGTTCCTGCTGACGCGTGCGGCGAGCCTGTTCCCGGCCGAGGAGCTGCGCCGCCGCCATCGACGCATCGCGCAGTGGTTCGCCGACAACGGCTGGCGCGAAGAAGCGATCCAGCACTGGCTGCAGGCGGGCGAGACCGAGCGCGCCGCCGAGATCCTCGCCGGCATCGTCGATGCGCTGGTCGCGCAGGAGCGGCTCGGGCTGATCGAGACCTACGCCGACCGCATGCCGACCGAGGCCCTGATGGGCCATCCCAATCTCGTGCACGCGGCGATCATCGCCTACGGCTTTCGTCGCGCTTTCGACAAGGCCGAACGCCTGCTCCACGGCTACGCGGCGGTGCTCGACCAGACGCGCGCCAACCGAGCCGCGCGGGCGCTGCACGGCGTTTCGCGGCTGTTCGTGCTCGCGGCGCAGGACCGCATGGAGGAACTAGGCGTGCAGGGCGCCGAGACCGCCAGGCTGCTGACCGATCAGAGCGGCTGGCACTACGGCGTTGCGCTCAACGCGCGGGCGATCCACGAGGTGGGTCGCGGGGCGTTCGAGGAGGCGCGGGCGTTGATGGTGCGCGCCCGACCGCTGCACGATCGCGATCACCACGCGTTCGGCCAGACGTATCGCGATGCCATCGCCAGCATGACGCTGTCGGCGCAGGGCCGCGTCGGCGACGCGGTGCAGGGACTCGCCGATGCGCTGCGTCGCTCGGAGCAGAGTTCGGCCGGCGGTGTGTCGGCGGGCGCGGTGGTCGCGGCGTATCTCGCCAGCGGCCTGTACGAGCAGAACCGCGTCGCCGAGGCCGAGCGCGTCATCGGCGACTACGGCCAGCTCGTGGAACAGCAGACCATCGCCGACGCGGTGGCCACGATGGACATCACGCGCGCGCGCATCGCGCACCTGCAGGGCCGTCGCGGCGAAGCCGAGGAGACGCTCGAGCGCCTGCTCTATCTCGGATATCGGCACTCGCTCGATCGCCTGGTGATCTACGCGCACGCCGAGCTGGCGCGGCTGGCCACGCTCGAAGGCGATCTGGGCCAGGCCGAACGGTGGCTGCGCGAACTGCCGGCCGCGTTCCGCGACGAGCCGCGCGAGAACCTGCTGATGTTCCACGCCGGCGAGAACGAGGCCTGCACGGTCACCCATGCGCGCTGGCTGATCCGCAGCGATCGTCACGCAGAGGCGCGCTCGCTGCTCGGCGGCGAGATCCGCCGCGCCGCCGTCGCCAGGCGCCGTCGGCGCGAACTGCAGCTGCGGCTGCTCGATGCGATCGCGCTGCGCGCAGGCGGCAAGGTCAAGCTCGCGGGACGCGTGATGCTCGAGGCGCTCGAGATCGGCGCCGGTGGGGGATTCGTGCGCAGCTTCCTGGACGAAGGCGCACCGGCCGTCGCGCTGATGAAACAGGCGCGCGCGCCCAGCGGCGTGCGGCCCGACGCCGTGCAGGCCTATCTGGAGACGCTGCTCGTCGCCGCCGGCGAGGCCCAGGATGCGCCGGCGGCCGCCACCGAGAGCCGCGATGAGGCGCTCGAGCAGCTGATGGCGAGCCTCACCGATCGCGAGCGCAACCTGTTGCGCTTCGTCTCGGCCGGTCTGTCGAACCGCGATCTGGCCGAGCGGCTGTCGGTGTCGACCAACACGGTGAAATGGCACCTGCGCAACATCTTCGAGAAGCTGCACATCAAGAACCGCGTGCAGGCGATCACGCTGGCACGGCGGTTCGGGCTGATCGATTGAGGCCCCGGACTGCGTCCGGGCTACGGGTGTCGGAGGTGTGATCGACGTCGCCCGGGAGAAGTCCGGGAAGGGCTTCAGGGCTTGATCCGATACCCCGTCCGGAAGATCCACGCCACCACCGCGATGCACAGCGCCAGGAACGCACAGATCACGCCGATGCAGATCGCGGGGTTGACGTCGGAGACGCCGTAGAAGCTCCAGCGGAAGCCGCTGACCAGGTACACCACCGGGTTGAACAGCGTCAGCGTCTGGAACGTCGGCGGCAGCATCGAGATCGAATAGAAGCTGCCGCCGAGAAACGTCAGCGGCGTGACGATCATCATCGGGATCACCTGCAGCTTTTCGAAGTTCTCGGCCCAGATGCCGATGATGAAACCGAACAGGCTGAACGTGACCGCCGTCAGGATCAGGAAGAACAGCATCCACACCGGGTGCTCGATCGAGTAGTCGACGAACAGCCGCGCCGTGACCAGGATCAGCGTCGCCAGCATCACCGACTTGGTCGCCGCGGCGCCGACGTAGCCGATCAGCACCTCGACGTACGACACCGGGGCCGACAGCAGCTCGTAGATCGTGCCGGTCCACTTGGGCAGGTAGATCGCGAACGAGGCGTTGGAGATGCTCTCCGTCAGCAGCGAGAGCATCACCAGGCCCGGGATGATGAACGCGGCGTAGCTCACGCCGTCGATGTCGCCCACGCGCGAGCCGATCGCGCCGCCGAACACGACGAAGTACAGCGAGGTCGTCAGCACCGGCGACACCAGGCTCTGCAGCAGCGTGCGGAAGGTGCGGGCCATCTCGAAACGGTAGATGGCGCGGATCGCGTGCAGGTTCATGCCGCGGCCTGCTCGTGGCGGTGGCCGTTCACCAGCCGCACGAAGATGTCCTCGAGCGAGCTCTGATCCGACTGCAGCTCCTTGAAGTCGATGTGCAGCTCGCCCATCCGGCGCAGCAGCGCCGCGATGCCGGTCTCGTCGGCCTGCGCATCGAAGGTGTAGGTCAGCTGCGTGCCGTCGCCCGAGAGCGTCAGCGCGAACTCGGACGAAAGCTCCGCGGGCACGCGCTCGAGCGGAGCCTTCAATCGCAGCACCAGCTGCTTCTGGCCGAGCTTGCGCATCAGCGCGGTCTTGTCCTCGACCACGATCAGCTCGCCCTGCCGGATGACGCCGATGCGGTCGGCCATCTCCTCGGCTTCCTCGATGTAGTGCGTGGTCAGGATGATGGTGGTGCCGGCGGCGCGCAGTTCGCGCACCAGCTGCCACATGTCGCGACGCAGTTCGACGTCGACGCCGGCGGTGGGCTCGTCGAGAAACAGGATCGACGGTTCGTGCGACAGGGCCTTTGCGATCATCACGCGCCGCTTCATGCCGCCCGACAGCGTGCGGATCATCGAATCCTTCTTGTCCCACAGGCTCAGATCGCGCAGCACCTTTTCCAGGTGCGCGGCGCTGTCGGGCTTGCCGAACAGTCCGCGGCTCAGGCGCGCGGTGGACCAGGGCGTCTCGAACGAGTCGGTGGCCAGTTCCTGCGGCACCAGGCCGATGCGCGCCCGCGCGGCGCGAAAGTCGGTGAGGATGTCGTGTCCTTCGACCTGCACCGTTCCCGAGGTCGGACGCACCAGGCCGCAGACCGCACCGATCAGCGTCGTCTTGCCGGCGCCGTTGGGGCCGAGCAGCGCGAAGATCTCGCCCTGGTGGATGTCGAGGCTGACGTTCTTGAGCGCGGTGTGACCGGTGGCGTAGGACTTCGTCAGGTTGCGGATCGAGATGACGGGTGGCGGCACGCGGCGAGGTTGATGCGGGGTGTGGTCCGCGAGTGTAAGCGAGCCGTTCGGCGTCCAACGCTCTTGCTTTTCGTGGGGCCAACGCGCCGCCCGTATAGTCGGCCCATGTTGCGCGCCGTCTGGTCCACGCCCGCCCTGCTGCTGATCGTCTCGACGCTGTGCTGGTCGGGCAATTTCGTGCTCGGCCGCGCGATGCACGAACACGTGCCGCCGATCGGCCTGGCGTTCTGGCGCTGGACCGGGGCGCTGCTGCTCGTGGTTGGCTTCGCGGCGCCGCACCTGCGCCGCGACTGGACTGCGCTGTGGACCGAGCCGCTGCGGCTGGTGCTGCTGTCCTTTCTGGGCGTCGCCAGCTTCAATTCGCTGGTCTACCTGGGGCTCAATACGACGACGGCCACCAACGCGGTGCTGCTGCAGTCGGTGATGCCGCTGATGATCTTCCTGGCCTCGTACGCGATCTACCGGGAAGCCGTGCAGCCGGTCCAGGTGATCGCGCTCGCCATCTCGCTGGTGGGCGTCACCACGATCATCTCGCACGGATCGATGGCGGCGTTGCTGAGTCTGTCTCTGCGTCCAGGTGACGGCTGGGTGCTGCTGGCGGTGGTGTTCTATGCGCTGTACTCGGTGCTGCTGCGGCGCCGCCCGCAGGTCCATCCCCTGAGCTTCCTCGCGGCGACCTTCGCGCTCGGCGCGCTGATGCTGCTGCCGGTGTACCTGGCCGAGCACCTGGCGGTGCGGCGGATCCAGGTCGACGGGCCGACGCTCGCCTCGATCGTCTACGTCGCGATCTTTCCGTCGGTGGTGGCCTACCTGTGCTTCAACCGCGCGGTGGAGCTGGCCGGACCCAATCGCGCCGGGCAGTACCTGCACCTGATGCCGGTGTTCGGCAGCGCGCTGGCGGCCCTGTTCGTCGGCGAGCGCCTGGCCTGGTTCCACTGGGCCGGGGCGGGGCTGATCGCGTGCGGGATCCTGCTGGCCCGCAAACGAACGCCGTAGCCGGGAAGTCCCGGTATTTTCCGTCCGGACCTTCGCCTGGACTTCGTCCAGGCTGCGGGCCGGCCGGATATCGCGGTGCCACCGTTTAGGGTGGGGCCGCTCTCCGGGGCGAAAGCTACCTTGACGACCTGCGATACCACGGCCGCGATGACGACGACGGCCGCGTACGACGAGGAAGGAGAACGCGACGTGAAAGTGCTCATCACCGAGAACCTGCGCATCGACCTGGAGACCGAGAAGTGGGAGTGCCGCAGCTGCGACGCCCCGCTGATCGGTGCCCGCGAGAACTACAAGCGCGGCCTGCTCGTCCACAATCGCGATCCGCGCGAGATCCACAAGCCGCTGCTGGATCCGACCAAGTACGAGCTGACGTACGCCCCCAATCCCGAGTGGTGTCGCATCCTCGAGTACTACTGCCCCAAGTGCGGCTCGATGGTCGAGACCGAGTACCTGCCACCGGGCCACCCGCCGATCCGCGACATCGAGCTGGACATCGACGCGCTCAAGGCGCAGTGGAAGGACCGTCCCGAACTCAAGGAACCGCCTCCCGACAAGGACACGCGGCGGCGCGGCGCCCACGGCGGTCAGCCGGCAGCCCGCATGTACACGGGAGACAGCAAGTGAGCGCGCCGACACGGTGGCCGGCCGAAGGCCGGTGGGTGCGGGATGTGCGCGCCGCTTCACGGCGGATCAGCAAATCGGTTCTCGAGTTGGAGGTTCTGCCGTGAAGCGCGTCTCGGTCGACATCGGCGGCACCTTCACCGACTGCTTCGTCGCCTGGGGCGATCGGACGATCGAATCCAAGGCGCTCACCACGCACCAGAACCTGGCGCTGGGCTTCAACGACGCGCTCAAGAGCGCCTGCAAGGAACTGGAGATCACCGAGCGTGATCTGCTCTCGCAGGTCGACTCGGTGCGCTACGCCACGACCCTGGGTACCAACGCGCTGATCGAGCGCAAGGGTCCGCGCCTGGGCCTGCTCACGACGGACGGCTTTCGCTCCTCCGTACCGCTGACCCGCGCCAAGGGCTATTCGACCGGCCTGCCGTACAAGCAGCAGATGGACGTGCCCAATGCGCAGCGTCCCGACGCGATCGTGCCGATCCCGATGATCCTGGAAGTGCGCGAGCGCGTGGACTACGCCGGCGCCGTGGTGATGAAGCTCAACGAGGACCAGCTGCGCGAACAGCTGCGCGAGCTGGTCGATCGCGGTGCCGAAGTCATCGTCGTCGTGCTCGCCAACTCGGTGGTCAACCCGGTGCACGAGCTGCGAATCCGCGAGATCTTCCTCGAGGAGTACGCCGGCCACATGCTCGGCGCGATCCCGATGCTGCTGTCGCACCAGGTCGCCGGCCGCAAGGGCGAGTACGTGCGCGCGATGTCGACGATCATCGACGGCTTCCTGCACCAGGTGATGTATCACGGCCTGGGCACGCTGGAATTGAACCTGCGCAACGCGGGCTACACCAAGCCGATGCTGTGCAACCACAACTCCGGCGGCATGGCGCAGCTCAATTCCACCGATGCGCTGCAGACCGTGCACTCGGGCCCGGTGTCGGGCATCGCGGCGAGCGAGCACCTGGCGCTGCAGACCGAGCTGGGCAACATCGTCGCCACCGACATGGGCGGCACGTCGTTCGACATCGGCATCGTCGTCGAGGGCGGCGTCAAGCACTACGACTTCAACCCGATCATCGAGCGCTGGATGGTCAGCGTTCCGATGGTGCACCTGGTGACGCTGGGCGCCGGCGGCGGCTCGATCTGCCGGTTCGATCGCATGTTCCAGACGGTGCAGGTGGGTCCCGAGTCCGCAGGCTCGGATCCAGGGCCCGCGTGCTACGACCGTGGCGGCATGAAACCCACGGTGACCGACGCCGATCTCGTGCTCGGGTACCTGGACCCCGCCAACTACGCGGGCGGTCGCATCAAGCTCAACCCGCGCCGCTCCAAGCAGGCCATCGAAGAGCACCTGGTCGAGGAACTGGACGTGTCGGCGGTCGAGTGCGCCAAGCTGATCAAGCGCACCGTGGACGGCAACATGGCCAACGGCATCGCGCGCGAGCTGCGCACGCGCGGCTACGAGCCGGAGAACTTCACCACCTTGGCCTACGGCGGCAACGGTCCGCTGCACGCCTGCGGCATCGCGCGCGCGCTCGGGGTCAAGCGCATCCTCGCGCCGCCATTCGCGTCGGTGTTCTCGGCGGTGGGCGCGGGCAACATGAGCCAGCTGCACATCCACGAGATGAGCGCCTGGACGACGTTGTTCGACGCAAACCAGCAGTCGTTCTTCAACGACTACGCGCGCTTCAACGGCATCGTCGAGGAACTCGAGCGCCGCGGCCGCGAGGACCTGCTGCGCCAGGGCTTCGAGCCCAGGCAGATCCAGTACCGGCTCGAGCTGGACATGCGCTACGGCAACCAGCGCGTCGAGACGGCGGTGGTCACCGACCTCAACCGCGTGACCGCGCCCGAGCACGTGCTCAAGCTGATCGAGCAGTTCCACGGGCGCTACGGCGAGCGGTTCGGCGAAGGCAGCCAGACGCCCGAAGCCGGCGTGCGCATCAACACGATCCGCGTCTGCAGCTTCGTCCAGCACCCGGGAATCGAGTTCCGCAACATCAAGCCGCCGAAGGAGACCTTCGCCGCACCGCCACCGGTGAGCACGCGCGACTGCCATTTCGTCGGCGTGGACGGCCCCCGGAAAACCGCGATCTACGACGACGCCGCGCTCAAGCCCGGCACGCAGATCGACGGCCCGGCGATCGTGGTCACGCGCGCGACGACGTACCTGATCGAACCGGGCTGGCGCTACACCGCCGCTGACCAGAATGCCGTGTGGTTCACCCGCGTGGATTGAGCAAAAAATTCAACGCAAAGGCGCAAAGGACGCAAAGAAAACTCTTTGAGTTCTTTTCCTTTGCGTCCTTTGCGTCTTTGCGTTTAAAGCTTCTGAAGCTTTCGAATGGAAGAGGAGACCTGACATGAACGCTCCCGTCACCCCTGAACAGCAAGCGATGCTCGACCGCTTCGTGCGGCAGAACAAGCTGTTCTATTCGCCCGACCCGGCGATCATGGAGAACCACCGGATCGAGGCGCGCAGCGAGATCGAGGAGCGCCTGCTGTCCGGCCCGGTGGACGCGCACCAGGTCAACGAGATCCGCGGACTGCTGACGGCCGCGCTCGATGAATCCAACACGATGATCGAGCAGATGGGCGCGGCGCCGGGTGCCAAGTGGGGCGACATGACCACCGGCATCTTCACCGCATCCGGCGATCTTTCGATGATCGCGCCGTACGGCGTGGGCGGGTTCGCTGCGGCGGTGTTCTACCCGATCAAGTTCGTCAACAAGTACTGGACCGACGAACCCACCGTCGGCGTGCGCGAGGGCGACGGCTTCATCCACAACGACGCGCGTTACGGCGGCATCCACAACACCGACCAGTCGATGATGATGCCCATCTTCTGGAAGGAGAAGCTCGTCTGCTGGATCTCGGCCACGATCCACGAAGGCGAGAACGGCGCGACCGAACCGGGCGGCATGCCCGCGGCGGCCGAGAGCAAGTTCGACGAAGGCCTGAAGATGTCGCCGTTCAAGGTCGTCGAGAAGTTCGAGCTCAAGCGCGACCTCGTCACCTTCCTGCAGAACTCGGTACGCGATCCGAAGCTGCAGCTCGAGGACATGAAGGTGCGCCTGCATTCCTGCCTGCGCCTGCGCGAGCGCGTGATCAAGGTGCTCGAGGAATATGGTGAGGAAGCGCTGATCACGACGCTGCGCAAGAGCATCGAAGACGTCGTGGAAGAAGTGAAGCGCCGCATCCGTGAGCTGCCCGACGGCACGATGCGAACGATGTCCTTCGCCGATTCCACGCTGCGTGAAAGCGCGCTGCTCAAGCTCAACATGGCGATCACCGTCAAGGGCGAGAAGATCACCGTGGACATGCGCGGCTCGTCGCCCGAGCTGCTGAACCGCTCGATCAATGCCTGCCAGGGCTCGTTCAAGACGATGCTCTACAGCGGCTGGATGCAGAACGTGTGGCCGGATCTGCCGTTCACGATGGCGGTGTTCACGCCGTTCGATTTCGTCTTCGACGAGAAATCGATCATCAACGGCTCGTTCGACACGCCGCAGGCGATGTCGCTGATCCCGCTGTTCAAGACGATGACCATCGCGTCGATCCCGATGGCCAAGTTCAACTACGGCCTGCCGCATCGATACACCGCGATGGTCGCGCCGCAGTACGACCAGCCGGCCACCTTGATCTACGGCGGCATCACGCAGCACGGCGAGTTCACCGGCAACTTCTGCGCCGACATCAACGGAATGGGGCAGGGCGGTCGCAGCCATCGGGATGGGGAGCATTCGGTGTCGCCGCCGTTCGCCGCGCATTGCGACATCGGCGAGATCGAGCTGATGGAGGAGGATCTTCCGCTGGTGCGCCTGGGCGCCTTCACGCTCACCAAGGATCGCGTCGGCTTCGGCAAGCAGCGCAGCGGCATGGGATACGAGCAGATCCACACGTTCCGCGGCTCGGCGATGTGGGGCTACATGACCGGCTGCTCCGGCTCGCTGTTCCCGTCCTCGCAGCCCCTGTTCGGCGGCTACGCCTCACCGACGTACCCGCTGTGCAAGATCAAGAACACCAACGTGTTCGAACAGCTGGAGAAGAATCCCGAGAAGGTCCCGTTCGACATCATCAAGCTGATGAACGAGCAGCCCATCGAGGGCGCAACGTACTCGACGCACCCGATGGCGATGACCTTCGAGCTGGCCGCGCCCGGCGAGGTCTACATGATGTGCCAGGGCGCCGGCGGCGGTTACGGCGATGTCCTCCAGCGGGATCCGGCGCTGGTGATGAAGGATCTGGAGGAGAAACTGATCTCCGACGACACCGCGCGCGACATCTACAAGGTGGCCTACGACCCGGTGTCGCGGCTCGTCGACGAGGCCGGTACCGCGAAGCTGCGCGCCGCCGAGCGCAAGGCGCGCATGAAGCGCGGCGTGCCCTACGACAAGTTCGTGAAGACCTGGAACACGCCCGAGCCGCCCGTCAAGCTGCCGTACATGGGCTGCTGGGGCGACGACGTGAGCCAGGTGTACGGCGTGATGCTGGGCCAGCGCGTGAAGATGGACGGCAAGGCGCTGCAGAGCCAGTTCATGCTCAATCCCAAGGACGTGCAGATCGCGGCGCTGCAGGCGGAGGTGGCGGCGCTAAAGAAGGTAACGGCAAGAACGGTCTCGAAGAGAAAACGGTAGGCCCCTTCTCTCCCCGCAAAGCGGGGAGAGGGGCTGGGATGAGGGGCGTCGGTTCGCGGGCGGCGCCTCGCCCTAACCCTCTCCCTGCACGCGGGGAGAAGGGACTACAGAGCGTTCATCAGCATCAATCCGCGAAGTCGCGCGCGTATCCCCCATCCGCCAGTACGTCACCAGCGACACGCCGATGCAGGCGACAACGTACCAGTAGAAGCCGCTCTCCATCCCGCGCCCCTTGAACCACAGCGCGACGTATTCGGCGGTGCCGCCGAAGATCGACACCGTCAGCGCGTAGGGCAGCCCCACGCCCAGCGCGCGGACCTGGACCGGAAACAGCTCGGCTTTCACGACGGCGTTGATCGACGTGTAGCCGCTGACGATCACCAGCGCGAACGTGATCAGCGCAAACGCACCGAGCCAGGTCTGCGTCGTGGCAAGCGCGTGCATCAGCGGCACGGTCATCAGCATTCCGCCGATGCCGAAGGCCAGCAGCAGCGGGCGGCGCCCGATGCGATCCGACAGCGCGCCCATCAGCGGCTGCAGGCACAGGAACACGCCCAGCGCCGCGGCGGAGATCGACGTCGCCGCGCCCTTGCCGAAGCCGGCGGTGTTCACCAGGAACTTCTGCATGTACGTCGTGTACGTGTAGAAGGCGAGCGTGCCGCCCATCGTGAGTCCCACGACCGTGGCGAGTTCGCGCGGATGCTTCAGGAGTTCGGACACGGGATTGCGCGGCCGCGCCGCGGCCTCGAACGAACCGGTCTCGGCGAGATTGCGCCGCAGCCACAGCGCCACCACCGCCAGCGCCGCGCCGATGACGAACGGGATGCGCCAGCCCCAGGCCTCGAGCTGCGCGGTCGTGAGCACCTGTTGCAGCGCCAGCAGCACCGCCAGCGCGCTGAGCTGTCCCAGGATCAGCGTCACGTACTGGAAGCTCGACCAGAACCCGCGATGCGCGCGCGTCGCCATCTCGGACAGGTACGTCGCGCTGGTGCCGTATTCGCCGCCGACGCTCAGCCCCTGGATCAGCCGCGCGATCAGCAGCAGCACCGGCGCCATCCAGCCGATCTGCGCGTGGCCCGGTGCCAGCGCGATCAGCAGGGATCCGAAGCACATCAGCACGACCGAGCGCGTGAGCGCCGCCTTGCGCCCGTACCGGTCGGCATACCAGCCGAACAGCAGGCCGCCGAGAGGTCGCATCAGGAAGCCCACCGCGAAGATCGCGGCCGCGTTGAGCAGCTGCGCGGTCAGGTCGTCGGCGGGAAAGAACACCGGCGCGAAGTACAGCGAGAACGCCGCGTAGGTGTACCAGTCGTACCACTCGACCAGGTTGCCCACCGAGCCGCCGAAGATCGCGCGCAGGCGCTGCCGCGGCGTGATGTCGGTGCCCGGCATCAGGCGGACGCGCGCGGCCCGAACAGGATCACCGCGGCGCCGATCAGGCAGATCGCCGCCCCGAGCAGGTCCCAGCGATCGGGACGCGCGCCCTCGACCGCCCATAGCCAGGCCAGCGAGCAGGCGATGTAGATGCCGCCGTACGCGGCGTAGGCGCGTCCGGCGTGAACGGCGTCGATGCGCGTGAGCAGCCACGCGAAGCCGACCAGGCAGGCGACGCCGGGCACCAGCCACCAGGCCGATCGGTCCATCCGCAGCCACGCCCAGAACGCAAAGCAGCCGCCGATCTCGAGGACCGCGGCCGCGAGGCTGGTCGGTAGGCTGGACAGCATCAGAAGTGGGAGCGCGGCGGAGGGAACCATTCGATTGTGTCAGACGTCCCCGCTCGGATCGCGCAGGCCGACTTGGTAGGCTTCCCGACGGCGGGGGCCACCAGTGGTGCGATGTCGGGTCGGCGGATCAGTCGACGCGACGTCGGGAGAGTCGGGATGCGACAGTGGATTCTCGATTGATGGACAACCGCTTCCTTCGCCGCGTGGAGGCCGGCGAGTGGATCTTCCGCGAGGGGGATCCCGGCGACTGCGCGTTCGTGATCGAAAGCGGCGTGGTCGCGATCATCTACGAGCACGACGGCGTGGCCGAGACCATCGCGCATCTCGGCGCGGGCGAACTCTTCGGCGAGATGGCGCTGATCGACGGCCGCGCGCGCTCGGCCTCGGCCCGTGCCGCCACCGATCTGCGCCTGCGCACGGTCACCTTCGAGCATCTGAACGATCGCCTGGGCTCGGCCGATCCGATGCTGCGCCTGATGCTCAAGGCGATGCTGTCGCGCTACCGCGATTTTCTTGCGCCGGGCGGCCAGCGTCCGTTGGAGCCCGACGGTCACGACCACGATCGCGCGGCGATGCGCGATCGGCTGGAGATGGAACAGGACCTGGTGCTGGCGATCGAGCGCAGCGAGTTCCAGCTGGTCTACCAGCCGATCGTCAAGCTCGCCGACCTGAGCACCGGCGGCTTCGAGGCGCTGCTGCGCTGGCGGAGTCCGCAGCGCGGCTACGTGTCGCCCGCCGAATTCGTTCCGGCCGCGGAAGCCTCGGGCCTGATCGTGCCGATCGGCCGCTGGATCCTGCGCGAGGCCTGCGCCGCGCTGGCGCGGATGGCGCCGCGTGGCGACGTGTTCATGAACATCAATCTTTCCGGCCGCCAGATCACGGGCGCGGGGCCCGGGGAAGACGTCACCGCGGCGCTGCGCGCCTCGGGCCTGCCGGCGCGGCGCATCAAGCTCGAGGTCACCGAATCGCTGCTGATGCTGGACTTCGAAGCCGCGATCCAGGTGCTGGCCGACCTGCGCGATTCGGGATTTCGCATCGCGATCGACGACTTCGGCACCGGCTATTCGTCGCTGGCTTACCTGCACCGGCTGCCGGTCGACACGCTCAAGATCGATCGCAGCTTCATCGGCCGCATCGTCGACGACGAACCCAGCCGCAAGATCGTCGCGGCGCTCGGCAACCTTTCGCAGCGACTCGGGATGGACGTGGTCGCCGAAGGCGTCGAGACGGCGGCCCAGGTGCGCGCGTTGCGCGAGATGGGCTTCGAATATGCCCAGGGCTACTACTTCTCGCGCATGGTCCCCGAAGCCGAGGCCACGACGCTGCTGTCGCGCAACTGGGTGCTGGATCCGGACTGAACGACGGCCGAACGACGCGCCGCGCGGGCGATCGCATGCAAAGTTTTGTTACAAAAGCGCGGGCGCACGATCCGGCGGGTTAAAAGTCATTCCGCCGAATCCGTTGTCCATTGCCCGTGAACCCCGCTTTTTCTCCAACGAACTCTCCCTCGATGCCTTCCGACCCCGTGTGGGCCGCCCGACGCGGGCGGCTGCTGGCCTGTGTGCTGATGGTCTGCGCGAGCCTGCCGGTTTCGGCGTTCGAGCTGCGCGACCCGTTCGCCGCGCTCGCCGCGATTCCCGGCCTGCAGGAGACCGGCCGCGCCTGTCCGGCCACGCTGCCGGCGCGCCCGCTCAACCTCGCCGACGTGATCGACACCGCGCTGTGCCGCAATCCGCAGACGGCGTCCGCATGGGCGACCGCGCGGGCGCGCGCAGCCGACGTGGGCGCCGCGCGCTCGGCCTACCTGCCCGAACTTTCCGCCAGCGGCAGCGTCACCGAACGCCTGCGCGGCGACAGCACCAGCAGCGGCTCGGGCTTCGACGTCGGCGGCGGCTCGGGTGGCTCGGGTTCCAGCGACACGCGCATCACCGCCTCGGCCACGCTGAGCTACGTGCTGTTCGATTTCGGTGCCCGCGGTGCGGCGCTCGACGGCGCCAAGGCGCTGCTCGACGCGGCGCGCGCGACGCGCAGCGCGACCTTGCAGAGCGTCTACCTCGACGCGGTGACCAACTACTACGGCTGGGTGTCGGCCGAAGGCGCGTTGAAGGCCGCCAACGAGGCCGAGCGCGCGGCCAAGGAGAGCCTGGACGCCGCGACGATCCGCGAGCAGGTCGGCACCGCCACGCGTGCCGATCGCCTGCAGGCGCAGACGGCGTACGCGCAGAGCCAGCTCGCACGCGTGCAGGCCGAAGGCGCGCTGCGCACGTCGCGGGGATCGCTGGCCAACGTGATGGGACTGGGCGCAAACACGCGCCTGGACCTGGCGCCGCCGCCGCTGGTCACACCTGCGGCCGATTTCACCGATCAACTCGATCCGCTGGTGAGCGCGGCGATCGCCTCGCGACCCGACCTCGTCGCGGCCGCCGCCAACCTGAGCTCGGCCGAATCCGACGTCGACGCCGCGCGCGCGACGGGCCGTCCGACGCTGTCGGCCAACCTCACGCAGAACTACACCGACACCGGCCCGCGCGAGCGCGAGACCACGCAGGCCGGGCTGTCGTTGAGCGTGCCGATCTTCAGCGGCTTCGAGACCACCTATCGCGTGCGCGGCGCAGAGGCGCGGCTCGAAGCCAGTCGCGCGGAGCTCGAGCGGCTGCGCAACCAGGCGACGCTCGAGGTCTTCCAGGCACACAGCGAGCTGATCACGCAGACGCAGTCGGTGTTCACCGCGCAGGCGCTGGTGACCTCGGCGCAGGAGTCCCAGAGCGTCGCGCGCGGCCGCTACGAGGCCGGTGTCGGCACGATCCTGGACCTGATCAACGCGCAGAGCAGCGCCGCCGACGCGCAGCGCCAGCTGGTGCTGGCGCGCAGCAACTGGGCGTCGGCGCGCACGCGCCTGGCGCAGGCCGTCGGCGTGATCGACACCGCGCGCGATCCGCAATACGACGCCGCGTCGCCCGCCACCGGAGCGGCCCGATGAACTTCCTCCGATCCCTGCTCCGTCCCGGCGTGCTGGTCTTCGTCGTGCTCGCGGCCGTCGCGGTCGCCGCCTGGGCGGCGTGGAACCGCAATGGCGATCGCGAGTCGCCGTACCTCACCGAGGAGGTCAGCCGCGGCGAGATCGTGGAGACCGTGTCGGCCAACGGCACGCTCAACCCGGTCGTGCTCGTCAGCATCGGCACGCAGGTCTCGGGCACCGCGATCAAGGTGCACGCCGACTTCAACGACAACGTGACCGAAGGCCAGGTGCTGGTCGAACTCGATCCGGCCGCGTACGAGGCGCGCGTGCGCCAGGGTCGCGCCTCGCTCGAATCGGCGCAGGCGAGTCTGGAGCTCGCGCGCGCCAACGAGGCGCGCTCCCGCGACCTGTTCGAGAAGGGCTACGTCGCCAAGCAGGAAGTCGACCAGACGCGCCAGGCGCTGAAATCGGCGACCGCGCAGGTCGAACAGGCACGCGCCGCGATGGCCGACGCCGAGGTCGACCTGCGCAACTCGGTGATCAAGTCGCCGGTGTCGGGCACGGTGGTGGCGCGAACGGTGGAGGAGGGCCAGACCGTGGCTGCCAGCTTCCAGACGCCGGAGCTCTTCAAGATCGCCGGCGACCTCAAGAAGATGCTGATCCACACCACGTTCGCGGAGGCGGACATCGGTCGCATCCAGCCGGGACAGGGCACGCGGTTCACCGTCGATGCGTTTCCCGATCGCAGCTTCCAGGGCAAGGTGCGCCAGGTGCGCATGAACCCCACGACGACACAGAATGTCGTGACCTACGACGTCGTCATCGACGTCGACAACGAAGACCTCTCCCTGCTGCCCGGCATGACCGCGTACGTGAGCGTCGAACTCAGCCGCGTCGAGAACGTGCTGCGCGTGCCCAACAGCGCGCTGCGCTACACGCCGACCGACGCAGAAGGCATCACCAAGGCCGCTGCAAACGGCGGGCAACAGCCGCGCCGCGAACGTGCCGCCGGCAGTGGCAACGGCAATCGCGGCAAGTCGGGCGGCGGCCGTCGCGGCGACAAGGGCGCGGGCGAACGCACCGTGTACGTGCTGCGCGGCAAGCAGATCCAGGCCGTGATGGTGAAGCCGTCGCATACCGACGGCCGGTTCACCGCGATCGAATCGGACGAACTGCGCGAAGGCGACGTGGTGGTGGTCGGTGATCGCGTCGCGTCCAGGAACAATGCGCAGCAGCCGCAGATGCGCATGAGGATGTTCTGATCATGGCGGGTACTTCAGGCGACCTGATCCGCGTCGAAGGTCTGGCCAAGGACTACGTGACGGCGGCGGGCGCGTTTCCCGCGCTCCGCGGCGTGGATCTGCGCATCGACGAGCGCGAATTCGTGGCGATCATGGGACCGTCGGGTTCGGGCAAGTCGACTTTCATGAACCTGCTCGGATGCCTGGATTCGCCCACTCGCGGCCGCTATTGGCTCGATGGCCGCGATGTCGCGGGCCTGCCGACCGAGCAGCTCGCGCGCGTGCGCAACCAGCAGCTCGGCTTCGTGTTCCAGGGGTTCAATCTGCTGCAGCGCGCGAGCGTGATCGACAACGTGGCCTTGCCGCTGGTGTACGCCGGTGTGCCGCGCGCCGAGCGCCAGGCACGGGCGCGCGTGCTGATCGAACGCGTCGGCCTGGGCCGCTATGCGGACTCGCTGCCGTCGCGCATCTCGGGCGGCCAGCAGCAGCGCGTGGCGATCGCGCGTGCGCTGGTGAACCGGCCGCGCGTGATCCTTGCCGACGAGCCGACCGGCAATCTCGACAGCCACACCACCGACGAAGTGATGGCGCTGTTCGCGGAACTCAACCGCGAGGAAGGCATCACGCTGGTGCTGGTGACGCACGAATCGGACGTGGCCGAATACGCCAGGCGCGTGATCCGCTTTCACGACGGGCTCGTCGTGGAGGATCGCGTGCAGACGCCGCGCGAGCCGATCGAGATCGGAGCGTCCGCATGATCGGACCGATGTTGTTCGAGGCCATGCAGGCGCTGAGCTCGAATCGCCTGCGCACGTTCCTGACGACGCTCGGCATGGTCATCGGCGTGGCCGCGGTGATCATCATGCTCGCGGTCGGCAGCGGCGCGCAGAAGTCGGTGCAGGATTCGATCGCGTCGATGGGCAGCAACCTGTTCATCGTGCTCGCCGGCAGCCCGTCGACCTCGGGCGTGCGCGGTGGCGGCGGTAGCGGCTCGACGCTGACGCTGGGCGATGCCGATGCCATCGCGGAACTGCCGTCGGTCAAGGCGGTGGCGCCGCAGGCCTTCGGCAATGCGCAGATCGTGTACGGGTCCTACAACACCAACACGCAGGTGTTCGGCACCACCGACGACTACCTCGAGGTGCGCGAATGGCCGCTGGCGTCCGGCGCGATGTTCGGGGACTCGGACGTTCGCTCCGCGGGCCGCGTCGCGGTGCTGGGCCAGACCGTCGCGCAGACGCTGTTCGGTCCCGAGGATCCGGTCGGCCGGACCATTCGCATCAATGGCAGTCCCTACCTGGTCAGCGGACTGCTCGCGCGCAAGGGGCAGAGTCTCGACGGTCGCGACCAGGACGACACCGTGCTGGTGCCGGTCACCGCCGCGCAGCGCAAGCTGTTCGGCAGCCGCTTCCACGGCACGCTGCGGATGATCATGGTCCAGAGCGTCTCCGAGGACCTGATGGCGCGCACCGAGCTCGAGATCAACGCGCTGCTCAACGAGCGCCACGGCATCCGCGCAGGGCAGGAGTCGGACTTCACCGTGCGCAATCTCACGGCAGTGGCCGAGACCGCGGCCTCGACCGCGCGGATCATGTCGCTGCTGCTCGGTGCCATCGCGTCGATCTCGCTGGTGGTCGGCGGCATCGGGATCATGAACATCATGCTGGTGAGCGTGACCGAGCGGACCCGGGAGATCGGCATCCGGGTGGCGATCGGGGCGCAGCCGCGCGACGTGCTGCTGCAGTTCCTGCTCGAGTCGATCCTGCTGGCGCTGCTGGGCGGGCTGGTGGGGGCGCTGATCGGAGTCGGCGGCAGCCTGCTGGTGCAGCACCTGGCCCAGATCCCGATCCTGATCAGCACGTCGGCGATCGTCCTGGCCTTCGTGGTGTCGGCCTCGGTCGGCGTGTTCTTCGGCTGGTACCCGGCGCGGAAAGCGGCCCGCCTGGAGCCGATCGAGGCGCTCCGGTATCACTGAGCCGGGCCCCGGGGGCCGAGGCGGGCGCCCCGGGGCACCTAGGGAATCGTCCCAAGGCCCGGTTCCAGTTGAGCTTTGCGGCGGGCTTCCCTATCATGCCCGGCCCAAAGCCCGCCGGAAGCGGGCTTTGTTTGTCTGCCCGATGTCCGAAGGCAGTTCGAGAACCAGCAGGAGATTGCAGCATCGCCCAAGAACGTGAAGACCGGCGCAACGACCAGATCACCGCAGGACGCGTCCGGGTGATCGGCGCCGAAGGCGAGATGATCGGCATCATGATGACGCGCGATGCCGTGGCCAAGGCCGCTGAGATGGAGCTGGATCTGGTGGAGGTCTCGCCGAATGCCGACCCGCCGGTCTGCAAGATCATGGACTACGGCAAGTATCTGTATCAGAAGGACAAAGCACAGCACGCTGCCAAGCGCAAGCAGAAGCAGATCGAGGTCAAGGAAGTGAAGTTCCGGCCGACCACCGAAGAGGCCGACTACCAGACCAAGCTGCGCAACATGACGCGCTTCCTGGAAGAAGGCGACAAGGTCAAGGTCACGATCCGCTACCGCGGTCGCGAGATGGCTCACCAGGAACTCGGCATGAAGGTGATGGACCGCGTCAAGGCCGACCTCGTCGAGCTGGCCGTGGTCGAGCAGCACCCCAAGATGGAAGGGCGCCAGGCGGTCATGGTGCTCGGCGCAAAGAAGCACTGAGCGCCCACCCGTTTCACCCACGAAGTCCTGCGGCGATCGCCGCGGGCCCGGCAAGCGCCCTGGGCAGGGTTGTGAAGCCGGTCATTTCAGACCCGGAGCAACCGGGAAGGAGTCCGACATGCCCAAGCTGAAAACCATCAAGAGCGCCGCCAAGCGCTTTTCCAAGACCGGGAAGGGCGGCTACAAGCGCAGCCATTCCCACAAGCGCCACATCCTGACCAAGAAGCCGGCGAAGCGAATTCGTCAGCTGCGCGGCGAGGCCCAGATTCACGGGTCCGACGTCAAAGAGGTCAACAAGATGCTGCCGTACGCCTAAGGTCGGGGAGAACACAACATGGCACGAGTCAAAAGAGGCGTTACCGCGCGCGCGCGTCACAAGAAGCTGCTCGCGAAGGCCAAGGGCTACCAGGGAGCGAAGTCGCGCGTGTTCCGTGCGGCCAAGCAGCAGGTCATCAAGTCCGGCCAGTACGCGTACCGCGATCGTCGCGTGAAGAAGCGCGAGTTCCGCGCGCTGTGGATCCAGCGCATCAACGCGGCGACCAACGAGCTGGGTCTGTCGTACAGCCGCTTCATCAACGGCCTGAGCAAGGCCGGCGTCGCGCTGGATCGCAAGGTCCTGTCCGACATCGCGATCCACGACAAGCCCGCGTTTGCGGCGCTGGTGAAGCAGGCACAAGCGGCCCTGGCGTAATCGGCATACGGTCCGCCGCGCGACGCGCGGCGGACCGGATTCACCCAAGGGAAGCTGCGCCCTGCGCCGCTTCCCTTTTTGTTTTTGTAGTCCGGGCCAGGCCCGGGACACGGCTACGGCAGGGGAAACCCCATGAGCGATTCACTCGACGCGATCCAGCAGGCCGCATTGGCCGAGATCGCGGCGGCGCCCGATTCGCGCGAGCTCGAACAGCTGCGCGTGAACTACCTGGGCAAGAAGGGCCGCGTGACCGAACTGCTCAAGCAGCTCGGCGGCATGGCGCCCGAGGAGCGCAAGGCGTTCGGCGATCGCGTCAACCGCGTGAAGGAGCTGGTGAGCGCTGCGATCAACCATCGCGGCACGCAGCTCGCGCAGGCCGAACTCGCCGCGCGACTCGCCGGCGAGACGATCGACGTGACGCTGCGCGGTCGCGGCGAACCCGCCGGCGGCCTGCATCCGCTGACGCGCACGCTCGGGCGCATCGAGCGCCTGTTCAACGAACTCGGCTTCGAGACCATGGACGGTCCGGAGATCGAGGACGACTTTCACAACTTCGGCGCGCTCAACATTCCCGAGCTGCATCCCGCGCGCGCGATGCAGGACACGTTCTACGTCGACAACGGTTCGCGCGTGCTGCGCACGCACACCAGCCCGGTGCAGATCCGGACGATGCAGGCGGTGGTGAAGTCCGGCCGCACGCCGCCGATCCGGATCATCTGTCCGGGGCGCGTCTACCGGAACGATTCGGATCGCACGCACAGCCCGATGTTCCACCAGGTCGAAGGCCTGTACGTGGCCGAGGACGTGCACTTCTCGGATCTGAAATACGACCTGCAGACGTTCCTGTCGCGCTTCTTCGAGCAGGACGTCGAGGCGCTGTTCCGGCCGTCGTACTTCCCGTTCGTCGAACCCGGCGCCGACGTGCACATGCGCTGGCGTGATCCGTCGAAGGGGCCCGATCACCCGGGACGCTGGCTCGAACTGCTCGGCTGCGGGATGGTGCATCCGAAAGTCTTCGAGGCCGTGGGCCTGGATCCCGAGCGCTACACCGGTTACGCGTTCGGCATGGGCGTGGAGCGCCTGACGATGCTGCGCTACGGCGTCGACGATCTGCGCCTGTTCTTCAACAACGACCTTCGCTTCCTGGAGCAATTTTCATGAAGCTCTCGGAGCAGTGGCTGCGCGAGTGGGTGAATCCGCCGGCGACGATCGAACAGATCGCCGAGCGCCTCGTGATGGGCGGCCTGGAACTGGAGATCGAGCCGGTCTGCGCCGAGATGCCGCGCGGCGTGGTGGTAGGGCGCATCGTCTCGCTCGAACCGCACCCGAACGCCGAACGCCTGCGCGTCTGCCAGGTGGATGTCGGCAAGGGCGCGCACAGCGCGATCGTCTGCGGCGCGGCCAATGCACGCGCCGGCATGGTGGCGCCGGTGGCGCTGCCGGGCGCGCGCCTGCCCGGCGGCATGGAGATCAAGGTCTCGGCGCTGCGCGGCGTCGAATCGAGCGGCATGTTGTGCTCGGCATCCGAACTCGGGTTGGCGGAAAAATCGGAAGGTCTGCTCGAGCTCGATCCGGATGCGCGACTCGGCACGCCGATCGAGAAGCACCTGGCGCTCGACGATCGGATCCTCAATCTGGAGATCACGCCCAACCGCGGCGATTGCCTGTCGGTCGTGGGCCTTGCGCGCGAAGTGGCGGCGCTGTTCGGCGTGCAGATGACGCGACCCCGCGCCAAGCAGGCGGTGGTCGTGGGCGTGGATCGCCATGCCGTGGAGATCGAGAGCCAAGCGGACTGCTCCGCCTACGCGGGCCGCGTGATGTACGGCCTCAACGCCCGCGCGCGAACGCCCGATGCGATGCGCGAACGCCTGCGCCGAAGCGGCGTCCGCAGCATCCAGCCGCTGGTCGACGTCACCAACTACGTGATGCTCGAGCTCGGCCAGCCGATGCACGCGTTCGACGGCTCCAAGCTCTCGGGCACGGTGCGCGTGCGTCGCGCGCGCAAGGGTGAGGCGCTCACGCTGCTCAACGATCAGGCGTTGGAACTGCAGCATGACGAGCTGCTGATCTGCGACGACAGCGGGCCGGTCGCGCTCGCCGGCGTGATGGGCGGCGCGTCCACGGCGGTGTCGGCGTCGACGTCCCGCGTGTTCTTCGAAAGCGCCTGTTTCGCGATGTCCGCGGTGGCCGGCACGGGGCGGCGCCACAAGCTCGCGTCCGACGCGCTGTACCGGTTCGAGCGCGGTGTGGATCCCGACCTGCAGCGCGCGGCGTTGGAGCGCGCCACGGAACTCACATCGCAGATCTGCGGCGGCGAAGCGGGACCGGTGAGCTACGCGGGACGGGCGCTGCCCGAGACCCGCATCCGCCTGCGCCATGCGCGGCTCACCAAGCTGCTGGGACACGACATCTCGGCCAAGGACGTCGAGGCGCTGCTCGCGCGCCTGAACGTGTCGACGCGCAACGAGGTCGGCGGAACCTGGGCCACGCAGGTGCCGAGCTGGCGCTACGACCTGCGCATCGAGGCCGACCTCGTCGAGGAGGTCGCGCGCCTGTACGGCTACGACCGCATTCCGGCCAAGCCCTACGCGGCACAGCTGGCGCCCGGCCGGCCGAGCGAGGCCGACCGCAGCCTGTCGTCGATCAAGCAGCGCCTGGCGGCGCGCGGATGGCGCGAAGTGATCTCTCTGGCGTTCGCCGATCGCGCGGTGCAGGAACGCCTGAATCCGGGCGTGGAGGCGATCGCGCTGGACAACCCGATCGCCGACAACCAGAGCCTGATGCGCTCGACGTTGTGGGGCGGGCTGATCGAGGCCTGGCGCTACAACCACGCGCGCCAGGCGCCGCGCCTGCGTCTGTTCGAGGCCGGCGTGTGCTTCACGCGGGTCGGCGGGGCCATCACCGAGACGCCGCGCGTGGCGGGCCTGGCAGCCGGCAGCGCGTGGCCCGAGCAATGGGGTGCGCCGGCCCGCGCGATCGACTTCTACGACGTGAAGGCCGACCTGGAGGCCTTGCTCGGCGAACCGGCCGCCTTCGGCTTCGAAGCGGGTGCCCATTCGGCGTTGCACCCGGGCCGTTGCGCGCGGGTTGTCGAGCGCGGGCGGGCGGTGGGCTGGATCGGAGAGCTGCATCCGGGGCTGGTGGCCGATCTGGGCCTGCCGTCGGCCGCGGTGGTGTTCGAAGTGGATGCCGCCGCGTTGCGCCGCAGCCGCGTCCCCCGGGCCCGGGCCGTGCCCGAATTCCCGGCATCGCGACGTGATCTGGCCCTGGTCGTCCCCGAAACCGTCACCGGCGCGGCGTTGGAGGCCGCCGTCCGAAAGGCGGCGCCAGAGACGCTCCAGGAGGTCTTCGTGTTCGATGTCTACCGCGGTCCCAACCTCGGGACTACCTTCAAAAGCATGGCTTTAGGCTTGATTTTCCAAGACTCCTCGCGCACCCTAACCGACGTGGAGATCGACTCGGCGATGGCACGCATCAACGCCGAGGTAGCGGCAACACTGGGAGCAACGGGGCGGACGTGATCCGTTTCCGGGGCAGCATCGGGGACCCGACGTGGCTTTGACCAAGGCGGAACTTTCAGAAGCGCTGTTCGATGAGCTGGGCCTCAACAAGCGTGAGGCCAAGGAGTTCGTCGACCTGTTCTTCGAGGAAATTCGCGGCCGTCTCGAGGCCGGAGAAGAAGTGAAGCTGTCGGGATTCGGCAATTTCGAGCTGCGCAGCAAGAACCAGCGGCCAGGCCGCAATCCCAAGACCGGTGAAGAGATCCCGATCTCCGCCCGTCGCGTCGTTACGTTTCGTCCGGGTCAAAAATTGCGACTAAGGGTGGAGCTCGATGCAAGCAATTGAGCGTCCTGCCGAGTTGCCGGAAATCCCGCGCAAGCGCTACTTCGCGATCGGCGAGGTGTCCGACCTGTGCCAGGTCAAGCCGCATGTGCTGCGCTACTGGGAGCAGGAGTTTCCGCAGCTCAAGCCGGTGAAGCGGCGCGGCAACCGTCGCTACTACCAGCACGAAGACGTGGTGATGGTTCGGCGTATCCGCAGCCTGTTGTACGACCAGGGCTTCACCATCGGCGGCGCGCGCCAGCGCCTGAAGGATCAGCTCAAGCTCGGCAGCGAAATTCCCGAGACGATCGCGCAAGCCCCTTCGGCGAATGCGCCGACGCATCAGCAGGAGCCGGTCGCGCGCGACGCGCAGATCCGGCAGGTGCGCGACGAGCTCGAGTCTCTGCTCAAGCTTCTGCGCTAGGCCTCGCTTTCCCATCCGACGGCCTGCCGGTATCATCCGCGGCCCGCTCAACGGCGGGACGAAACTCTCTTCAAGCTGAACGTTTCGGGGCGTAGCGCAGCCTGGTAGCGCACCTCCTTGGGGTGGAGGTGGTCGGAGGTTCAAATCCTCTCGCCCCGACCAGTTTTCAGATGTTTTCCAGAGGGAGCCGGCTCAGTGCAAAAACCACGCACGGTGATCGTCCTGCTCACGGCGCTGCTGGCCATGCCGGCGCATGCAGGTCCCAAGAACCATTACGAGTGCGTGCTGGAGGAAATGCCCGGCACGAAGACCGACGGCGCCGCCGCCACCATCTGGAAGGGCTGCCTGGCCAAGTTCGGGTCGCCACGCGACGTCAAACAGGGTGCCGCGCGGGGCGGATGGTTCAGCTTCGACAGCGGCGATGAATGCGCGCAGGACAAGGCGCAGGACACGGACAGCAAGACGGCCGCGACCATGATCAGCACGGCGTGCCGCAAGCTCTATGACGACCCGCGGGGCCCGAAGCCGGCCTTCAACCCAGAAGAGCGGGGCATCAAGTTCGGCGACCTGCTTCAGTAAACCGGATCGTCCAGCAGCGACAGCAGGTGTGATCCGTAGCCGCTCTTGGCCAGAGGCTCCGCCAACGCTCGCAGCTGCGCATCGCCGATCCACTTCTGCCGCCACGCGATCTCTTCGGGACAGCACATCTTCAGGCCCTGGCGCTTTTCCAGCGTCTGCACGAACTGCGCGGCCTCGATCAGCGATTCGTGCGTGCCCGTATCGAGCCACGCATCGCCGCGGCCCATGCGTTCGACCTCGAGTTGTCCACGTCGCAGGTAATGCGCGTTGACGTCGGTGATCTCGAGCTCGCCGCGCGGCGACGGTCGTATGCCGCGCGCAATCTCCACCACTTGCTCGTCGTAGAAATACAGACCCGTCACGGCGAAGCGGCTGCGTGCCTCGCGCGGCTTTTCTTCGATGCCGATGGCACGACCCGCATCATCGAATTCGACGACGCCGTAGCGTTCGGGATCCTTTACCGGATATGCGAAAACGGTGGCGCCGGTCGGACGCCGGGCCGCGCGCTGGAGGCGATCGGAGAGATCGTTGCCGAAGAACAGGTTGTCGCCGAGCACCAGCGCGCAGCGCTGACCGTCGATGAAGGGCTCGCCGATCAGGAACGCCTGCGCCAGTCCATCCGGGGAAGGCTGCACGGCGTATCGCAGCGTGATGCCCCATCGCGAACCGTCGCCCAGCAGCGACTCGAACTGCGGTGTATCGCGCGGCGTCGAGATGATGAGCAAGTCACGTATTCCCGCGAGCATCAACGTGCTCAACGGGTAATAGACCATCGGTTTGTCGTAGATGGGCAGCAGCTGCTTCGAAACCACGCTTGTGAGCGGGTATAGCCGTGTGCCGGAACCGCCGGCCAGGATGATGCCCTTCATCGATCGATAGAGCCGAAGGCGGGGAAACGAGGCGGCGCCAGAGCGCGGTGGTGAAACGATACCACCCGTGAACGATCGCAAGTCTCGACGGCTAGAATGCCGCGCAGTAAGGATGGCGACACCGCCGTCCGAAGCGAGGAGAACAGAACATGAACTACAAGAAGCTGGTGGGCGTCGCCCTGGGCGCGATGGCACTGGGAATGGCAGGCCCGCTCTTCGCCAAGGTGTCGCCGGACGAGGCGGCGCAGCTCGGCCAGACCTTGACTCCGGTCGGCGCCGAGAAGGCCGGCAACAAGGACGGTTCGATCCCGGAGTGGACGCCGGGCGCCAAGCGCGGACCGATGTCCGGCGAGTTTCCAAACAACCCGAAGATCGACGGCGAAAAGCCGCTGTTCACGATCACCAAGGCCAACGTCGATCAGTACAAGGACAAGCTCACCAAGGGCCACCTCAAGCTGCTGACGAGCTACGACACGTACAAGATGAATGTCTACCCCAGCCATCGCGTGGTCGGCTGGCCCGAGGAGATCTACAAGGCGACCAAGGAGAACGCGAGCAGCTGCGAGATGATCGGGACCGACAACCCGAACAACTGCAAGCTTGGCTTCCCGTTCCCGATTCCCAAGACCGGCGCGGAACCGATCTGGAACCACAAGCTCAAATGGCGCGGCGAGAACGCCACGCGCTACAACAACCAGATGATCGTGCAGCCCGACGGTCAGTTTCAGCTCACCAAGATCATCGAGGACGTGACGTTCGGTTACGCGTCCATCAAGAGCCCGGTGCCGCTGACCACGGAAGAGGGCGAGTTCCTCAAGTACCTGTCGAAGACCGTCGCGCCGCCGCGCCTGGCGGGCACCTACATCCTGGTCCACGAGAAGGCCGGCACCGGCGCCGGCGGCCGCCAGGCCTGGCTCTACACGCCTGCGCTCAAGCGCATCCGCCGCGCGCCGACCGTGTGCTGCGACAACCCGTACGAAGGTACCGATGGCCACCAGTTCTACGACCAGGTGGACATGTTCAACGGCGTGCTCGAGCGCTACGACTGGAAGCTGCTGGGCAAGCGCGAGATGTACATCCCGTACAACTCGAACAAGATGGCCGGCAACAAGATCAAGTACAAGGATCTGGCCAAGCCCAAGCACGTCAATCCGGACATTCCGCGCTACGAGCTGCACCGCGTGTGGGTGGTCGAGGCCAACATCCGTCCGGGCACGAGCCACACGTTCAAGAAGCGCGTGTTCTACATCGACGAGGACGGCTGGAACATCGTGGCGGTGGACGACTATGACAACCGCGATGAGCTCTACCAGTTCCAGGAAGGCCACCTGGTGTTCGCATACAACATCCAGGCGTGCTCGACGATTCCCGAGGTGATCTACCACTTCAACTCGGGCCGCTACTTCATTACCGCCGCGATCAACGAGGACAAGCCTTACGATCTGTCGGTGACCTTCTCGAGCGACTATTTCACCTCGTCCTCGGTGCAGAAGTCGTCCACCAAGTAGGCCGAAGGGTTTCGTTCATTCCCAGCCGCCGGCCTCGCGCCGGCGGCTTCATTTGCGGAGTCGACTCTCATGAAATTCGAGGAACGCCACAGCTTCGATCAGCCGGCCGAGACCGTGATGCGCATGTACGCGGACAAGGCGTTCTTCGACCGCAAGTACAAGGAGATCGGCGCCATCGAGTGCGAACTGCTGGATCACCAGAAGACCGACGCACGCTTTTCGGTGAAGTACCGCCTCGTGATGAAGTCCGATGCGCCGCTACCCGAGGTCGCCAAGAAGATCATGGGCGACACGGTGAAGATGGTGCAGCAGGACGCCTGGGATCTGGGCAAGCGCACCGGGCGCATCGACATCGACATCAAGGGCGCGCCGCTGAAGATCTCGGCCGACATGAAACTGATCGACGAAGGCGGCAAGGGCGTGAACGTGCAGAGCTGGAACGTCAGCTGCAGCATCCCGCTGGTCGGCGGCAAGATCGAAGCCGCGATCGCGGAGGACATCAAGGCCAAATCCAGGCGTGACCTGGCCGTATCGCGCAAGATCATCCTCGACTACTGACCCCGGGGCTTCGTCACGTGAGCGGCTCGCCGCCACCGAAACGTCCGACGCTCCTGCAGGAGATCGGCAGCGTGCTGGCATCGTTCTTCGGCGTGCAGAGCTCGCGCAATCGGCGGCGCGACTTCACGCAGGGCAGTCCGTTGCGCTTCGTCGCGATTGGATTGCTGATGACCGCCGCCTTCGTGCTGATCGTCTACGCCGTGGTGCAGCTCGTGCTTCGAAGCGCCGCGAGCTGAGCACCCAAGACGATCGGACATGAAAAAGCCCGGCCGGAAAATCCGGCCGGGCTCCAAAGTGCTGCGATGTCGCGTCAGTTCGAGATGACGCGGAACTCCACGCGACGATTCTCTTCCTGGCCTTCGGTCGTGGCGTTGTCGGCGATCGGCTGCGATTCGCCATAGCCCACCGGGCGCAGTCGATCACCGCTGACGCCGCGTCCGCCCAGGTAGCGCTTGACCGAGTTGGCGCGGCGCTCGGACAGACCCAGGTTGTAGGCGTCGGTGCCGAGGCTGTCGGTGTGACCCTGCACCTCGACGGTGACATCCGGGTATGCCGCCAGCGTTTCGGCCACGTCGTTCAGGATCGCTTCGGCCGGCTTGGTCAGTCGGTCGGAATCGAACTCGAACTTCACGCCGCGAAGGATGAAGCGCTGATCCACCGCGCAACCCTTGGCGTCCACCGCTTCGCCCGGACGCGGCTTGCGGCAGTCGCCGACCAGCGCACAGCCATTGGGCAGGATCTTCAGACCCGGCGGCGTGTTGGGGCACTCGTCGAGGTGATCGGGGATGCCGTCGCCATCGCTGTCGAGCGGGCAGCCATCCGGACCGACCTTGATCGTCGGATCGGAATCCGGGCACTTGTCGAGGTTGTCCGGGATGCCGTCGCCGTCCTTGTCGCTGATCTCGCAGCCCTGGGCGTTCACGGCCTGGCCGGCGGTCGATTCGGGGCACTTGTCGAGATAGTCGGGAACGCCGTCACCGTCCGAATCCAGCGGGCAGCCCTTGCCGTCGACCTTCACGCCCGTCGGAGTGCCGGGGCACTGGTCGAGGTGATCGGCCACGCCATCGCCGTCCGAATCGAACGGGCAGCCCTCGGCGTTGACCGGGGTGCCCGGCGGGGTGTTGGGGCACTTGTCGAGGTAGTCGGGCACGCCGTCCTGGTCGAGGTCGACCGGGCAGCCGTCCGAGTAGACCTGCACGCCTTGCGGCGTGTTCGGGCATTTGTCCTTGCGATCGAGCACGCCATCGCCGTCGGAGTCCTTGAACTGGCCGCCGAAGGAGTAGCGCAGGCTGGCGCCGATGTTGTGCGCCTTGTACTCGCCGTCACGCGTGGTCTTGATGCCGGTGACCGAGTCGGTGCCGCTGAACTCGGGTTCTTCGGCGGAGACATAGCGGTAGTCCACCGACAGCGCCGTGGCGTTGCCGAACCAGTAGGCCAGGCCCGCGCCGCCCTGGAACGCGATCGTGTTGTCGTCGTCCTTGGTGCCGAAGCCCTTGAGTTCGGTGTTCTGCATGCCGAGGCCGCCGCCGAAGTACGGGGCGAAATTGCCGAGATCGATGTCGAACCACAGGTTCGCCATCAGGCGCATCGCGCGCAGCTTGCCGTCCGTGCTGCCGTCGAAGTCGCCCGTGGTGAACTTCTTGAGGTCGTTCTCGGAGTAGCGGAAGTTCAGTTCCGGCCGCAGGCCGCCATCGAAGAGATATCCGAACGAAGCGCCGCCACCGGCGCCCGGATCAAGCTTGATGTGCGAAGTGGTCTGGGCCACCGAGCCCGGATCGATGACTTCCAATCCGTTGTTGCCCAGGACGCAGAGTCCGAGAGCATCGATGTTGACGCCCAGCAACTCGATCGGAAGAAGGCAGGAGTTGGGGACACTGTTGCTGTTGTCCGGCAACTGGATCTTCGCCGAGCCGTCGAGATCGTCGGTATCGGCGTAGAAGCCTTCGATCCCCATGTACCAGCCCGGGGCGGGCTGTGCCGCCGCCGAGAACGAAACCCCGATCAGGCTTGCGCCGATCAACCCCTTCACGAGCCCGCCGTGCAGGCGTTCTTTGAATAACGACATGTAGCCCCCGAAAGCGAATCAACCCTGGATACGACGGACGCGCAGTGTAGCGAGCCATGCCGTTTTGGGCCGGGACTCGCCCCCGCGCTCACGCACAACTTTAATTTCTGCCGGCAATTTACTGACTTTGCAAGAATTTGCAAGCCGGTATTTTGCCTACATCCCGAGCTGGCGCGCCGCCAAGTCCTTCATGATCTCGAGCGAGCCGCCGCCGATGGTCAGGACCTTGGTTTCGCGATAGATCCGTTCCACGCGGGCCCCGCGAAGATACCCGGCGCCGCCGAAGATCTGCATTGCCTCGTTGGCGACCCATTCGAGCGTGGTGCAGGCCAGGTTCTTGAGCATGCAGACCTCGGCGATCGGCATGTGCTTCTGCGTGACGCGCCACGCGATCAGGTCCAGGTTGGCCTTCACGGCTTCGATGCGCATCCGCATGTCGACGAGCTTGTGGCGGATCACCTGGTTGCGGATCAGCGGACGGCCGAACGTCTCGCGCGAGCGGGCGTACTCGAGCGCGTCCTCGTAGCACACCAGCGCCGAGGCCCAGGCCTGCGCAGCAAGTCCGAGTCGCTCCTGGTTGAAGTTGAGCATGATCGCCATGAAGCCCTGATTCTCACGACCGACCAGATTGCCCAGCGGAACTCGACAGTCCTCGAAGTAGAGCGTCGCGGTGTCCGAGCAGCGCCATCCCATCTTGTCGAGTGGCGTACGGCTGAGGCCTGGCGTGTCCCCGTCGATGACCAGCAGTGATACGCCGCCCATGCCGGGCCCGCCGGTGCGTACCGCGACGGTCAGGAAGTCGGCTCGCATGCCGGAGGTGATGAAGGTCTTCGAGCCGTTGACCACGTAGTGGTCGCCGTCGCGTTCGGCGCGCGTCTTGAGATTGGCGACATCCGACCCGCCGCCCGGCTCGGTGATGGCCAGCGCCGCGATGCGATGACCTTCGAGCACCGGTCGCGCGTACTTGGCCTGCAGCTCCGGCGACCCCACGTGACAGATCGGCGGCGTCGCGATCGTGTGGCTCATCAGACCCGCGATCACGCCTCCGCTGCCCGAGCGCGCGAGCTCCTCGGTCAGCACGATGCCGTAGAACAGGTCCGGCACCTCGATCCCGCCGCAGCGCTCCGGAAATCCAACCTGCAGCAGGCCGGCTTCGGCGGCCTTGCGATGCAGTTCCCGAGGAATGCGGCCGGCGGTTTCCCAGGCCTCGAGATGGGGTGAAATCTCCTTTTCCACGAATCGCCGCGCCTGCACGCGAAAGTCTTCATGGTCCTTGTCGTAGTACGGTGAGGCGTGGGTCATCGTCATTACCAAAGCGCTGTGAAAGGGGAAATTCCGATCACGCTAGTCCTGCGTTAGCATCCGAATCAACCCCCCTTTGTTTCCACCTGCTTGGTGAGCGCTCGAATGACCGTGTCCGCCGAAGATCTTCCGCTCGAATCCTTCTACCGCTGGGAGCGCGCGCAGCCCAACGCGATCTATCTGACGCAGCCGATCGGTGGCGGCGCGGTGCGCGACTGGACCTGGGCGCAGGTGGGCGATCAATCGCGGCGAATGGCCGCCCATCTGCGTTCGCGTGGATGGGAGCCGGGATCGCGCATTTCGATCCTGTCGAAGAACTGCGCGCACTGGATCATGGCCGATCTCGCGATCTGGATGGCGGGTCACGTCTCGGTGCCGCTGTACCCGACGCTCACTGCAGAGTCGGTGCGCCAGGTACTCGATCACAGCAGCGCCCGCGCCTGTTTCATCGGCAAGCTCGATGACTGGCCATCGATGAAGGATGGAATCGACGCGAACGTCGAACGCATCTGCCTGCCGATGGCGCCGGACGTTCCTGGCGCGACGCTGTGGGACGACGTGGTCGCGCGCACCGAACCGCTGCCCGGAAATCCCGTGCGCGGTGCCGAGGAACTCGCGACACTGATCTACACCTCGGGGACGACAGGGACGCCCAAGGGCGTCATGCACGATTTCGCCGGCATCGCATGGGCGGCCAAGACCTTCACCCAGCGTTTTCCTGCGACGCCCGGTGATCGGGTGCTTTCGCACCTGCCGCTGTCGCACGTGGCGGAGCGCTGGGGCGTGGAGTCGACGTCTTTTCGCGGCGGCTTTCGCATCTTTTTCGCCGAGTCGGTGGAGACCTTCGCGAGGGATCTGCGGCGCGCGCGTCCGACCGTGTTCGGAACGGTTCCGCGCCTATGGGTGAAGTTCCAGCAGGGCGTCTTCGCCAAGAAGCCCAAGGACGAGCTCGATCGACTGATGCGGATCCCGATCTTCGGCCGGATCGTGCGGCGCAAGATCCTAGAGGGGATGGGGCTGGATCAGACGCGCCTGGCGTTGGGTGGCGCGGCGCCGATGCCGCCGTCACTTCTGGACTGGTACCAGCGTCTGGGCCTGCCACTGCTCGAGGCCTACGGGATGACCGAGAACTTCGGCTGCTCGCACTCGAACGTGCCGGGACGCCAGCGCGTCGGGTACGTCGGGGAAACCTATCCCGGTGTCGAGCAGAGGATCTCCGGGAGCGGCGAAGTCGAGATGCGCAGCCCGGCGCTCATGAAGGGCTACTACCGCGAGCCGGAGAAGACCAGCGAGACGATGACGGCGGACGGCTGGCTGCGCACCGGTGATCTGGGCGAGATCGACGCGCAAGGCCGCCTGCGCATAACCGGACGCGCCAAGGAGCTGTTCAAGACGTCCAAGGGAAAGTACGTCGCGCCGTCGCCGATCGAAAACCGGCTCACGGCCCATACCGGCATCGAGGCCTGCTGCGTGATGGGCGCCAACAGCGCGCAACCGTTCGCGGTGGTGATCCTGTCCGCCGACGCTGTCACCGCGAGCGCCGATCCGGCGCAGCGTGACTCGCTGCGCGCGTCGTTCGAATCGCACTTGTCCACCATCAACGCGCAACTCGACCCACACGAGCAGCTCGACTTCCTGGCGCTGTCGCGCGAAACCTGGACGGTCGAAAACGGGTTCATCACGCCGACGCTCAAGGTCAAGCGCAACGTCGTGGAGAAGCACTACGAGCCGCGCGTGGCCCGCTGGGCGGCCGAACGGGCGCCCGTGGTCTGGGACAGCTGAGGGCGGTTCATCGCGGGGCCGTAAGATCGGGCTTCCTAACCGGAAGCCCGATTGCACATGAAGCTGCCCAAGTCGTACCTGAATCCTGAGTTCCTGATGAGCCCGTCCGCCAGGACGGTGCGCCTGCTGTGCGAGTACCTCGATCCGGAAGCGCGCTTCAAGGAGCTCGACATCCGCCGCGGCGTGATCCTGTTCGGATCGGCGCGGCTGCCGCCCCAATCGCCCTCGTACCGGGACGCTGCCACGCTCGCCGAGCTGATCGCGCGCTGGACCGTGCACGCGCACGCGGTGGCCGATCGCTACTACATCGTCACCGGCGGTGGGCCCGGGATCATGCAGGCCGCCCACGAAGGCGCGGCGCGCGTGGATGCTTCGCTCAACGTGGGGCTCAACATCTCGTTGCCGCACGAGGAAGAGGCCAACCCGTTCGTCGACGATCGCCGGAGCGTCGTCTTCCACTACTTCTTCATGCGCAAGTTCTGGTTCCTGAACCTGGCGCGCGCCGCGGTGATCTTCCCCGGCGGCTTCGGCACGATGGACGAACTGTTCGAATTGCTCACGCTGACCCAGACGGGGAAGTCCTCGCCGATGCCGATCGTGCTCTACGACCGCGCGTTCTGGCAGGACACGATCAACTTCGAGGCGTTCGCACGGCGCGGGCTGATCCGGCGGGAGGACCTCGAGCTGTTCACCTACGCGGACACGCCGGAGGAGGCGATGGATCGCATCGTGGTGGGGTTGCCCCCCTGAGCCGGGGGTGGCGCGCGAGAGCTGCTAGCCGCCGCGGGGCGGCTTCTCGTCGAACTCCAGATCGAGTTCGTCGTCGACGAGCTTGCGGAGCTGGCGCATCTCCTTGTAGCGCTCCACATCGCGCCAGTCGCGCATCTTGGTATCGACCGGCGCGACGTCCGGTTCGATCACGCTCACGTCATCGTCGCCGCCTTCGGATTCGAATGGCGCGGCTTCCTCGAAGCTCTTCGCGGCTTCCGGCTGAGGCTTCTGCTTCGGCTTACGGGCCATGTGGTGGATCGGTCACCGTTTCGGGTCACGACGGGCCGCCTTTTAGCAGGGTTTCCGACGATCGTGAAGGGGCCCGCGCCGATGCCCAGGAAAGCGGCAGGAGATGACGGTCCGACGGCGCTGCTCGATCTCATCTTCCGGTTCCTGCGCACGCACTACCGTGGCCCGCAGTGCATCGGTATACTCGCGGCCCCTCACGGGGCAGTAGCTCAGCTGGGAGAGCGTCGCGTTCGCAATGCGAAGGTCGGGAGTTCGATCCTCCTCTGCTCCACCAAACCCACTTCATCCTTGCGATGAAGCCGAAGAAGCCGCCACGACTCGCTGGCGGCTTTTTCGTTGGCCCACATCTGGCTCAGAAAATCGGGTCGATGCGGATCGGCTGACCGGAAGCCAGTGCTGCACGCGTGACCTTCGCGACGTCGCCGGGTGGGCGCGGTGCGGGGCCCGCGGCCTCCAGCAGCAGGTAATGGCGGCCGCCGTACTCGACGCTGGCGTCGCCGGCGCGTGGTTCGCGTGCGATCCCGAGCAGGTAGTGCCCCGGCACGTGGACGCCGATGACGTCCTTTTCACCGAGGCCGGCGAGCACCGCGGCCAGCAGCGCGGACTTGGTGTCGCAGTCGCCGTAGCCTTTCTCCATCGTGCGCGGTGGCGTGTAGAAGCCCAGCGTGCGTCGGCCGTTCTCCACGTCCTGTGGCAAGCGGTAGGCAAACCCGCTCTGGACGAGGGCAGTGGCGGTCGACACCCGGCGCTCCGCATCGAACCCCTGCTCGTAGCCGAGTTCGCGCAATGCGACGACCATCGGCTGAACGGCCGCACGATTGCGCCGTACGACGTGCGGAATGTCGACCGACAGGCGCATGCGTCGATTCGGACCCTGCTGCACCCTCAGTCCGTGCTGGCGGTAGTACGCGCGCATCGCCCGATCCAGCGTCTCGGAGGTGCACTCGCGATTGCCGATGCACTGCGCCTGCAGCGCATCGACCTCTTGCTGCGAGAAGCCGTAGTCGCGCATCGACGTCATCGCGGTCGCGCGGTCCAGGTCGAACGAGAGGCTCAGCGGCTTTCCGTCGTGGCCGTTGAACCGCGTGGTGACGCGATAGCCTTCATCGCCGTTCGGCACCGCTTCGTACGACGAGGCGCCCGAAGACGTTGCACCGCCCAGCGAAGGCGATTCGAGCGTCGACACCCAGGGCAGGAGTTCCGGCGTTGCGTGGACCGGCGAAAGCCACGACATCAGCGTCATCAGGCAGGTCCACGCGTGGATCGCGAACCGTCGGCGAAGCGGGAATGGGAGCGTGCGACCCGGGATCGACATGATGTTTTGTTCTTCGAACGGGAGTGCACTCGTGCATGCACGCTCCATTCGTCGAACTCGACACACGAGTCCGCTTTCTTCCGTTGATCGACCGCTCGTACGCGGGACTTTGCCGCTCGACCCGCCGGCCTGATTCGACTGTTGGGTGCGGTCGGATCAGCGGTCGTCCATTGGACGCACGCGGCGAGACCGGAGACTCGCCGAACCGCATGCAGGAACACCCGATCGCCGCGTCACGCGACGCGTCGCGTCACATGTGGACACGGCGGTCGCAGAACTGAGACAGGAAACGTCGGGATCGACGTCAGGCCAGAGGTTTCCAAACTGGCGGACGCTTTGCGATGAACGCATCGACACCTTCGCCGGCATCGTCTTCCATCATGTTGCGCGCCATGACTTCGCCGGCGAAGGCGTAGGCCGCGTCGAGCGTCATCTGGCGTTGGCGGTAGAACATCTGCTTGCCATAGCGAATGGCGGTCGGGCTCTTGGCGACGATGGCCGCGCACTTGCGGGCCACGGCTTCGTCGAGCTCGGCATCGGCGACCACTTCGTTGACAAGGCCCCAGTCGGCGGCCGTGGTCGCGTCGATGAAGCGGCCGGTGACGAGCATGTCGAATGAGCGCTTGGGCGAAACGTTGCGCGACAGCGCCACCGCGGGCGTCGAGCAGAACAGGCCGACGTTGATGCCGGACACCGCGAAGCGCGCGCTTTCTCCGGCAATGGCCAGATCGCAGGCGCCGACCAGCTGGCAGCCGGCTGCGGTGGCGATGCCGTGCACGCGGGCGATCACGGGCACCGGAAGATTCTGGATGGCGAGCATCATCCGGCTGCAGCGAGCGAAAAGGTCCTGGTAGTACGCGGCGGTCGGCGTGGCGCGCATCTGTCGCAGATCATGTCCGGCGCAGAACGCCTTGCCCGCGGCCGCCACCACCACGCAGCGCACCGAGGTATCCGACGCCAGCGAATCGAACGCGTCCTGCAACGCGCCGAGCAGCCCTTCGGACAACGCGTTGAACTGGAGCGGTCGATTCAGGCACAGCGTGGCGATGCCCTCACGATCCTCGCGCGTGAGGACCGGCGCCACGGAAGTCGACTTCGCCTCGGGTGCAACGTGAGCGGTTTGAGCGTCCATCGGTAGTCCTCGATTCGATGCGGCGGTTCACGCAGGGGGCCGCGTAAAGAAAGGTAAATGGTCTTGGGGCTCACGATCCATTCAGTGCCCGCCCCTTAATTTGGAGTCGCAATCCAAACCGGAGTACCACGATGTACAAGCAACTGCTGCTGGCTTCCACGCTGAGTATGGGCCTGATCGCCGCCCCCTCCGCCATGGCTGGAAACGACGATCACTCGCGTGGCTACGACCGGGACCGCGGTCGCGGCGACGTCGTGAACCATCGCCAGGATGGGAACGGTCGCTATGACCGCCACGACCGCAACGACCGCGACCACCGTCATGATCACAACGATCGCTGGGACGGTCACCGCGCCGACGGTCACGGTTGGCGCCACGAGCGCGAGCATCGCTGGAAGGGCCCGCGCTATCGCGCCGCGACGTACTACGCGCCGCGCGGCTATTCCCGCCACAGCTGGCGCGCGGGCGAGCGGCTGCCGTACGGCTATCGCGCCACCCGTTACGTGGTGAACGACTATCGCCACTACAACCTGTACGCGCCGCCCCGCGGTCACCACTGGGTGCGGGTCGATCGTGACGTGGTGCTGACGGCTGTCGCCACGGGTGTGGTTGCCGCGGTGGTCTACGACCTCTTCTTCTGATGAGGCGCGGCGAAAGGCAGGCGGCTCCAATTCAATGTGTTCGGAGTCCGCCTGCCGATGGGGCGGGTCATGTCCTTGCAAAGCGGACAGGGAGCCCGATCGGGCCCTAGCGCAGGCACGTCGATTGCGTTGAGGCGCCGGTGCCGTCCACCCGACACCCCTCGAATTCGTCACTTCTCGCTCGTAGTGCCGCGCTGCCGAACCCGCGCGGATGGCGCGCGGAGAACGTGATCGCTGGCCGCTTTGGAGTGAGCCGTCGCGCCCGTGCGCGCGCCGACGAGGCCAAGGACGCCAGAGAAGCCGCCGACAAAAGTTCGCGAGCAGCCGGTGCTTCAGCGGCGTCCGCCGGAAAGTGGTGGAAGCTCGCGTTGCTGGTGTTGCTCATGGTCGGCTTCGCGGCGGCATGGCGATTTTCGCCGCTGCATCAGATGGCCGACCCGGACACGCTGGCCGGCTGGTTTCACAGCCTGCGTCGCAATCCGTGGGCGCCGGTGCTGCTGCTGGCGGTCTACCTCGGCGCGAACCTCGTGTTCTTCCCGAATACCGTGCTCAACGCCGCGACCATTCTCGGACTGGGCACGACCTGGGGAATGCCGTGCGCACTCACCGGCAGTCTGGCCTCCGCGATGCTCGCGTACGTGATCGGCCGGCGCTTCGGCACGCGGCGCCTGCGCCGACTGGACAGCAAGGCGACCGAGCGTCTGACGAAGGCCCTCAAGAACAGCGGCGTGCTGGGCATTGCCACGCTGCGGCTGGTGCCGGTTGCGCCATATACCGCGGTCAATCTGGTGGCGGGGGCTGCGCGTGTCCATGCAGGCGCATTTGCCGCAGGCACGCTGCTGGGTTTGATTCCGGGAAACGTCCTGATGACCTTGTTCGGCCATCAGCTTCGCGCCGTGCTCCGGGATCCGTCACGGATGCAGATCGGAATCATGGTGAGCGTCCTGATCGTGGCGGCAGCCGGTGCGTGGTGGGCGCGCAAGAAGGCGTTGGCGGCTTGATTCCCGGCAGGCCGGGTTCGATTTGCTGAACGGACGGGCGGGACGCCGGACGGGACTGGAGAGCGGCGCCTGCGGCGATTAGCATGCACGGTCGAATCCCGCCATGGAGGTTGCACGCGTGTCGCTGCCGTCTTCGTTTCGTCTCGCCGTGGTGTCTGCCGTGCTGGCCGGTGCCAGCTTCGCCGCTGCGGCCCAGTCCCTGGTCAACCCCCGCACGCCGTCGCCGGACCGGGATCCGCGTTCGCGTGGTGACGTACTCCCGGACTACCGCCAGTACGAGTACGGCAAGGAGATCTACGCGGTGAAGCTTGGATGCTCGACATGCCCCCTGGGTACGTCGCCGCTCGACGAGACCGTCGCCAAGCGCTTCTTCGCCGACGAGGCGCTGTGGGATCTTCTGAACGAGAAGGAATACGACGCCGTCTCCGTCTACCTGAAGCAGCGCTTCAATCTGATGATGTGAGCGGCCGAGCCGGCGCCCACATGAAGCCCTCGAATTCGACCGGCCTGGAGCTGATGCAGGCCTTCGTCGCCGGTGGCGGTCGCATCGCATCGATCAGCGAAACGATGGCGATGCGCCCGGTCGAGGTCACGCGCGGAGCGGTCGTTTTCGAGGCCACGCCCGATGCGCGGCACCTGAATCCGATGGGCGGCGTGCATGGCGGTTACGCCTGCACGGTGCTCGATTCTGTCACCGGTTGCGCGGTTCACACGATGCTCGAAGCAGGCGCCAGCTACGGCACCGTGGACCTGGCGGTGAAGATGCTGCGACCGCTGAAGGTTGGCCAGACGTATCGCGCCGAAGGCCGTGTGCTGAACGTCTCGACGCGCCTGGGCGTTTCGGAGGGCTCCATCCTGGATGCCGACGGCAAGCTGGTCGCGCACGCGACGTGCACCTGCCTGATCACCCGTCCTGCGCCTGCGTCCAGCGGCTGAATTGGGGGCCGCTGCATTCGAGTTTGACCGGTCGCCAGTCGACGCGGTTGTAGTACTCGGTGCAGGCGCGACCGTCGTTGCGCACCGGGCGTGAGTCGACGTTGCACGCATACGCCGCCTCGCCGACCGACACGTAGTCGTCGTGGTTGAGGTCCGCCTCGTAGAACTCGATGTGTGTTCCCGCGCACAGGGCCACGAACAGGGCAGGCGTACGCGGCAGCCACGCCAGGCAGCCCAAGGCTGTCACCGCGACGATCCACTGCAGGCCTTCCACCAGCAGCGAGCCCTGCGGTCTGTGCATCACCGGTGGGATCATCGTCGTCGCAATCCGAGGGCCACGGTGCCCCGAGTATGGAGGAATCCCGGGTCGCCGGAATGACCCTGACGGGGGGGCGGCGCCCAGCGATCGTGGGGTTGGCGAGCGGAAAGCCCAGCGCGCCGGGCTCAGGGCCGGCGGGTGAGCATCCCGACCAGGCGCGCCTTCATCGGACGCACCCAGTTCTCGTCGAGTTGCGATGACAGAAGGCCGGCGTCGGCCAGTTCGTCGCACAGTCGCATCTGGTGCGCCATGTCGAACAGATCCAGCTGATCGACGATGCGGCCGTCGTCCTCCCGGATGGTGATGAAGGACACTCCGGGCGTCTGAAAGTGGCTGCCGTCCTCACGCTTGCCGGGCCCCCGATTCCACCAGTGCGTGATGATCTGGTTGCCCTGCGTGCAATAGCGCTCGATCGGAAACGTCCAGCCTTCCCATCCCACGAGCATCTCGCGGCCGTAATGCGTGGCCTTGATCTCGGCGCGGCTCGTGGCCATCACGCGCATCGTGCCGCCGTACTCGCACAGGTAGTCGCAGTTCTCGGCGTAGAACTCGTCGGCAATCCAACCCCATTGGTTGCGGCGAGCGGCTTCGACGAACGCGGCCTGGAGCGCGGCGGCACGGGATTCGGCGGTTGTGGGCATTCAGAGCTCGAGGTCGGGACTTCGGAAACCAGCCTACCGGGACCGCAGGAGGCTGAAATCGTCCGGCCGAGGGAGCTGCGACGGACATAAAAAAGCCCTGGCCTTCATCGAAGGCCAGGGCCAGTCTGAACAGCTGGAGAACTACGAATTCAATCCCAGTTCAGCGCACCACCGGTCTGGTACTCCGTCACGCGCGTCTCGAAGAAGTTCTTCTCCTTCTTGAGATCGATGGCCTCGCTCATCCACGGGAACGGATTGGTGTCGGCGCCCGGGTAGATCGCCTTGATGCCGATCTGTTGGCAGCGACGGTTGGCGATGAACTGCATGTACTCGGTAAACATCGCCGCGTTGAGGCCCAGGACACCGCGCGGCATCGTGTCGTGCGCATAGCGGATCTCGAGCTGAGTGGCCTCGTGGATCATCGTGCGGGCCTGCTCCTGGAACTCCGCGGTCCACAGGTGCGGATTCTCGATCTTGATCTGGTTGATCACGTCGATGCCGAAGTTCATGTGCATGGCTTCGTCGCGCATGATGTATTGGATCTGCTCGGAAGCGCCGGTCATCTTGTTGCGACGACCGAAGCTCAGCAGCTGCACGAAGCCCACGTAGAAGAAGATGCCTTCGAACACGACGTAGAAGGCGATCATGTCGCGCAACAGGCGCTGGTCGGCCTCCGGCGTGCCGGTGTGGAAGTTCTCGTCGGCCAGGCTCTGCGTGTACGGCAGGCTCCATGCGGCCTTGTCGTGGATCGACGGGACCTCACGGTACATGTTGAACACTTCGGCTTCGTCGAGGCCGAGGCTCTGGATGATGTACTGGTAGGCGTGCGTGTGGATCGCCTCCTCGAAAGCCTGGCGCAGGATGTACTGCCGGCACTCGGGATTCGTGATGTGCTTGTAGACCGCCAGAACAAGGTTGTTGGCCACCAGCGAATCGGCGGTGCTGAAGAATCCGAGGCTGCGCTTGATGATGTTGCGCTCGTCCTCGGTCAGGCCCTTGGGATCGTTCCACAGCGCGATGTCCGCGCTCATTCCGACTTCCTGCGGCATCCAGTGGTTGTTGCAGGCAGCCAGGTACTTCTCCCAGGCCCACACATACTTGAAGGGCACCAACTGATTGAGGTCGGCGCGGCAGTTGATGATCTTCTTGTCGTCGACCTGGATGCGGCGCGCGCCCATCTGCAGGTCCTCGAGGCCGGTCGCGCCGGTATCCGGGCGCGCCTGCGTGGGCTTGAGGCGAAAGTCCTCGGGCGCAGGCACGGACGGCACTGCGGCCGGATGCTTGACGGCGTTCATCACGACCGCCGGGTGCGGCACGACCGACGCGGACGGGGTGTGGCGCGCGGCGGCGGCAACGGTGGGCGCCTTGGGTGCCGTCGGCATTGCGGGTTCGTCGTCCCAATTCAGCATGTCTGTGCTCCTGATTCCTTAGCTTTGTCTGTCTTCTTATGGTTGGACCGCGCTGGCGCGATCCGGTTTGATTCCTGAACTTCCAATCTGCCTGGTCTAGTCACCCACCAGATTCACGGTGATGGGCGCGGCATCGGTCGAAAGCGGGTGTCCGACGAGCGGCCGGTAAGCCTCCGCCAGATACCGCTCCACGCCATCGCGCGAAGGCCCATCGACCACCGCCCAGCTGACGATCAGGCCCAGATGCCGATAGGGCTCCAGATCGGGGTCCGTGCGATGCGCCTTGAGGCAAGCGCGGATCTCGCCCTGTCCCACGCGCACCACGTGACCGTTGGGGCCGCCGTACCAGATCACGTAAACGCCTCCGACCTGATCGAAATGCGCGTGATCGAGGTTGAGTCGATCCAGATCGCACCAGCGATCGTCCTGCGAGCGGTTCCAGCGCAGGTGATGCGTGCGCGGGAGTTCGAGGGCGAGGTAGGCGGGGAGGGCGGACATTGCATGAACTTTTCGTCAGAGGCCGGCCGCAGGTTGCGAGAAGAGATCCTCTCGCACCACGGATCCTTCTGGCCGACCGAAACCGGTGAGAAAGATCAGACGCCGTGCCGGGCCTCTCACTGACATGCCTCGCACCCCGGATCCAGGATCGAGCAGACCTTGGCTCCGGAAACGTCGGTGGCCGCGCGGGGAACGCTGATCGGACCGGACATGGCGGCACCGCCGCCGGCCGCATCGCCGCTGCCGACCTTGTTGAGGCGGCTGTCGGTGATGGTGGTCTTCTCCGCGTGCGTCGCGCCCATCGTGCGCAGGTAGTACGTGGTCTTGAGGCCGCTGATCCACGCGTGCTTGTAGAGTTCGTCCAGCTTCTTGCCGCTCGGTGCGGCCATGTACAGGTTCAGCGACTGCGACTGGTCGATCCACTTCTGGCGACGGCTTCCGGCATCCACGAGACGCTTCGAATCGACTTCGAAGGCGCACTTGTAGATTTCCTTGAGGTCCTGCGGCACACGGTCGATCTTCTGCACGCTGCCGTCGTAGAACTTCAGGTCGTGCGCCATCACCTCGTCCCACAGGCCCAGCGACTTGAGGTCGTTGGCCAGGTACTCGTTGATGACGGTGAAATCGCCGGACAGATTGGACTTGACGTACAGGTTGGCGAACTGCGGCTCGATCGACTGCGACACGCCGGTGATGTTGGCGATGGTCGCGGTCGGAGCGATCGCCATGCAGTTGGAATTGCGCACGCCCACGTCCTGCACGCGCGCGCGTAGCGCAGTCCAGTCGTAACGGCCGCACTGCGAAACGTCCTGGCGCAGATAGCCCTTGCCGCGCGACTCGCCCAGAAGACGGATCGAATCGATCGGCAGCACGCCCTTGTCCCACAGCGAACCCTTGAAGCTGGTGTATGCGCCGCGCTCCGCCGCGAGGTTGGTGCTGGCCTTGATCGCGTAATAGCTGATCGCTTCCATCGACTCGTCGGCGAACTGGATCGCCGCATCGCTCTCGTAGGGAAGGCGCAGCTTGTAGAGCGCGTCCTGGAAACCCATCACTCCCAGCCCAACAGGACGATGACGAAGGTTGGAGTTACGCGCGGTCGCGACCGAGTAGTAGTTGTACTCGATCACGTTGTCGAGCATGCGCATGGCGGTATTGATCGTCCGCTCGAGCTTTGCCTCGTCGAGCTTGCCGTCGACGATGTGGCTCGGCAGGTTGACCGAGCCCAGGTTGCACACCGCGATTTCCTGGCCTGCCTTGGTGTTGAGCGTGATCTCGGTGCACAGGTTGGAGCTGTGCACGACGCCCACGTGCTGCTGCGGCGAACGCAGGTTGCAGGGATCCTTGAACGTGATCCACGGGTGACCCGTCTCGAACAGCATCGAGAGCATCTTGCGCCACAGGTTGAGCGCCGGCATGCGCTTGAAGTTCTTGATCCGACCTTCGTCTGCCAGCTTCTCGTACTCCGCGTAGCGCTTCTCGAACGCTTCGCCCATCAGGTCGTGGAGATCGACCGTGTCCTCGGGCGAGAAAAGCGTCCACGGACCATCTTCCATCACGCGCTTCATGAACAGGTCCGGCACCCAGTTCGCGGTGTCGATGTCATGCGTGCGGCGGCGATCGTCACCGGTGTTCTTGCGCAGATCGAGGAACTCCTCGATGTCGCGGTGCCAGGTCTCGAGATAGGCGCACAAGGCACCCTTGCGCTTGCCGCCCTGGTTCACGGCGACGGCGGTATCGTTCGCGACCTTCAAGAAGGGCACGACGCCGTTGGACTTGCCGTTGGTGCCCTTGATGTAGGCGCCCATGCCGCGAACCGGCGTCCAGTCGTTGCCCAGACCGCCGGCGAACTTGGACAGCATGGCGTTGTCGTGGATCGCGCCGAAGATTCCGTGCAGATCGTCAGGCACCTGCGTGAGATAGCAGCTCGAAAGCTGCGGGCGCAGCGTGCCGCTGTTGAACAGCGTCGGCGTCGAGCTCATGAAGTCGAAGCTGGAGAGCAGTTTGTAGAACTCGATGGCGCGCGCCTCGCGCTCCACCTCGTTCATCGCAAGGCCCATTGCGACGCGCATGAAGAACGCCTGCGGCAGTTCGAAGCGGACCTTGTTCGAGTGGATGAAGTAGCGGTCGTAGAGCGTCTGCAGTCCGAGATAGTCGAACTTGCCGTCTCGTTCCGGGATCAGCGCCTCGCCGAGCGCATGCAGATCGAACAGGCACAGCTTGGGATCGACCAGCTCCAGTTCCGCGGCCTTGTGGATGAAGTCGCGGAAGTACTCAGGGTAGAGCGCCTTCATTTCCTCGAACGTCGGACGCGTCTGCGACTCGCCGAGGAACTTGAGCGCCTCGTGGCGCATGGCGTCGAGCAGCAGACGCGCCGAGACGTAGGTGTAGTTCGGCTCCTTTTCGATTCGCGCGCGTGCGGCGAGCGTCAGCGCCTGGCTGAGCTCGGCTTCCGGAATGCCGTCGTACAGATCGCGCACCGCGGCAGTGACCACTTCCTCGCCGTCGACGCCCGTCAGGCCCAGGCAGGCCTCGGCGGCGAGACGGTGCATGCGCGGCTCGTCCAGGGGCACGATGGTGCCGTCATCGAGCTTGACGCTGATGGTGGCCTTGGCCTTCTGCGCGGGCGTCTGCCTGGCGGCCTCGGCGGCGCGCTCCTTGGCACGCTCGTCGCGATAGAGCACGTAGTCACGCGCGACCTTGTGCTCGCCGGCGCGCATCAGCGCGAGTTCGACCTGGTCCTGGATGTCTTCGATGTGCAGCGTTCCGCCGCCATTGAGGTGACGGGTGAGTGCCTGTGTGACCTGCGCGGTGAGTTCGGAGACGAGCTGACGCACGCGCGACGAGGCGGCGGCCTGGCCACCTTCGACGGCGAGGAAGGCCTTGGTCAGCGCGATCGAGATCTTCGATCCATCGAAGCTGGTGAGCTTGCCGTTGCGTCGAATGACCTTGATGCCGCCCGGTGCAGTGGCGGCGAGCTCCGCATTGGTCGGTCCGCCCGGGGCGGGAGCGGCCCGGCGGGAGTCGGCTCCACCACCGACGTTGCCGGATTCGATCGTTTGAAGACTCATGTTTTTTTGACCCCTCTGAGATATGTGGATGCGCCGACCGAGGACAATCGATGACTGATCGAACCGGACCGCCGTCGCGATGCCGATACCTCGAGCATCGCGCATGCCGCCGGAGGCGTTTGCAGCGATGGATCTGGGAGATCGGATCGTGATTTAGAAGCGATGTCGGCGAGCCCGGTCGTTTGGCTTTGTCGAGCCGCGCCGAATTCGTCGTGACACCGTCGCGCAACAATATCTAGTGGTTTTCGACAGGGTCAACCCCAACATTCTGTGTTCAACGCTGTGATTCAAGAGGGCACATCTTGTGCCTCTCCTGTGGATGGATTCGCTAAGTGTCGGGACTCGAAGCGTCTTTCGTTTCGCGTAGGCCGCGGGCCCGGCGCAGGGGTCAACCAGCGGGGCCGACAGACGGCGCGCCGGAGGGGGCGGCCGGACTGCTCGCTGTAATCAGCAAAAAGCCACTACCAAACAGATTGATGGAGCGCAATTACGAGGTTTTTTCGAGGATTTTCGGTATGTGATAATTATTCGAATAATCATACCGACATGACCCTTTAATCGCCGTCATTCTGAATGGCCGCGCGGCCAACGCCGTTTTGCATCGGTGCGCCCTTTGCGGCAGCGTCGAGGATTGGTCCGCAGGTTAGGGAAAAGTGAGCGGCAAAAGAAAAGGCCCGGCAGATGATCTGCCGGGCCTCGATTGACGACTGAAGCCGTCGGTCGCTCAGCGCTCGATGACGCGGAACTCCACGCGACGGTTTTCTTCCTGGCCTTCCGCCGTGGCGTTGTCAGCGATCGGCTGAGCCTCGCCGTAACCCACCGGGCGCAGGCGGTTGCCGTTGACACCGCGGCCACCCAGGTAGCGCTTGACCGAATTGGCGCGGCGCTCGGACAGACCCAGGTTGTAGGCGTCGGTGCCGAGGCTGTCGGTGTGACCCTGCACCTCGACGGTGACATCCGGGTACGCCGCCAGCGTTTCAGCCACGTCGTTGAGGATCAGCTCGGCCGGCTTGGTCAGCCGATCCGAGTCGAACTCGAACTTCACGCCGCGCAGGATGAAGCGCTGATCCAAGGCACAGCCTCGAGCATCGACCGCTTCGCCCGGACGCGGCTTGCGGCAGTCACCGACCAGCGCGCAGCCATTGGGCAGGACCTTCAGGCCCGGCGGCGTGTTGGGGCACTCGTCGAGGTGATCGGGGATGCCGTCGCCATCGCTGTCGAGCGGGCAGCCATCCGGACCGACCTTGATGTTCGGATCCGAATCCGGGCACTTGTCGAGATGATCCGGAATACCGTCGCCATCCTTGTCGCTGATGTCGCAACCCTGTGCATTCACCGCCGAACCGGCACGCGTGTCGGGACACTTGTCGAGGTAGTCGGGGATGCCGTCACCATCGCTGTCCAGCGGGCAGCCTCGCGCATCGACCTTCACGCCCGCCGGCGTGCCGGGGCACTGGTCGAGGTGATCGGGCACGCCATCGCCGTCCGAATCGAACGGGCAGCCGTTTGCGTCGACGGGCGAGCCCGGCGGCGTGTTGGGACACTTGTCGAGATAGTCGGGCACACCGTCCTGATCGAGATCGATCGGGCAGCCGTCCGAGTACACCTGCACGCCCTTGGGCGTGTCGGGGCACTTGTCTTTCGCGTTGGGCACGCCGTCGCCATCGTCGTCACCGGGATCCGCGCCGAACTTCACGCGGGCGCCCACCGTGCCGGTCCAGATGTAGAAGGTGTCTTCCGGAACCACGCCCTTCTCGTTGATGAAGTCGAGGTTGTATCGACCTTCGAATCGCAGGTCGACACGCTTGGACAGGGCCAGGAACAGACCACCACCCACACCGACACCGGCGCCGTTCAGCTTCTCGCTGAGGAAGTCGATGTTGTGGTAGTTGGCGTTCGCGAGCAGGAACGGCCGAGCCGTCCAGGTCGGATTGCCCATCGTCGTGAGCAGATTGAATCCCGCGACCATGCGCTCGTACTTCGCCACCGAGTTCGGCAAGCCGCTCACGTCGAGTTCGCTGTAGCCCGCCTCGAACTCGATGCCGAAGTAGTTGTTGATGCCTCGCCCGATCGAGATCACGCCCGCGGGACCGACATCGCTGTCGGCGAACACACCGCCAACGCTCGGAGAAATGTACCAGCGCGTATCAGACCCCTCGCTCTGTGCCACGGCAGTTCCCGCAGCCGCGACCAGCACGAGTCCGGCAACCCAACTCCAGGACTTCAACATTCTTATGCTCCCCAACGAAGATCGTTTGATAGCGATGATACGGCGAAGGCCGGCCGCGCTGACGTACACATCCCACCACTCCCATGTTCAGCGCGTGGCCCGAACGTGATGGCGGGCTCTCCCCCGGGCAACACGTTCAACGGTTCGATTATGATTGCGAGCAGGTTGGACGTAAACCGTCACGTTCGTCGGTCTGGAATTAAGGGAGAGGTGAGTCAATGAAGATTCTGAAGACGCTTGTGCTGCTCGCCGTTGGAGCGGCCAGTCTTACGGGATGCGGAGACGGAGGCGTACAGAGCCCTGACTTCACGGCGGAGCTGTTGGGCCTCACGCTCAGCACGTCGGATACCGACGCGACCCCGGTGGCCGTGGATGAGGGTGAACCCCTTCAGTACACGGTGGCAGCCGGTCGGCGCGTAACGCTGGACTTGGTCGGTCGCTACACCGCGCCCCCCGGATCGGACGATGAGACCGAAGATCGGGCGATCTCCGGCGGCGACTTCACGATCACCCCCTCGGACGCCGGAACGGTCGAGGAAGGCGAATTCCGCGGTTCGCGTCCGGGCCAGGTCACCGTCACCGCCGAGCGCGGCGGGGTCGAGAGCAACGCCATCATCTTCAACGTGACGGCGGCGGTGATCGAAAGCATCGAAATCGAGCCAGCTTCGGCCAGTATTCCCGTCGGTGCCTCGCAGGACTTCAATGCGGTCGGCGTTTATTCGGATGACGAGCGTCGCCCGGTGCTGGTCAACTGGACGATCGATGATCCGACGGTCGCCACGCTCACCAACGCGACGAACAGCAGCACCGTCACCGCAACGGCAGCTCCCGGCGCCGTGATCGGTGACGCCGCGGTACTGACCGCGACGCGCCCGGCTTCCGGCGGGATCCCGGAACTGACCGACACCGCAAATATCACCATCGACAACCGCACCGTGGTCGGTCTCGTCGACGGGTCGGCAGAATGCACGCCTTCTACCATCGGCATCGGCTTCACGTCGCAGTGCACCGTCGAGGTCAGCTACAGCGATGGCAGCACCGAGGACGCCGGAACGCTGGTCACCTGGGCTACGGATGGTCCGGGCGATGCCTTGGTCGACGTCGATTCGGCGACCGGCGAAGTCACCGGCGTTGCGCCCGGTGCGGCCACCATCACCGCCACGCTCACCGGCGGCGGATCGCCGAGCACGGCATCGGCCACCGTGACCGTGTTGTCGAGTGCCAACGCGCGTTGCCAGCAGCCTCTGGTGGCGCCGGATGCGATCGCCGGAGGCGTGACGTCGGTTCTGTGCGTCGGATGCCAGATCGTCAATGCCGGCAATGCCGTCGACGATGACGCCGACACGTTCGCATCGATCAACACGGTCCTGGGTTTGCTCTCGGCCACCGCGACGCTGACGGTGAATTCCACGCCGAACACGAACGAGATCACGCCGTCGGGCCCGGTCGGATTCGTGATCGCCCAGCCGCCGGGATTGCTGCTCAGCGCCGAAGTGCTGTCGACGCTGACGGTCAGCACGATCAATGGCAGCGGTGCGGTGATCCAGAGCGGCGGTGCGGTGCCCCAGCCGTCCGATCCGCTGCCGATCCTGCCGGCGACCGTCACGCTGCTGGGGACGATCGGTGGTCAGGACGCGGCGCTGATCAGCTTCGAGCCCACGACCGCCTTCAACGGCCTGGCGTTGACCTTCAACGCGGGGCTGGCGAGCGTGCTGCCTTCGATCAACGTGTTCCAGGCCTGCGCCGTGGCGAACCCGGACGTGGCGCCTTAAGCCGCGTCAGAACGGGCAGTGCAAATTGAGGGAAGGGGCTCTTCGGAGCCCCTTCCTTTTTTATCCCGGCGAACCGTGGACGTTCGGCGTTCTTCGTTCAGAAAAAAGTTGGAACACTTCGAGTTGTAGTGCGTTTATGATTTGACGGTCTGCAAGCGCGTGGGTTATGAGCGCTTGAGCAGACGGTATCTATCGATAAGGGGGAAGGGGAAATGAGGCTTTTGCGAGCGGTCCTTGTCAGCCTGAGTGGGCTGATTGCCGTGGGTTGTGGAGATGGCGGAGTTCAAAGCCCCGATTTCACGCCCGAACTTCAGGGAATCGAGATCGCGCCGACGGCCGCGACGGTCGCGGCAGGTCGAACGGTCCAGTTCACGGCCATGGGCACGTGGACCCTTCCTCCGGGTTCCGACACCGAGACGGAACAGCGTCCGGTCGGAAACGTGGAATGGACCGTCAGCAACGCCAACGCGAGCATCGATGGCGACGGACTCGCGACCGGCCTCCAGGCGGGCACCGCGCAGATCACGGCCAGGGCCGAAGGCCTCGAGTCCGATCCGGTGACGCTGACGATCACCGGGGCTGAACTCGAGTCGATCGCGATCACGCCGGACAACCCCACCATACCGCTGGGCAGCAGCCAGGTCCTCCAGGCGACCGGAACCTTTTCGGATGGATCGACGGCTCCGGTATCGGTGACGTGGACCTCGTCCGCCCCGACGGTGGCGACGGTCGGCGCTGGACCGGCCACCTCGACGACCGCGCAGTCGGTTGCCCAGGGCACCACGACGGTCACCGGCAGCACGTCGTACACCCCGGCGGGAAGCGCATCGCCGGTCACGATCCAGGACACCGTTTTGGTCACTGTCGGTGCGTTCCAGCCCGCTCTCGTGACGATGACGGTGGTGCCGGATACGAAGACCTCGCCAGTTGGCAGTCCGTTCCAGTTCACGGTCACGGGTGAATGCACCACGGCGCCGTTCTCGCCTACGACGGGGCCGTGCACGCCCACGAACGTCGTCTGGTCGGTTGCGATTCCCACGATCGCGACCATCGACCCGACCTCGGGCATCGCGACGGGACAATCGGTCGGCACGACCTCGGTCACCGCAACCTCGGGCACCGTTTCCGATAGCGCGACGTTCACGGTCGTGGCACCTGCCGTGACCTCGCTGATCATCACGCCCGCCAGTGCGTCCATCCCGGTGGGGCTGACTCAGGCCTTCACCGCGACAGCGGTCTTCTCGAACGGAGTGACCAGCCCGGCCATCGTCGACTGGACTTCTTCGACTCCGGCCGTCGCCACCGTGGCCCCGAGCAATGACGTGAACCAGACCACCGCGACCAGCGTGGCTGTCGGTTCGACCACGATCACCGCGTCGATGGTCAATGCGCTGGGCGACACCATCACGCAGACGGCGACGCTGACCGTCACGGAAGAGGTCTTGCTCGACCTGATCCGTGTCGAAACCGCTGCGGGCGATCCCCAGGGTCGCGTGACGCCGGGACGTTCCATCGAGTTCGTGGCGATCGGAGAACTCTCCGATGGCACCGAGGTGCAGATCGATGACGCCAACATCACCTGGATCACGACCAATCCTTCCATTGCGACGATCAATGCGAGCGGTTTCGCAACGGGTGTCGCTGAAGGCACGACGACGGTGAGGGCCACGCGTGTGGACCTGCCCTCGGATTCGGCAGAGACGACGCTGACAGTGACAGACCAGGTGTGCACGACGCCGCTGCTCGCTAGCGAGAACGCCTCGATCACCCAGTTCGCCACGCCGTTGTGCATCGGCTGCACGGTCGCCAACGCCAGCAACGTCATCAACGACGACGCCGATGATTTCGCGCTGGCCAACACGCTGGTGGGTGTGCTTGGCGCCTCGGTCGGAGTGACCGCGACCGCCGATCCGCCGGTGCCGGGGCCGTACACGGTGCCGTTCGCCGCGGGCAGCAATGCCGGCTTCATCATCGGCAAGCCCGCGGGCACGCTGGTGACGGCGGAAGTCCTGTCTCAGGTCATCGTCAGCACGCTGCTGAACGGCAATGTCCAGGAGAGCACTACGGATGGCGGTACGCCGCTGCGCCTGGATCTGCTCGGACTGCAGCTGACCGGTGGCAGCGAAACGGCGTTGCTGAGCTTCAAGACCAGCCTGGAGTACGACGCCATCCGCCTGACGCTGAACTCCGGTACCGCCACGGCGCTCGCCGACGTCCAGATCTTCCGCGCCTGCGGCACGGCCGAGCCGCCGCAACCGGCGGCGACGCTGGTCGGTGTCGCGCGCGTGGCGCCGAACACGGCGACGGTCTCGGTCGATGCCACGAGCAGCCTCACGGTGTACGGCAACTTCAGCGATCTCACCGAGGCTCAGATTCCGGATGCGGATCTGGATTGGACCAGCAGCAATCCGGCAGTGGCGACGGTCGATGCCAACGGTGTCGTGACGGGCGTGGCGGCGGGAACGGCCACCATCACGGCGACGCTGAAGACCGGCGTGGTTCCGGCCGCAACTCCGCGTAGCGCTTCGGCGGCGATCACCGTGGTGGGCAACCTCTGCGCCACGCCGATCACGGCTGCATCGGGTGCGACGGTCACGACATTCAGCACTCCGATCCTGTGTCTGCTGTGCAACTTCAGCAACACGGGCAATGTGATCGACGATGCGAGCACCACTTTCGGCACCATGCACGTTCCGCTGGGTCTGCTTAACGCCCAGGCGTCGATCACCGTCAACAGCCCGACCTCGTTGACGGTGCCGGCTGTGGCTGGCTTCCTGATCGCACGGCCGGTGGGTGAGCTGCTGCAGGCCGAGGTGCTCGCGCAGATCCAGGTTTCGACGCTGCTCAACGGAGTCGTCCAGCAGACATCGGCGGGCCCCGGCCCCACGGTTCCGCTGCGGGTCGATCTGCTGGGCAACGACGTCACCGGAGGTGCAGGCTCGGCCCTGGTCGCGATCCCGGCGACGCTGCCGTACAACCAGCTGCGGGTGACCTTCGTCTCGGGCCTCCTGTCCGCGGGAATCCTGGAGAACCTGCTGCAGACGGTGAACGTCTACCAGGCATGCAGCAGCGTGACGCTGCCGCCAGCGCCGTAACACGAGGACGTTTCATTCAAAGGGGACTCTTCGGAGTCCCCTTTTTCTTTGCAGCGGATCGTCTAGCGCGGCGTGCGCTTCGAGGCGCGATAGCTCGCTTGCGGCAGCGCGGCCCGCTCGAGCTGCGCGAGCGCCTCGCCGGTGTAGACCGCCAGTCGCTGCAGGCTAGGCAGCGCATCCCGGCATCCGGTGAAGCCGATGCTGAGGCGATCGGCGTAGCCGACCACCGTCACGTTCAGCGCGTAGCCGTCGAACAGCACCGAGATCGGATACATCGCTTCGAGCTCCGCGCCGTTGAAGTAGAGGCGATGCTTGGACGCCACCACGTTCGACACCACGAAGTTGAAGAAGGGCGGCGCCTTGGCGGCGAGCCCCGTCATCTGTCCGAGGATCAATGGCGACAAGCCGAGCAGCGTGAACTGCTGCAGGGCCGAGGGCGACATGCTGCGCAGGTGTTCCTTGCCGCGTCGCGTCACCGCGCAGACATCGCCGAGACCGCGCAGCAGATCGTCGTGCAGCGTCGGCAGCGGACAGACCAGTCCCGCCACCGCATTGCCCGCGTTGCCGTCGGGCCGCGACAGGCCGACCGGCATCGAAGCAACCAGCGGCTTGTCCGGGAGTTGCCCCAGATCGCGCAGATAGCGGCGCACGGCAGCGGCGCAGATCACCAGGCAGATGTCGTTGATGGTCGCACCCGTGGCGTCACCGATCGACTTGAATCGCGACAGCTCGTAGAGCTGCGTCGCGAGTCGGCGTTGCGGTGTGATCGGCACGTTGAACGGAGTGCGCGGCGTCTCCAGCGCCGAATACGCCCCGCCTTCGGGGTTTTCCGCGCGATCGCTCATGCGCCGCAGCGTGCGCACCAGCTCGCCGGCGCTGCGCAGCTGATCACCCGCCAGCTCCAGCGTCCGTCGCAGCACGTTGCGCATCTGGGCGGTGTGCCTGCCCCGGGTCTCGGCGCGCGACGGCGACAGGGCCCAGGGTGCGATCGCGTTGCGCGTATCGGGACTGGTCGACAGCCAGGTCTTCACCATCCCGAGCGCGCCGATGCCGTCCCAGGCCGCGTGATGCGCCTTGAAGTAGATCGCGAAGCGCTTGCGCTCGAGTCCCTCGATGAGGTGCATCTCCCAGGGCGGACGAGCGAGGTCGATCGCGTTCGAATGCAGGCGTGCCACGAGCACGCCCAGTTCGCGCTCGCCTCCGGGCCAGGGCAGCGACGAGTGACGCAGGTGATAGTCGATGTCGAGTTTGTCGACCGTCTCCCAGGCCGGGGCCAGCCGCGGCAGGCGCTTGTGCGCCAGCCTGTAGTTGAAGGGCGGGGTGGTGACGGCCTGTTCACGCAACGTCGTGAACAGCGTGCGCAGGTAATCGCGGGGCGCGCGCGGCGGCAGCTTGAACGTGAGCAACGCGCCGATGTTCATCGGCGTTCGCGTCGTTTCGAGCGAGATGAAGGCGGCGTCGATCGGGCCGAGTCGATTCATGGGTTCTCCTGCGTCCACGGCGCGATGGTGTCCGTTCGATGCGGGTGCTGCGGTGCGCATACCTTGCCCGATGGGTTTTCGAGGGCCCATTCATAGGCGCTCGGCGCGCCATTGGCGTCGTCCGGTCCGATGAGCCGATCCACGCTAGTCATTTCGGGTGAGGCTTGGAACGCGGCGGGCCCCTTACCGTGTGCACGTCGACATCAAGCCTCGACTCACCTGCCCTCATTACAGTGGCGAGCGGGCAGGCGATCGACACATAAACAACAAAGCCTGGGCAGACGAAGCTGGAGGAGTGGCGATGGGATTCGAAGGCCGCAGTGGCATCTTTTCCGTTCGGATGCGAGACGCGGTTCCGGCCGCGATCGGTGCGCTCCTGGCGGCGGCCAGCGGATCGGCCGGAGCCGGAACCTACGAGTTCGGGAACGGCATCGAGGGCGAGTACAAGATCACCACGTCGTATGCGCTTGCGATGCGTACGCGCAATCCTCACGGGGCCCTGATCGACGGCAAGATCGATCCGCTGCAGCCGGAGGTGTTGCCCAACAACCAGCTGATCGGCTTCTCGCATCCCGGCCTGCCGACGACGATCAACATGGACGACGGCAATCGCAACTTCCGAAGAGGGAGCCTGATCAACAATCGCGCCAGCGCGCTGGGTGAATTCAAGCTGCGCTGGAACGACTACGGCGCGGTTTTCAGCGGCAGCGCGTTCTACGACGCGGTCTACGAGAAGGACAACGACAACGACTCGCCCGACACGGTCAACAAGACCGGAGACCACGATTCCTTCAACAAGGGCGCGCGCTATTACGACGGCAAGCGCTCGCGCATGCTCGAGGCCTACGGATTCGCGGACCTGCCGATCCTCGATGACTCGATCCTGAGCCTGCGCTTCGGCAAGCAGCTCGTTGCCTACGGCGAGAGCCTGTTCTTCCCGGGCGTTTCGGGCGCGATGGCGCCCAACGATGCAACCAAGGCGTTCGTTCCGGGCGCGGAGATCAAGGACATCCTGCTGCCGGTTTATCAGGCGGCGGTGAATCTCTCGCTCGGACTGGATTTCAGCGTGTTCGGCTTCTACCAGCTCGACTGGAAGCCGACCGAAGTGTTCCCCGTGGGCGACATGTTCTCGGTGGCTGACCTCGTCGGGCCCGGCGGTTCGTTCGCCTACGGCTCGATCAATCCCGCCTATCTCGACGGCTGTCCGGGCCTGCTGCCGGCGCCGCTGGATCAGCTCTGTGGCGTCGGTGGAATCGGAGGTCCGCTGCTCAACGCGCCGCGCACGATCAACGTAGAACGATTGAAGGACGTTCGTCCGGACGACGAGGGCCAGTTCGGCGGCGGCCTGCGCTACCAAGCCACCTCGGTGACGAGCCTGAGCGCGTATTACCTGCGCTATCACAGTCACAACCCGACGGTGAAGCTGAATCCGGGATTCGCGTACATCGGCAGCGTGGCCGGGATTCCGCTCGATACCGGGCTGATCAACCAATACGTGCCGGTGTCATACAACGTCAAATACTTCGACGACATCGAGATGATCGCGGGCAGCTTCTCGACGGTGCTCGAGCCTTTCAATGTCGCGGGCGAAGTGATCTACCGCGATGGCATCGACGTATCGGTGCAGTCGATCATCTCCGGCGTGCTCAGCCCGATCTTCGTGCGCGGCAAGGTCTACTCGGCGCAGCTGTCGGGACTCTACGTCGCAAATCCGCACCTGCTCTGGTACGACGAGCTCAACCTCGTCGGCGAAGCCAAGTACCTGTACGTGGCCGAGGCCGACCGTCTGCCTGACCAGGCCGGCGTCAATCCGGTGCGCGGCGGGGATCAGCTGTTCAACGATCGCAAGGCCTGGGGCTACCAGACGCTCGCGATCCTGACCGCTCGCAATCTCATGCCCGGTTGGGATCTCAAGAACACCGTCGCCTGGGCGCACCAGGTCAACGGCAATCCGTCCACCAACGGCGATTTCGGACCGCTGTTCGGAGAAGGGGACCGCCGATTGGCCATCACGGGCGGCCTGCAGTACCTGCAGAACCTCGAGTTCTCGCTGGGCTACAACTTCTTCTTCGGAAATCCGCACAAGGGCATCCGCGGCAGCATCGTCAAGCAGAATCCCGTATCGGATCGTGACTACGTGACGTTCACGATCAAGTACAACCTCTGAGGCGATCGCCAGGGCCGTCACCGGCGGGGAGAGAGATCGTGGTGGATGCCGGATCCTTCGACGCGACGGGCTTTCGAAAGGCGCTCGGCAGCTTCGCCACCGGCGTCACGATCATCACCACGCGCGACGACGCGGGCGCGCCGGTGGGGTTGACCGTCAACAGCTTCAACTCGGTCTCGCTCAATCCACCGCTGGTGCTGTGGAGCCTGGCGGAGACCTCGGCGAGCCTGCCGATCTTTCGCGCGGCATCGCACTGGGCGGTGCACGTGCTCTCGTCAGGCCAGGAAGCGCTCTCCGGACGATTTGCGCGACGCGGGGAGGACAAGTTCGCCGGCGCCGAACTCGAGAACGGCCTGGCCAACGTACCGTTGCTGCGAGGGTGCAGCGCGCGCTTCCAGTGCCGCACCGCATTCCAGTACGAAGGCGGCGATCACGTGATCTTCGTGGGCGAAGTGCTTGCGTTCGATCGGGCGGACGTCGCGCCACTGGTGTTCCATGCGGGGCGGTACGCGCATGCCACGCGACGCGAGGCAGCCGACAGTTTGCCGCGCGATGCCTGGCTCGAAGGCAGCTTCAACGAAGGATTTCTCGGCTACCTGCTGGGACGCAGCCACCTCGAATTCTTTTCGCGCATCACCCCCCTGCTCGAACAGGAGCAGCTTTCCGACGTGGAGTTCTACCTGCTGTCGACGCTGACCTTGAAGCAGCGGCTCGCGGTGGACGACGTTGCCGAAGCGCTGAAGGGTGTGCCCGAAGGTCCGCGCGAGACGGCGCTGCGCAACCTGCACGCGCGCGGCCTGCTGCGGATCGAGGCCGACGGTGCCAGTCGCCTCACTCCGGGGGGCAGCGCCTGCGCGCTGCGGCTGATCTCGGCGGCCAAGGCGGTGGAATCGCAGGTCATCGACCAGCTCGGCGCCGACGAAGCCGCCGCGCTCAAGTCTCTGCTGAACCGGCTGTTGCACGTGCTCGACCCGCAGGTCGAGTCGCTCTGGAGTGAGTGATCGTCGGGCTGTCTTACGGCATCCAGGCGCCGCCGTTCACATCCAGCGCCGCGCCGGTCACGGCGCTGGCGTAGTCCGACACCATGAACAGCGCCGCGCGCGCGCACTCGTCGTCGGTCGGAATGTCGCCCAGCGGAATGCCTTCCGCGATCTTCGCCCTGAGCTGGGATTCGCTGATCCCCATCTGCGAGGCCTGCCACGCGACGTAGCCCTGCACCGGCGCGCCCCACATCCAGCCCATGTGGACGGTGTTGACGCGGATGCGGTGCGGCCCCAGCTCCTTGGCCAGGTACTTGGTGCTGACGGCGAGCGCGGCCTTGGACGCGGCGTAGCCGGCTTCTCCCAAAGGCGGCACCGCGCGCACCGCCATGGTGTTGATCATCACGATCGCGCCGCCGTTCTGCGCCTTCATCTGCGGCAACACCGCCTGCGTGAGCTTGAGCGTCCCGATCAGGTTGGTGTCGATCGGGCGCTTCCACTCGTCGAGGTTCGCGGTCGAGGCGTAGTCCATCTCGCCGTGCACGAAGGCGCTGTTGATCAGCGCATCGATGCGCCCGAATCGGTCGACCGCGCGCGCCACGAGGCGCTCGCATTGCGCGCGATCGGTGATGTCCGTGGCGCACTTGAGCACCTGGCACTCCACGTCGAGCTCGGCGATGCGTCGTTCGGCGTCGTCGAGCTTGTCGGCGCTGCGGGCGCCGCAGACCACGCCAGCGGCCCCTTCGCGTGCGGCTTCGACCGCGAGCTTCGAGCCCAGGCCCGGACCGATGCCGGAGACGATGACGATCTTGTTCTTGAGCAGCATGGGGAGTCCTGACGATCAGGCGGTGGCGGAAAGGATGTGGCGCTCGCGGTAGGCGGCGAAGTCGCGTTCGATCTGGGCGTCGCTGAGCCCGAACGTCTCGGCGGAATAGTCGTGCGCGGCCGAATGACTCTTCTCGTCCTCGATCAGCCAGGCGCGCATGCCGGCCTGGACGTCGGGGCTCAGGTCCCAGCCGATGAAATCGTAGATGCGACGCACGACGTCCATCGGACGTTTCACGGTGTCCTGGAACTGCACGTCCATGAACGCGGCGGGCGAGCCCTGGCGCACGCGCATCGTGTGGTCGAGCCCGAGGCGCATCCGCTCGCTCCACGTCCGGCCGGCTTCCACGGGGTCCGCCTGATCGCTGTATATGCGCCACAGCGTGTCGATGAAACTGGCGATCGACGGAATGCTGCGCAGCGGATCGCGGTGGGTCTGGATCACCTGCGCGCCCGGGAAGACCTTCAGCAGGATGTCCATTCGCTGCAGGTGATGCGGCGCCTTGAGTACCCAGCGCTGCGCCCGGATTCCGCGTCGGCGCTTCTGCCACTGCAGGTGCTGCAGCATGCGCGCGAGAAAGCGATACGCCGGCGATTGATCCTGCTGATTTAGCCATTGGCTGTACGACGGAATCGACGCGTACGCGTCGAACGCGGACAGCATCGAATGCTCCATCAGCATCACTTCCTCGTCGGCCTCTTCGGCGGCCATCGGATGGATCGCCATGAGCTTGGGCATCGCCGTGGTCATCATGTCGACCAGCTTGTGGCCTTCGGCGATGCGTGCCTTCGGATCGCCGGGCGCCTCCCCCGTCAATGGCAGCGGAAACTGCGACTCCCAGAACGCCATCCACCAGAAGCGCGGATCCCGCGACAGCAGTCGATGCAGCTTGGTGGTGCCCGTGCGCGGCAGCCCGACGATCACCAGCGGCGGGGCGACGACTTCCCCAAGGATCTCCGGATGGCGGTGCAGGTCGTCTTCCAGGCGCAGCCGCGTCGCGAGCTGCCCGACGAGCTTGAGCTTGAAAACGTGGCGTCCGGTGTCCGACAGCCTGGCTTCTTCGTCGAGTGCGCGGCAGAGCACCTCGAGCGCCGGGCGAAAGCTCGGATCTCCGAAGTCGGTGACACCGCCGGCGGCCTGGCTCGCCTCGGCGATCAGCGCGTCGGGCAGGAAGTGGCGCCGGGTCATCGGGCAACGTCCTTCGCAAAGGGACGCAGCTCGGTTGCCGGTTCGACGTGCTCGCGCGCTCCGACCCAGCGCAGGCACATCGTTCCGCGCGTGTGGCCTGCGGTCTCGAGCCAATTTGGGTGTCCCGGATCGCGATGCGCGAGCACCATCGTCACGCCGCCGTCGGCGTCACGCCGCGCGCTGTGCGCGTTGTGATGGATGCGGTGGTAGCGATAGTCGAGCGACTCCATCCACCAGTTGTTGATCTGCAGATTCCAGAAGCGGCATTCGGGGATCCGCGGCAGCCGGATCACCAGCATCTGGTCGGGATCGAGCGCCCAGGCCGAGTGGTGGTAATGGATGTTGGGGTCGCCGCCCGCGCTCTGGCAGATGGCCTGGTCGGCGGACGGCAGCGCGTTGACGTGTGTGAGGTAGCCCTGTGCCCAGTCGGCGAACACGGTCGCCGTGCCTTCGACGAATCCCGCGGCGCGGCTCAGTCCGCGCGCCAGCGTCTCGGCGTCCAGCGGCCGCGGACGGAGCAGGGGCGCGGCGTCGTCGGCCCGTTCGATGCGCATCGTCGCCGCCGTCTCGCGCGCCCGATCGTCGAAGGTCTGGCGCACGATCACCGCGTTGCTCGCGTCTTCCAGGCGCAGCCAGTTGCCGGGCCGCGGATCTGGCGAAAGATGCAGTTCGAAGCTTCCATCGGGCGCGCATCGCAGGTCGCGGGCGTCGAGAAAGCCGGTCTGCTCCATGCGGCCGTCGGTTTCGTAGCCGCCTTTCTGCGTGCCGAAGCTCAGATAGGAAACAGTGCCGCGGCGTCCGCGGATCCGATAGGCGTGACGTCCATCGACGCGCGCCATCAGGTAGAGATTGTCGGGGTTGTCCGCGCCGATCTTCGCGGTCTCGTGCGAGGGCGCGAAGAAGCCCGGAAACTCCGCGTCCGCGAACTCCACGTGCATCTCGAGGCCCAGCCGCAGCAGACGCGTCAGATAGCGCCAGCCTTCGGCGCGATCCAGCTCGCTCGCGGCGGCTTCGTTGCGCAGGACCTGGCGGCCGGCGCGCTTGAGCGTGTCGCAGAACGCATCCCAGGTCTGCCCCGACATGACCGCATCGTGTGCCGGCGACGACATGGATTTGCGCTGCTCCTTGCTGATCAGAGCGCGAAGCTAAGGTCGCGTCCCGGCCGGAGCGTCCCCCGTTCGTGGTAGGCCGAGGCTCGATCCCTGGACCAGCATGCGCGGACCCCGACCGCTTTCTGGAACCGCGCCCATGACCACGCCGCTTTCGCTGGCCGATCGCCTGAGCCTGCTGGAGGATCGCGAAGCGATCCGCGAGCTCAAGTCACGCTACCTGGCGGCCTGCGACGCCAAGGATCCGACCGGCATGCGCGCCTGTTTCGCCGACGGCGCGGTGCACATCGATTTCGGCGCCGTCGGGACGTTTGATCGCGCCGACGCACTGGTCGAGATCTTCAAGACGATCGGCTGTCATCCACACATGGTCGAGATGCATCACGGCGTGAATCCCGTGATCGATCACGTCAATTCCGACCGGGCGCGCGGACATTGGGGCCTGCATTACCAGCTGATCAACACGCGCGAGAACAGCCTCACGCAGCTCGGCGCGTATTACGACGACGAGTACGTGCGCCTCGGCGGTGCCTGGAAAATCGAGAAGACCCGCTGCGTGGTCACCTCGATGCTGGTGCTGCAGCTGGGTGAGGACGGGGTGAAGCGACTGTTCGCCGGCAATGCGCCGCCCATGTCGGCTCACACGTAGCCGCGTTCGGCCGCCGCCGCGGACTGGGCGGCGAACCGCAGGATCTGCGGCACCGCTAGCGCGCCTGCCTGGCGGCTGACTTCGCGGCCCTGGGAGAACACCGCCAGCGTGGGAATGCTGCGGATGTTCAGCTGCGTGGCGATCCCGGGGTTGTCCTCGGTGTTGAGCTTGACCAGGCGCATGCGCGGTTCGAGCTGCCCCGCCGCGGCGTGAAAGCCCGGCGCCATCTGGCGGCACGGCCCGCACCATGGCGCCCAGAAATCGACCAGCACCGGCAGGTCGTTGTCGCGCAGGAAGCGCTCGAACCCCTGCTGATCGAGTTCGATCGGCGCGGCGCCGAACAGCGCGATCTTGCACCGGCCGCAGACCGGACGATCGGCCAGTCGCGCCGAGGGCACGCGGTTGACGGCGCCGCAGTGGCTGCAGCTGACGCGGGTGACGGTCGGGGCGTTCATCGCCAGTCTTCGGTTCGCTCTTGCGCGGAAAAGTTTGGTGTGATCGACGCAATGCGGCCGCGGCGCGGGCATTCAAGTCGACGCTGCTGCGAGGGGGGTGCGCTGGGTAGAATGGCCGCCGATGTTTTCCCCGCCGATCGAACCCATTCCCGTGCCCATCGCGCGCCGTGTCGCTGGCGTGGACGAGGTCGGGCGCGGCTGTCTGGCAGGCCCGGTCTACGCGGCCGCGGTGATCCTTCCGCCGCGCTGCCGGATCCGCGATCTGGACGACTCCAAGAAGCTGAGCCCGGAGAAGCGGCACGTGGTCGCCGCGCGCGTTCGTGATCGGGCGCTCGCGTGGTCGGTCGCGCGCGCCGAGGTCGAGGAGATCGACCAGGTGAACATCCTTCGCGCCACGTTTATTGCGATGCGGCGCGCGCTCGCTGCGCTGGCCGTGGTTCCTACCGAGTGCTGGGTCGACGGCAACCAGGACCCGGGACTCGGTCTGCCCTTGAAGATGATCGTGGGGGGTGACGGTCTCGAGGCCTGCATCATGGCGGCCTCGGTCGTCGCCAAGGTGGCGCGCGACGAGGAGATGGCGCGGCTGTGCGCGGTGCACCCGGGCTATGGCTTTGCGCAGCACAAGGGTTACGGCACGCCGATGCACCTCGAGGCGCTGCGTCGTCTGGGTCCGAGCCCGATCCATCGCCGCAGCTTCGCGCCCTGCTCGCAGACCCAGTTCCCGTTCACACAGAACGGCATCGACTCGATCGACACCGACGATTGGGAGTGGGAAGCCGCCTTGCCGTGATGTTCGTCCACCTGCGGCTGCACACCGAGTTCTCGCTCACCGACGGGCTGATCCGCGTCGAGCCGCCCAAGCGCAAGGGCGTCGAGGGAGCGACCCTGGCCTCGCAGGTGGCGCGGCTGGGCATGCCCGCCGTGGGACTGACCGATCGCATGAACGTTTTTGCGATGGTCAAGTTCTACAAGTCCTGCGAAGGCGCTGGCATCAAGCCGATCGTCGGCTGCGATCTATGGCTGGCCGAAGCCCAGAAAGGTGAGTCGCCGGAGCGTCTGACCTTGCTGGTGCAGAACCAGACCGGCTATCGCAATCTCACGCGCCTGATCTCGCGCGGCTACACCGACGGCCAGGCCAAGGGCACGCCGCTGATCGAACGCGAATGGCTGCGCGAGGCGGCCGACGGGCTGATCGCGTTGAGCGGGCGCGACGGAAGCGCCTATCGCGCGGCGATCCAGCACAACGCCAAGGCGGCGCTTGCGGCGGTCGACGAGCTGTCGACGCTGTTTCCGAACCGGCTCTATCTCGAGGTTTCGCGCTGCGGACGGCCCGGCGACGACGAGTGGGTGGAGGCGGCCACCGCGCTGGCGCGACGCTGCCGGGTGCCGCTGGTTGCGACCAACGACGTGCGCTTCCTCGAGCGCAAGGACTTCGAGGCCCACGAGGCGCGGGTCTGCATCGCACAGGGCCGCGTGCTCGCCGACGACAAGCGACCGCGCGACTACACCGACGAGCAGTACCTCAAGTCGGCCGACGAGATGCGCACGCTTTTCGCCGACCTGCCCGAGGCGATCGAGAACACGCTCGAGATCGCGCGACGTTGCACGCTGACGCTGAAGTTCGGCACCTATCACCTGCCCAACTATCCGGTTCCCGAGGATCACACCACCGACACGTGGTTGCGCGATGAAGCGCATCGCGGCCTGACCGAGCGGCTCAAGCAGATCCAGATCGCGCAGCCCGAGAGCGTGTATCGCGAGCGCCTGGATTACGAACTGGGGATCATCCAGAAGATGGGCTTCGCCGGGTACTTCCTGGTGGTGTCCGATTTCATTCGCTGGGCCAAGTCCAACGGCTGCCCGGTGGGACCGGGCCGTGGTTCGGGCGCCGGATCGCTGGTGGCGTATTCGGTCGGCATCACCGACCTGGACCCGTTGCCGTACAACCTGCTGTTCGAGATCGAATACGTGTCGCAAAAGTACGGGCGCGAGCGCGTTGGCCAGATCATCACGTACTCGACGATGGCGGCGCGCGGTGTGGTGCGCGACGTGTGCCGCATCATGGGCCACGGCTATGGCTTCGGTGACCGGATCGCCAAGCTGATTCCGGGGCTGCCGGGAACGACACTCTCGGATTCGGTCGAAGAGGTGCCGGAACTCAAGAAGGCGTACGCGGAAGAAGAGGACACGCGCGCGGTGCTGGACCTTGCGCTCGAACTCGAGGGCCTGACGCGCGGCGTCGGCGTGCACGCAGGCGGTGTTGTGATCGCGCCGCAGCCGCTGACCGAGTACGCGCCGCTGCTGTGCGAACCGGGCGGTGCCGGACTGCGCAGCCAGTTCGACATGAAGGACATCGAGAGCATCGGCCTGGTGAAGTTCGACTTCCTGGGACTCAAGACGCTCACGATCATCCAGAAGGCGATCGAGACCATCGCGCGCTCGCGCGGCGAGCACGTCGACGTGCTCGGCTTGCCGCTGAACGACGGCAAGACCTACGAGCTCTACGCCAGCGGCGACACCAGCGCCGTGTTCCAGATGGAATCGCCGGGCATGCAGCGCGCGTCGCGCGACCTCAAGCCCGACACGTTCGAGGACATCATCGCGCTCGTGTCGCTGTACCGGCCCGGACCGATGGAGCTGATCCCGGAATATTGCGCACGCAAGCGCGGCGACGCGGACGTGACGTACCTGCACCCGGACATGGAGTCGGTGCTGTCGCCGACGTACGGGATCTTCGTGTACCAGGAGCAGGTGATGCAGATGTCGCAGCGCCTGGCCGGCTACACGCTCGGCGGCGCCGACCTGCTGCGTCGCGCGATGGGCAAGAAGAACGCCAAGGAGATGGCGCAGCAGCGCGAAGTCTTCACGAAAGGTTCGCTGGACAAGGGCATCGCCGAGGACACCGCGGCGGCGGTGTTCGACCTGATGGAGAAGTTCGCCAACTACGGCTTCAACAAGTCGCACGCCGCGGCGTACGCGCTGGTGAGCTACCAGACCGCCTGGCTCAAAACGCATTACCCGGCCGAGTTCATGGCGGCGGTGATGAGCTGCGACATGGACCACACCGAGACCGTGGTGGCGATGCTGGCCGAGTGCCGGCGCATGAAGCTCAAGGTGCATCCGCCGGACATCAATCGCAGCCACTTCCAGTTCACCGTGCCCGGCAGCGGCGAGATCGCGTACGGACTGGGCGCCATCAAGGGCGTCGGCGAGGCCGCGCTGGCCGGCATCGTGGCCGATCGCGCCGCGCAAGGGCCGTTCCGGGACCTGTTCGATTTCTGCCTTCGCATCGACCTCAAGAAGGTCAACAAGCGCGTGCTCGAAGCGCTGATCTATTCCGGCGCGATGGACGCGTTCGGCCTGAATCGCGCCTCGCTGCTGCGCAACCTGCCCAAGGCGCTGGCGATGGCCGAGGCCGCGTCGCGCAGCGCCGATACGGGGCAGGAGGACATGTTCGGCATGGCGGCGCCGGGTCCTTCGGGCACGGGTGGAAACAGTCCGCGGATCGACCCGGAAGTGGTGCCCGAGCTGCCGCAACGCGAGCGTCTCGAGTTCGAGCGCCAGACGCTCGGGTTCTATCTGTCGGGACATCCGATCGAGGCGTACGCACCGATCATCGACGCCGTGTGCTCCGGACGATTGCGCGATGTGCTCGCCGCGCAGTCGCAGTCGGCGCCGGCGCTGGCGTCCGACGGCAAGCCGGTCTGGCAGCCGCGCACCAAGGCCATGTTCGCGGCGTGGGTCACCGACGTGCGCTTTTTCCGCGGCCGGCCGGACGCGGATGGTCGTGCATCGCGCGCCAGCTACAAGGTCACGCTGGACGATCGCGGGGCCCAGGTCTCGAGCTGGGTGGACATCGACGTGTTCCAGCGCGTGCAGGATCTGCTCAAGCCGGACCGGCTGGTGTTCGTGACCGCCGAGATCGGGACGTCGGCCGGGCGTGAAGGGCGTGAGCCCGAGGCGCGGCTCTACGTGCCGGAATTCCTGGGCCTGGACGGGGTGTTGGCGCAGTACCTGACGCGGGTCGAGCTGGCCTGGGGCGACACCGGGGTGGCCGAGGTCCTGCGCCTGCGCCGCCTGCTGGAGCCGCTGCGCAGTGCGAGCGGCACGTCGGTCAGCGTGACCGTGGAACGCGCCTGTGGCCGCGCGGTGCTCGATTTCGGCACCGATTGGCGCGTGCGCTTCACCGAGGCGGCGCTACAAGGCCTGCGGCAGATGCTGGGGGCCGAGCACGCCAAGCTGGATTTCCGCCGCTTCGTCCCGCCCCAGACCGAGCGGCGCCCGGCCCGTGCCACGTTCGGCAATCCGTACGACGACGAGTGAGACCGCACGCGTCCTGAGTTAACCTGACGGGCGCACGCTCCGTCGTCGCGCCTTTTCCACCCTCCAAGGCCATGAATCTCAACTACCTCGACTTCGAACAGCCCATCGCCGATCTGCAGCAGAAGATCGAGGAGCTGCGCTACGCCACCGCGGGCAGCGGGGTGAATCTGACCGAGGAGATCACGCGGCTGGAGGCCAAGAGCCAGGAGCTCACGCGCCAGATCTTCAACAACCTGTCCGCATGGCAGATCGCGCAGCTCGCGCGTCATCCGCAGCGCCCGTACGCGATGGACTACATCAAGGCGCTCTTCACCGAGTTCGACGAGCTCCACGGCGATCGCCACTTCAAGGACGATCCGTCGATCATTGGCGGCATGGCGCGTCTGGATGGGCGTGCGGTGATGATCATCGGCCAGCAGAAAGGCCGCGACGCCAAGGAACGCGTCTACCGCAACTTCGGCATGCCGATGCCCGAGGGGTATCGCAAGGCGCTGCGGCTGATGAAGATGGCAGAACGCTTCAACCTGCCGGTGGTGACGTTCATCGACACGCCGGGCGCCTATCCCGGCATTGGCGCGGAAGAACGAAACCAGTCGGAGGCGATCGCGCGCAACCTGTTCGAGCTGGCGCGCCTTCGCACGCCGGTGATCGCAACGGTGATCGGCGAGGGCGGGTCGGGTGGTGCGCTGGCCATTGGCGTCGCGGATCACCTGATGATTTCGCAGTACGGCATCTACTCGGTGATCTCGCCGGAGGGTTGCGCGTCGATCCTGTTCAAGTCGGCGGCGCGTGCGCAGGAGGCGGCCGAAGCGATGAAGGTCACGGCCAAGGACCTGTACGAGCACAAGCTCGTCGACGAGATCGTTCCCGAGCCGCTCGGCGGAGCGCATCGCGACGTCGCCGGCATGATGACCGCCGTCAAGAGCCGCCTGATCGCCAATCTCGAAAGGCTGCGGCGCACGCCGGTGCAGCAGCTGTTGTCGACCCGTTACGAGCGCCTGATGAGCTTCGGCGCGTACGAAACCAAGCACTGACGTCGCGCGAAAGGGCGTCGTGCACCGCGGATGGCCACGGACGTCCTGATCGACCTGCTGCGAGGTTCCGCGCCCGAGCGGCCTGCCGGCGCGCGGATGCACGTCGCATTCAGCGGTGGAATGGATTCCACCGTGCTGCTGCACGCTTTGGTCCGCGCCCGATTGCCGGATGTCGTCGCGGTGCACGTGCATCACGGGCTGCAGGCCCACGCCGACGACTGGGCCTTGCATTGCCGGACCATCTGCACCGGGCTGGGCGTCCCGTTGCGGGAGCAGCGCGTCCGGATCGAGGAGGACGGGCGAGGGTTGGAGGCGGCGGCGCGCGAGGCACGTTACGCCGCGCTGCGCTCCGAAATGGGACCGGGCGAAGTGCTGGCCACCGCCCATCACCTCGGCGATCAGGCCGAGACGCTGCTCCTGAACCTCGTGCGCGGCAGCGGATCGACGGGACTGGGTGCAATGTCGGTCCTGAGCGAGTTCCGTCCCGGACGTTTGTGGCGCCCACTGTTGCAGGTGCCGCGCGACGAACTGCAGGCGTACGCGGAGCGAAATCGACTGCGATGGATCGAGGATCCGCACAACGGGGATCCACGTTTCGCGCGGAGTCATCTGCGCGCCGAGATCCTGCCGCGACTGAAGCAGCGCTGGCCGGGGGTCGAGGAAAACCTGGCGCGGACCGCGACGCTCGCATCGGAGAGCGCGGGGCTGCTGCGCGAACTGGCGCTGGCCGATCTCGCGGCGATCGCCGGCGCGGACGATCGATCGCTGCCGATCAACGCGTTGCTCGCAATGTCCGGCGCGCGACGCGGAAACCTGGTTCGCGCGTGGATCGAAAAGCTCGGATTGCCGCTGCCTGGGTACGAGACGTTGCGGCATCTCGAGCGCCAGGTGCTGGTTGCGGCGCGAGACGCGACTCCGGTGCTCGCGTGGCCTGGCGGTCAGTTCCGCCGTCATCGCGACCGGTTGTTCGCGATGTCCGTGCTGCCACCGGTGCCCGACGGGTTCCATGCGCAATGGGACGGAAGCGTGGCGCTCGTGCTGCCTGACGGCTGTGGAGAGCTGTCGACGCAATCGAGAAGCACGCGACCCTGGACCGTCCGGCTCGCATCTCCTTCCGATCGGTTTCGCCTGAGGAGCGGCGGGCGATCGCGAACGCTGAAGAACCTGTTCCAGGAATGCGGCGTACCGACGTGGGTGCGTGAGCGCACGCCGCTGCTGGCGCTGGACGAACGCCCGGTGTGGGTCGGCGGCCTGGGATGGATCGCCGAGGACGGGTCGCATACGGCGTCCGCTGCGGGCGACGTCGAGTGGCGCCATCGCTTGCCCGGGGCGGTTTGGTTATCTTCGCGGCCTGCGTCTTCAATCCACGACAGTCACTAAGAGAGGAGTACATCCCGATGCTCGGCCAGATGATGGACATTCCGCTTTCGATCTCGACCCTGATCGTCCACGCGGATAGGTACCACGGCGACACGGAGATCGTTTCGCGCATGGTCGAGGGGCCGAGCGCGGACAACGGACGCGACATCGTGAAGGGTATCCACCGCTACACGTATCGTGACGCGCACCGCCGCGCGCGAAAGCTCGCCAACGTGATCCGCGCGAATGGCGTCGAGTTCGGCGATCGCGTGGCAACGCTCGCCTGGAACGGCTACCGCCACTTCGAGCTGTATTACGGAATTTCGGGCATTGGCGCCGTGATGCACACGGTCAATCCGCGCCTTCATCCCGAGCAGGTTGCGTGGATCGTCAATCACGCCGAAGACAAGCTGATGTTCTTCGATCTGACGTTCGCACCGGTCGTCGAGAAGATCGCCGCGCTCTGTCCCACGGTCAAAGCGTGGATCGCGATGTGCGATCGCAAGCACATGCCGTCGATCAAGGTCGACAATCTGTTGTGCTACGAGGACGTCCTCGAGTCCGCATCCGATTCGTTCGACTGGCCGGTGTTCGACGAGCGTTCGGCCGCGTGCCTCTGCTACACCTCGGGCACCACCGGCAATCCCAAGGGCGTGCTGTATTCGCATCGCTCTACCTTGCTGCACGCGATGGCGAGCATCCAGCCGGATGTGTTCGGCATGTCGGGACGCGAGACCGTGCTGCCGATCGTGCCGATGTTCCACGTCAACGCCTGGGGCATCGCCTACTCGGCGCCGATGGTGGGCGCCAAGCTGGTGTTTCCCGGCCCGGGACTCGATGGCGCCAGCGTGTGCGAACTGTTCGAGCAGGAACAGGTGACGCTGTCGGCGGGCGTGCCGACGGTGTGGCTCGGCGTGCTGCAGTACCTGCAGCAGAGCGGCAAGAAGCCGACGTCGCTGAAGCGGATGGTTTGCGGCGGCTCCGCCGTACCGCCGGCATTGATGCGCTCGTATGAGCAGGATTACGGCATCAAGATCCATCAGGCCTGGGGGATGACCGAGATGTCGCCGCTGGGCACGTACGGCTCGCTCAAGAAGAAGCACGATGCGCTCAGCCCCGAGGAGCAGTTCGCCATCGAGGTCAAGCAAGGGCGTGCGATCTACGGCGTGGATCTCAAGATCGTCGACGGCGAGGGCAATGAGCTGCCGCGCGATGGCAAGGTTTCCGGCGATCTGCTCGTTCGGGGACAGTGGATCATCGACAGCTATTTCCGTCTCGAGAAAAGCCCGCTCGTCGATGGATGGTTCCCTACGGGAGACGTCGGCACGCTGGATCCCGACGGCTATCTGCAGATCACGGATCGCAGCAAGGACGTGATCAAGTCGGGAGGCGAGTGGATCAGCTCGATCGATCTCGAAAACCTCGCGATGTCGCATCCGGCTGTCGCCATGGCGGCCGTGATCGGCGTTTATCACCCGAAGTGGGACGAGCGGCCGCTGCTGGTCGTGGTCAAGAAGCCGGGCACGGAACTGACCGCAGCCGAGTTGATCAAGTTCTACGACGGCAAGATTGCCAAGTGGTGGACGCCGGACGACGTGCAGTTCATCGACGCGCTGCCGCTGGGCGCCACCGGCAAGGTGCAGAAGAACAAGCTTCGCGAGCATTACAAAGACTACAAGCTGCCGGGCGCCTGAGACCTCAGAACCCGGCGCCTCGTCTCCTGAGATGAGGCCGCCGGCGCCGTGGCCGCGCATAGTGTGGCGGCACGGTCGGGGTGGAGGGGTGGGTGTCCGAGAAAGCGAGCGGTCTGTGGCAAATCCTCGCGGCTTACGTGGTCTGTCTAGTGGCGGCGGCCGCAACGCTGTGGCTCTGGCCCCTGCCGGCGCCATGGAATGCCTGGACGGCGGATCTGGTCGCGACGTTGGTGATCTTCGGCTTCAGTCGCGCGTATCGAAACTCGAGTTTTTATGACGCGTATTGGAGCGTGATTCCGCCGCTACTGGCGGTGTACTGGTTCTGGGCCGACGCGGCCGTCGAGGTCAACGCGTGGCGCGCAACGCTGGTGATCGTGCTGGTCTGGGCATGGGCCATCCGTTTGACCGCGAACTGGGCAACGTACTGGGGCGGGCTGCCACACGAAGATTGGCGTTACCCGCTGGTGCGCGATCGGGCCGGGCCGAAAGCTGCGGTATGGGTCGACCTGTTCGGTATTCACCTGTTTCCGACGCTGCAGGTGTTTCTCGGCTGCCTTCCGATCTATGCAGTGATGACGCGCGGCATCGAGCCGCTCGGCGTGCTCGATCTCATCGCGGCGATCGTGACCCTGGGTGCCATCACGATCGAAACCGTCGCGGATCTCCAGCTCCACGCGTTCATCGCAAAGCGGCGCGGGGGCGGCTTCATCCGTAGCGGACTGTGGGCATGGTCGAGGCATCCGAACTATTTCGGCGAACTATCGTTCTGGTGGGGACTGATGTTGTTCGGCCTGGCCGCCGCGCCGGAGTCGTGGTGGTGGGTGACGCCGGGAGCCCTGGCGATGACCGGCATGTTCTGGTTTGCCAGCATCCCCTTGATGGATCGACGCAGCGTCGAGAGGCGGCCGGCGTATGCCAGCTACATGCGCAACGTCTCGGCTCTGGTGCCGTTGCCGCCACGGCGAGAAACGGAATCGCGCTGAGGGACTTCGCCATATCCGCACCCGGGCGGGGAGGACTATTCTCGCGTCCAGATCGTCACGGACGGAGATGAAGGGATGAACGCAGGAAGCCGAGCAGTCTGCGCCATCGTCGGCGCGGGAGAAGGTCTGGGTGCATCGCTCGCGCGCGTGTTCGCGGCCGACGGTTGCGACATCGCCTTGGTGTCGCGCACTTCGGCGGGATCGGCAGCGGCGCGCGAGGCCGCAGCGGCGGCCAATCCGTCGGGAAGGGTGCTGTGTGTCCAGGCCGATGCGGCGAAGACCCAATCGCTGGAAGCTGCGTTGTCGCAGGTTGCGGGCGAACTCGGTCCGGTCGACGTTCTCATCTACAACGTGCGCGGCTCGATCGCCTTTCGTCCGCCGCTCGATGTGACCTGCGCCGAGCTGCGCGAGATTCTCGATGTCGAGGTCGTCGGCGCATTCGCCGCCACGCGCGCCGTCCTGCCATCGATGATCGAGCGTCGATGCGGCACCATCCTTTATTCGAGCGCGACCGCGGCACTACGCGGATCGGCGACTGGTCTGTCGTATGCAACCGCGAAGTTCGGACTTCGTGGACTTGCGCAGTCGGTGGCGAAGGCTTACGCGGCCCAGGGCGTCCATGTCGCGCACGTCCGACTGGATTGCGCGCTCGACGTGCCCATCGTGCGAACGATGATGGGCGAGGACTACAAGCCCGAATTGACGGCGAACACGGACGACGTGGCCCGCTCCTATCTATGGGTTCACCACCAACCGCGATCCGCGTGGAGCAACGAGATCGAACTGCGCCCGTTCACGGAGAACTGGACGATCTGATCGAGACAGTCGGCGCTCAGGTCGACCATGGTCGAATGCAGCTGACGATTCGCAGGCCCGAAGCTTGCGAACTGTGATTCGTACTCAACCTGAACGGAGACTGGAGATGAAAAACTCACGAACTTCTGCGGCGGCGTTGGCGCTGTTGGCGGTCGCATCACTCGCAGCACCTGCGGCGATGGCCGACGATCGCGGAGACCGGATCAACGATCGACTCGACGAACGCGGCGAGCGGATCAACGAGCGGCTCGACAACAAAGGCGATCGGATCAATGACCGCCTGGACGAGCGCGGTGAACGCATCAACGACCACCTCGATCGCAAGGCCGCCGCCGCCGCAGCTCATGGCAACGAAGGCAAGGCGGAGCGACTCGATGCGAAGGGTGATCGGATCGAAGAGCGCCTGGACGAGAAGGGCGACCGCATCGAAAAGCGCCTCGATCGCAAGGGCGACCGGGCCGAGGCACAGCTAGATCGGCGTGGCGACAAGGCCGAGAACCATTACGACAGGCACCATTGAGGCCGATTGACCTCGTCGCGGCGGATTCCCACGGCGCTGAGCAGCGTCCGCTTCGCGCCGTGGTTCGCGCATCGTTCAGGGCGGTGATAACGGATCGTTGTGCGATTGGACGTAATAGATGACCGTGGCAACTGCCTGGGGAACCAGGCTGGTCGCGTCGATCTGCCGGGTGGCCAGAGCGCGGACGATCGCCTGCTCGCGCGAGGCGACGCCCAAGCGCAGGCAGGCCCGGCGTAGTCCGTCATCGATCGTGCGGGTGTGCAGTCCCAGGTGTCGCGCGATCGACTTCACTCCCATTCCTTGCATCAGCAGGAAAAGGATATGGCGCTGCCGCTCTGTCAGCTGGTCCTTGGACGGAGGTATCGGGGCGGTCTGCATCAGGCGGCGCAGGCGCGCAAAAGCGACGCACTGAAACCGGTACGCGCTGAAGTAGAGGGCCCAGCGCGCTTCGGCGCCTTCGGGCATGCGAGGGCCGGCGAGCGTCAGTGCCGAAGACTCACCATTGGCACAGTGCATCGGGACCGTGAAGCCGTCGCCCAAACCGTGCATTGCCGCGTCTTCGAACATTCGACGCGCTGCCGGGGCGCGCCCCCGCAATTCATCCCACGCGAACGGCGACCATGACGCCCGCAGCATCGCCGGTTCCGGGTCGACCTTTGCGTAGCCGCATCGGCGGTAGCGCTTCAGCCACGTCAGTGGGTAGTTCGTGATCTCCGCGCGCAGGAAGTGATTCTCCTGCTTTTGCACGTCGAGCGTGACCTTGAAATACGGAAACTCGTTGGCCTCGGCGAACGCCTGGACGTGGGCCTGAGCGCAATCGATGCTAGGCCAGTGCTCGTCGTCGGCAGTGCTCAGGGGGTCGAGCGCCGGAACGGCGCCGGCATCAGGTGACGAAGCAGTCGTTGCTTCCGTTTCGGCGTCGCTCGCCGCGCTTGAGTCAGACGCCATCGCAGCGGCGCGCGTCAGCTCATCCATTGCGTCGTGACGTCGCGTCGCACGGGAAGTGCGACCCATGGGATGCAGTGTGGTTTACGACCGGAGCGTTGCCAATTGTGTGAACCCACAGGATTCGGGAGGAGTTGATGGCCTAGTCGGTACCGAATCTAAGGCACCAGTCGCGCAAACGACCCGGGTAGCTAAGCTCTTCGATATCGCCATTGAGGAGCGCCCGAACAATTCCTTGCTCTCTTGTTGTCGCCCCAAGACGCTCGAGCGCGCCGCGGAGGTGATACTCGACTGTCCGCGAATGTAGCCCCAGCGCCTTTCCGATCTCGCGAATGGAGTAGCCGCGCGCGATTAGGGACAGCGCCTGCCGTTGCTTAGGAATGAGAGGTTTGACGATCGATGCGTCCTGTTGGAGATATGTTCCGAAGACTTCATCGACAAGGGCATTCGTGAAGGACCATGCGCGCTCAAATCGCTGTTGGCGACACTCTTGCGCTAGCGGCACGTCGGTGCCACTCAATACGAAGGCAGCATGTTGACCGCGTGGGCCGTGAATAGGAATTGTGTAACCGTGCCTTAGACCGAATCGTGCGGCTCGGTTCCAGAATGTCTTCAGCCTATTTCCCACGACGGGCAACTCGTCCCAAGCAAACGGTTTAATGCTGGTGAGGATCTTGGCGGCCACTGGATCGAGCCGGATGTAGCCGAAGTGGTCGTACATCCGTAGCCAATCATGGGGATAGTTCGTTAGTACAAATTGCAGGGATCGTCCCTCGGGCCTCGGGACTATCAGACCGAACACAAAGTAGCGCAGGTTTTCCGCGTTGGCGAAGGCTTCACAGCGCCTTACCCAAGGCTCGACGAATTCCTGCCGGATGTAGAGCGTACGAGCGGGCTCGGCACCATTTTTCGCTCGCTCCATGGACCCGGGGCGTGTGTCACGTGTGGGCATAGTTGGGTCTCCCTC
>NZ_JAJFBP010000052.1 GCF_020697055.1 Panacagrimonas sp. | reverse complement strand
GGTCGCGTCGCCACAGACCCAGCAGGCGCGCGTCCAGCACGTCGTCGCGGACCAGGTGCTGACGCAGGAAGTGCTCGCCGCTGCGCTCGGATCCCGGTGCCACCCAGCACTCGTCGGTGAGCGTGATCTGCACGCGTGACCAGTCGACGTCGGGCTGTGCGCGCAGCGCCACGCAGAACGGCAACAGCGTCGGGCGCGGACTGATGGCAAGACTCGCCGCGGAACGGCGCACGATGCCCGATCGAAGATCCGCGGCCACCGCCTCGGCCAATGCGACGCCGAGGGCCCCGACGGACGAAACGTCGCGCTCCTCGATGCTCACCGGCGCACCGGCACGTCGATCCAGCTGCCCGGATACCAGCGGATGCGCAGCGGCTTGCCGCCGGCGCGCTGCAGGGACTCGGCGTTGACGTCGTCGCCGAGCCCGTAATTGATCTGCCGATCCGCCTGCTGGATCACGCCGATCACGAGCACCAATCGGCTTCCGGCCTGCAGGCGCCGCGCCATCAGCTGCTGCGAGCGGAACGCGAGCTTCTGGCGCACGCCGGCCTTCAGCAACCGCCGCGACGTCCGATCGCGCGCGTAGCTGGCACGAAATTCATACGGATCGCCCAGCATCACCTGCTCTCCGGTGGCGAGCCGCTCGTACAAGGTCACCTGCAGGTCCAGGTCCATGCGGCTCGGGCGAAAGTCGAGCTGGCCCGACATCAGGCCCGCCACTTCGGTCGGCTGCGTCAGCGGCTCGCTGACGTACTGCACCGCGTGTCGCAGGGGCAGATCCCGGCTCACGATCGGCGTCATCGCGTCGTCGCCGGCGTCCTTTCGATCCTTGCGGTCCACGCGCTGCTCGAACGACGCGTCGCGACGATCGGCGGGCGCGGCGTCGAGCAGCTTGCGCTCGCCCGCTCCGGTGCCCTCGTCCAGGCCCGTTTCCAGGTGCAGGCGCAGCGGCGAGCCGCCGGCCAGCGCGGCGAGGTCCGGCGCATGGCGCCAGTCGCCTCCCGGGCCCGGCATCCAGAGATTCACTCGATCACCCAGCAGCGGCGGCCGCGGTGCGCCGCCCAGCACGTGATCGATCCAGTCGAATCGCAATTCCGCCAGGTCCACGCGCGCTCCGGGTTCGGTCGCCAGGCCGCGCAGCATGCGCGCCGGACGATTCTCCACGGCGCGCTCGTCCCACGGCCCCGCGAGCAGGACGTGGGATGCATCCGGCGCCTTGCGCGCGTGCTCGGTGAAGTAGTGCATCGCACCGACCGCACCCTGCGCGTAGTAGCCGGTGATCGTCAGCACCGGAATCTTCACCTTGGCGAACTCGCGAGTCTGCGGAATCATCTTCTGCCAGTATCGGTCGTAGCTCGGATGTCCGATCCAGCGGCGGAACACACGGTTGGGTTCGCGCGCGATCCGGTCGAGATCGCGATAAGGCCGGCCACTGCGGAACCATTCCAGATCGAGCGCGCGCCAGCGCGCGTCGGCCTGTTCGTCGTCCTTCCCGTCGGCCTCGCGCAATCCCTGCGTGTGCTCGCTGGCCCAGCGCAGCGAGGCGTTGCGCATCACGTTGCCTTCCATCGGAAAGTCGATGCCCGGCGCCATCGCATCGGAGGTCACCACCGCCTTGAGTGCCGCAGGCGGATCCTTGAGCACCGCCCAGGCCGCGAAGCCGCTGTAGCCCTGCCCGATCATCGCCACGCGCCCGTCGCTCCAGGGTTGCTGCGCGATCCATTCGATCACGGCGCGCACGTCGCGACGCTCGTGCTCGAACGGAATGATGCGACCGTCGCGCCGCTTCTTGCCGCGCGTGTAGGCGACCACACCGACATAGCCATGCGCCGCGCTTTCGTGCGCCTCGTCGCGCGAGGGATCGATGGTGAATTCCAGCACTGCCGGCAGCGGCCGGCCTTGCGGGTGACGTGGACGCACGACGCGGATGGCGAGCTCGATGCCACGCCGGGACTTGATCACCACTTCCTGGTCCGACAGGTATCGCCGCGTGTCCTCCTGCACGACCAGCGCCGGCGCCGCACCGCCGGTCCGGCGATACGCGTCGAACCAGAGGTACATCCACACCAGTTCCATCGCCTCGGTCTGCTCGAGGCGACCGCGCGGGCGGACGCGATCGAACGCCGCCTGCAGCGCCTCGCGCGTCGCGGTGGGCGACGACAACATCAGGCGCGTGAGCGCATGGGCGTCGCGGTCGGCCAGCGCCGGCACCTCCTTGCGGAACTCGCGCGCAAAGGCGTCGGCAAACGGCACGTGCTCGGCGGCTTCGATCGCACGGGCGCGCACGATCAGGTCGTGCAGCATCACGTAGGGCACCACCGGCCGCGGCGCGCCGGTCTGGCGCCGCTCCTGCAGCGAGCGCCGCGATTCGCTCGCCGCCGACGGGTTTCCCGCCACCAGTTGCAGCGCCGCCAGGTTCACCAGATATCGCTCGGTGTCCTTCTCCTGGTAGACCGGCAGGATGCGCTCCGCCAAGTCGCGCATGCGCTCCGCGACGACCGGATCATCGACGCTCGCGGGCGCCGCAAAATCGAATGCCTGCGCCCACAGCCTTCCGGGGGCCGCGACCATCATCAGCCACAGCAGGCACCAGCCATGGATGGCGAGGCGGCTCAAGCGGGTTTCTCCTGCGTCGGCTGCGACGGACCTTCGGCGGTACCCTCGTCGCGCACCAGGTGCACCACCCGATCGAACAGCGGATCGCGTCCCTGCAGCGCGCGCCCCATGTGCAGCACGCCGGTGCGCGAGAGTTCGCTTTCGAAGATCTGCACGACGCGACGAAGGCCGTCCTCGTCCAGCGTCCCCAGCGCATCGTCGATCACCACCCAGGGCGGCGCCTGCAGCACCAGGCGCGCGAAGGCCAGGTGCAGCTGATCGTCCTGGCTCAGCTCCTGGTCCCAGCGCCGCGTCTCGTCGAGCATCGGCACCAGGCGTTCGAGACCGAGCCGGACGAGCGCGTGCGCGAACGCCGGTTCGCCGAAATCGCTGACCTTGGCCGGATAGGCCAGCACCTCGCGCAGCGTTCCGCGCGGCAGGTACGGCGTGCCGCGCGGCATGTAGAAGATCGCCTCGTCGGCGGGCCGTTGCACGCGACCCTCGCCCCAGGGCGAGAGTCCGGCGAGCGCCCTGAACAGCTGCGTCTTGGCGGTACCCGGCGCACCCACGACCAGCACGCGCTCGCCGGCACGCAGCACCAGCGGGTCCTCCTCGAGGCGATCGGTGCCGGTCGGGGAGTCCACGCGCAGCGCATGGATCTCGATGCGCCCGGCTTCTCCGTCGACGTACTCGATGCGCCGCGCCTGCCGCGCCTTCTCGTGATCCGCGGTCAGCGCCTGGCGGAAGTTCGCCACGCGCAGCAAGGTCGCGCGCCAGTCGGCCAGGATGCTGAAGTTGTCGACGAACCACCGTAGCGACGACTGCGCCTGCGTGAAGGCCGCGGCGGCCATCATCAATCCACCGAACGACACCTTGCCCGAGAAGTAGAGCGGCGCCGCCACCAGGATCGGCGCGACGGTCGTCATCCAGCCGAAGCCTGCCGTCACCCAGGTGAGATTCGTCAGTCCGAGCACCAGCCGGCGCGACGCGCCCAGCAGATCCTCGAGATGACGTTCGACCCGCCGGCGCTCGTCGGCTTCGCCTCCGGCCAGCGAGATGCCGTCGAGATGCTCGTTCACGCGGACCAGCGAGAAGCGCAGGTCGGCTTCGCGCTCGTAACGATCCGCGTTGCGTCCGACCAGGCTGCGACCGACCCAATAGCTGAGAACCGATCCGAGCAGCGCGTAGAGAATCGCGGCCCAGACCATGAAGCCGGGGACCGCGTAGTCCGCTTCGCCGATCCGGATGCTGAAGTCCGCCGAGATCACCCACAGCACGCCGGCGAACGATACGAACAGGATCGAGGCCTGCAGCAGGCCGACGCTGAGATCGGCCGACATGTCGCAGAGATTGCGCGCGTCGTCGTGCATGCGCTGGTCGGGGTTGACGCCCATCGCACCAGCCTGCGCGAGCCAGAACGCGCGACGCGGCAACATCCAGTAGCCGACCAGATCGCGCACCATGCCTTCACGCAGCCGCAGCTTGAGCGTCTCCACCAGCCAGCGCTGGCCGACGTTCAGCACCAGCAGCACGCCGGCGATGATGAAGAAAACGCCGAGCTGGAACATGAAGTCGCGCATGTCGCGGCGCGACAGTGCGTCGAAGAAATCCTTGTTCCAGCTGTTGAGCCGGATCTGACCGTACGACGTCGCGCCGATCACCGCCACGATTCCCAGCGCCAGCCACATCAGCGCCTTGCCCGCCGGTGAGCGGTGCAGCGCCTGCACGATCGTCACGACCTGGCGCAGCAGACCGGCCTGCGGCGGCGCCATGGCCACGGGCGCGGTCGAACTCATCCGGACACCGCGCTGCGCCGGGCGGCGACGGCGGTCACGAACGCGGCATAGCTCCAGGTCAGATGCCGCGCGGACGTCTGCACACCGGTGCTCTGGTCGAACTGCTCGGACAACGCACCATCGTCCGGCGTGAACTCGCACACGGTCGCCAGGAACGCATCGCCTTCCTCGCGCCAGCGCGGCGCATCGGCGTTGCCGGCGGCCGCGACGCGGTAGCAGAACTCCGCCGCCGCCAGCGTCGAGAAGTAGTACGCACCGCCGGAGTGGTAGACGTCACCTTCGTAACGGCCCATCGCCGGCCCGGCGGCCCGCTTGCGATTGATCGCGTAGAGCGACGAGAACAACGCCTCCAGCCGCGCCAGCGTGCGCTGCATGCACGGATCCAGCACCGAGTGCGGACCGGACGTCGCCCCCGAATGGATCGCCGAGAACACGACCGCCATGTCCAGATCCTTGGCCGAGCGCAGCGGGTCGGGCAGCACGCGCGACCGGTAGTGGCCCGCCTCGTCCAGCCAGTACGCATCGAGCCCCGACAGCGCCGCACGCGACTGCACGGCGCAGTCGTCGGCACGCTCGTGATCACCTTGCGACGCGCACCAGCGGGCGCCGAGTTCGAGCGCCGCCGCCGACACGCGCTGCGTGTAGTAGTGGTGTCCCCGTTCCTCCTCCCAGATGTCGAACGAGGACTCGTGCCAGTGCCGGCGCGTGAAGTCGAGATCCGCGCGCAGCAGCTCGGTGGCCCCGCCGATCACATCGGAGTCGACCAGGCCTGCATTGATCCAGCGCAACAGCGCCAGCGCGCGCAGCGGCGGACCGTCGTACTGCGGTCGCGCCCACTTGCTCACATCCAGCGTCCCGTCCGGATTCACGCGCGTGTCCGCCACGACCCACTCGCCGTGCACGCCGGCCAGTTCCTCGTCGTCGCGCAGGAATTTTCGAAAACCGGGCTGCGCACGAGCGACGCGTTGCGCCGATTCGGCCCGCATCGCGCGTCCGTCGATCCGGTTCAACGCCAGGCTGAAGCGGACGAAGTCGCCGAAATGCATTCGCGCCTCGATGCCCAGATCGCCTGCCTGGTGCAGCACGCGAAGCGCGTCGATCACGATCGCCGAGTCGCGAAACCAGTGGAAGAAGTAGTCCGGCTCGGGATCCCAATCGGCCAGGACGATCGAGGCGACGACCGAGCCGCGTTCGGCGCACACGACCTGACCGAAGCCGGGGCGCTTCTTGAGGAGATCGACCGCCGAGATTCCGCGCAGCATCGCCGTCGCCGAGCGCCGGTACTGCCGGTCGATCCAGTCGGCGAGCGAGCCCTTCACGGTGCCGCCTGCTCGAGGTGCGGGCTGGAGAACCCGAGCCGGCGCAGGCCCTCCTGCACTTCGGGCACGCGCATGAACAGGTTCCACAGCAGTCCGCTGCGATGGTTCTCCGTCATCACGACGATCGGGCCCTGGTCGATCGCGAGGTAGGTCCTGGCGAACCATTGCTTGGATTCATTGAACGCATCGACGAACCCGTAGCGCCCCCAGACGTTGCCGCCGTGGCGTTCGAGCATTCCGCGCGCCGCCTGCATCGCCTCGGCCGGCGCGTACGGAAGACTCGACAGCGCCGCGGTGGGTGAGATCGTGCCGTTGTCGTGGTCGGGTGCGTGGGGCTCGTAGCCGGCCGGATCGTCGCTGGCGGTGAGCCCCCAGCAGTCGGCGCCGTAGCCGGCGAAGCCGTTGGGGTTGACGATGCAGTGCTCGCGGTTGATCCCCACGTGGCGCACGCACAGGTCCCAGTAGTCGGCGTATCGATCGCGCAGCCCGCGCGGATCCAGGCCGCAGAACGAATAGTGCGAGAAGAAGAGCGGACCGCCGTAGGCCTGTCCCAGCGGCAGTTCGATGCCGTGATAGGCGTTGCCGTTGCGAAAGGCGCGGCCCGACGCGAAACCGCGGTGGTATGCGCGCGCGTCGATCCCGTGGCGCGGCGCGGCGGTGGCCAGCACGTAGGCGATCAGGCACTCGTTCCAGCCGTGGATCGGATGGTCGATCGCCCAGCCGTGACGCGGACTCCAGTGCCAGTAGAGGACGTCGCGACCCTGCGTGTACCAGTCCCACTCGACGCTCTCCCACAGCCCGGTGATGCGGCTGCGCAGCGACGCTTCGCGCGGATCGTCGCGGTCGAAATAGGCCCGCACGCACAGCAGGCCCTGGAACAGCAGCGCGGTCTCGACCAGATCGCCGCCGTCGTCGAGATCGCTGAAGTTGCTGGTCGCGCCGTTTCGTCCGTGGACGAAGTGCGGGAACGCGCCGTGGTAACGCTCGGCCTTCACCAGCAGCGCGAGCATGCGGTCGAGCCGCTCGATGACCACCTCGCGCGCGAGCCACCCGCGCTCCACGGCGACGATCAGCGCCATCACGCCGAATCCCGAGCCGCCGATGGCGACGCGATCGTCGTCATCCAGCGGACCGGGCTCGCGCTCGCGCCGATCGGGCGCCAGGGCGCTGGCGCGCTCCGCGCCCTCCCAGAAGAAGCGCAGCGTCTGCCTCTGGATGCGCTCGACGAGCGCCTCATCGGAGAGTCCGAGCAGGGTTCGCGGGTCGTCGGCGGCAGGGAGAGTCGCGATCACGGTTTTCTTGTTCGCGCAGCAGGGCGATCGTGGAGTGCGCCGATTCTGACTGCGTTCTTTCGCATTGGCGATTTGTCGACTGGCCCTATGATGCGGTTCGCCGGCTGCGCGCCGAATCGGGATCGCGCATTGCTCACCGGCGCGCCGCCAAAACCAGACCCCGTTGGGAGGGCCCCGGAGGCATGAGTCGTATCGAAGATCTGCTGGAGCGCATGACGCTCGCGGAGAAGCTCGGCCAGCTCACGATGACGGCCTCGGGCTACGCCGTCACCGGACCCGTCATCGCCGGCGACTCCACCGAATCGATCCGCGACGGCACGATCGGCAATCTGCTCAACATGATCGGCGCGGGGCCGGTGCACGAGATGCAGCGCATCGCGGTCGAGCAATCGCGTCTGGGCATCCCCCTGCTGATCGGCCTGGACATCATCCACGGTCATCGCACGCTGTTCCCGATTCCGCTGGGCGAGACGGCGGTGTTCGATCCGGCGACGTGGGAGCGCACGGCGCGCGAGGCGGCACGCGAGGCGGCGGCCGATGGTCTGGCAATGACGTTCGCGCCGATGCTCGACGTCTCGCGCGACCTGCGCTGGGGCCGCACGGCCGAGGGCCCGGGCGAGGACACGCTGATCGGTGTGCTGATGGCCCACGCCAAGGTGCGCGGCTTCCAGGGCGACGATCCATCCGCGCCGGACGCCCTCGCCGCCTGCGCCAAGCATTTCTGCGCGTACGGACCGGTGATGGGCGGGCGCGAGTACGCCGCGGTCGACATCTCCGAACGCACGCTGCGCGAAGTGCACCTGCCGCCGTTCGAGGCGGCGGTGAAGGCCGGCGTGGAGACGATCATGCCGGCGTTCACCGATCTCAACGGCATCCCGATGACGATGCACATCCCGCTGCTGCGCGACTACCTGCGCGGCGACCTGGGCTGGGACGGCGTGCTGGTCAGCGACTACAACGCGATCGGCGAACTGATCAAGCACGGCGTCGCGGCCGACCTGGTCGAAGCGGCCACGCTGTCGCTCAAGGCAGGCGTCGACATCGACATGATGGCCGGGGCCTACCGCCATGGCCTGCCGATCGCGCTCGAGCGCGGCCTGGTGACGATCGACGAGATCGACACCTGCGTTCGCCGCGTTCTGCGGCTCAAGGAAAGGCTCGGCCTGTTCGACGATCCGTACCGTCGCGGGCGCAAGGCCGAGAAGGCGGACGCGATCCGCCAGCGGCGAGAACTGGCGCGCGACGTCGGAGCACGTTCGATCACGATGCTGCGCAATCAAAACGGCGCGCTGCCGCTCGATCCGCCACCGCGCCGCCTGTGCGTGCTCGGTCCGCTGGCCGATGCCGCGGCCGAGATGCGCGGGCCCTGGTTCGCCGCCAGCGAACCGGACGACCCGGTCAGCGTCCTGGCGGGCTTGCGCGACGGCTTTCCGGGAACCGGGATCGTGCACGCGACGGGCGCGGCGATCGACGACACCGATGAGACCGGGATCGGCGACGCGGTGGCGCTCTGCGACGACGCCGATGCGGTGATCCTGTGCCTCGGCGAGCGCGCCAACATGAGCGGCGAGGCCGCCAGCCGCGCGTACCCGGAACTGCCCGGCCGCCAGGAGGCACTGGCGCGCGCAGCGATCGCACGGGCTCGCGCGCGCGGCACGCCGGTGATCGCGATCCTGTTCTCCGGTCGTCCGCTGGTGATTCCCTGGCTGGCCGACAACGCCGACGCGATCCTCGCCGCCTGGTTTCCCGGCAGCCAGGCCGGTCACGCCGTCGCCGACGTGCTGGCCGGCCGCGTTTCCCCCGGCGGACGCACGCCGATCAGCTGGCCGCGCGCGCTGGGCCAGGTGCCGGTCTTCTACGGCCAACGCCCGAGCGGACGGCCGATGGATCCGAAGGACCCTTACACCAGCAGGTACCTGGACGTGGCCAACGATCCGCTCTACCCGTTCGGCCACGGCCTGGGCTACGGCCGCTTCACCTACGCCAACCTTCGGCTGAGCACCGACACGCTGCGCGAGTGCGACGTCGTGCAGATCGGCGTGGACGTCAGCAACGAAGGCGAGCGCGAGGCCGAGGAGACCGTGTTCCTGTTCACGCGCGACAAGGTCGCGTGCGTCACACGGCCGCTGCTCGAACTGCGTGGCTTCGCCAAGATCCGGCTCGACGCCGGCCGCACGGGCACCGTCGAGATGTCGCTCGCGGGATCGGAGCTGCGCTTCCTCGACGCCGGACTGCGCGGCGTGTTCGAGCCGGGCGACGTCGAAGTGCTGGTGGGTCCCTGCGCGGACCGCGCGCAGCTGCTCGGCGCGAGCTTGCGCCAGATCTGATCTTCGGGAGGCGACGCATGGCCTCGCTGCAACGCTGCTTCGACGTCGCCGACCTGCGTCGCCTCGCGCATCGCAGGTTGCCGGCGCCGATGTTCCATTACATCGACGGCGGTTCCGACGACGAATGGACCCTGCGCCGCAACACCGAAGCGTTCGAGGACTACGAACTGCTGCCGCGCGTGCTGACGGACATCAGCGCCATCGACCTGTCGACGACGTTGCTCGGCACGCGCATCGGGCTGCCTTTCTTTCTTGCGCCGACCGGCATGTCGCGGCTGTTCCATCACCACAAGGAACTGGGCGCGGCGCGCGCGGCGCAGGCCGCCGGCACGCTCTACTCGCTGTCGGCGCTGGCGACGACCACGCTCGAGGACATCGCCGCCGTCGGCGATGCGCCCAAGATGTTCCAGGTCTACATCTTCAAGGACCGCGGCCTGACCCGGGATTTCGTCGAACGCTGCAGGGCCGCGCGCTACCAGGCGCTGTGCCTGACGGTGGACACACCGGTGGCGGGCAACCGCGAGCGCGATCGCGTCACCGGCATGACGATGCCGCCCAAGCTGACCGCGCGCAGCCTGCTCGACTTCATCGCGTCGCCGGGATGGTCGCTCAACTTCCTGCGACATCCGGATTTCCGGCTCGCCAACGTCGTCCATCGTGTCGATGCGCTCGGCCGCGAAGGTCCGATGGGCCTGATCGACTACGTCAACAGCCAGTTCGATCGCAGCATCACCTGGGACGACGCCGCGTGGCTCGCACGCGAGTGGGGCGGCCCGCTCGTGATCAAGGGATTGTCGACACCCGAAGATGCGCGGCTCGCGCAGTCGATCGGCGCCAGCGCCGTGATGATCTCCAACCACGGCGGTCGGCAGCTCGACGGCTGCCCCGCGTCGATCGATTGCCTGCCGCCGATCCGCGACGCGGTGGGCGGTTCGCTCGAGCTGATCGTCGACGGTGGCGTGCGTCGCGGCACCCACGTGCTCAAGGCACTCGCATTGGGAGCCAACGCGTGTTCGATCGGTCGCGCCTATCTGTACGGGCTCGCAGCCGGCGGGCAGGCCGGCGTGCAGCGCGTGCTCGACCTGTTCCGCCACGAACTGATGCTCGACATGGCGCTGCTCGGGTGCCGCAACGTGCGCGAGATCGGACCGGGCCACGTGCAGCGGGTGCGCAGCGCGCGACGCGGCGCTCGGACGCCGCCGATCGCCACCGAGGCGATCGACTGGGTTTCGCGGCGGAACGCGCCGACCCGCTGACGCGGCAGATCCGTGCCGGCGCGTGATGCACGTCCACGTCGGGCCGTCTTCCTCAGAGCCGCTCGATCACCAGCGCGATGCCCTGCCCCACGCCGATGCACATCGTGCAGAGGCCGTAGCGACCCTGGATGCGCTCGAGCTGGTTGATCGCGGTCGTCACCAGCCGTGCACCGGAGGCGCCGAGCGGATGGCCGATCGCGATCGCCCCGCCGTTTGGATTCACGTGCGCGGCGTCGTCGGGCAGGCCGAGGTCGCGCGTCACGGCCAGGCCCTGCGCGGCAAACGCCTCGTTCAACTCGATCACGTCCATCTGCCCGAGCTCGAGCCCGGCGAGCGCGAGCACCTTGCGCGTGGCCGGCGCCGGACCAAACCCCATGATCCGCGGTGCCAGTCCGACCGTTGCCATCGCAACGACGCGCGCACGCGGTTCGAGGCCATGGCGGCCGGCCGCCGATTCGGATGCGAGCAGCAGCGCGCAGGCGCCGTCGTTGACGCCCGATGCATTGCCCGCCGTCACCGTGCCGCCTTCCTTCACCACGCCCTTGAGCCTGGCCAGCATCTCGATTGTGGTGTCCGGGCGCGGGTGTTCGTCGGCACGGAATGACAGCGCCTCACCTTTCTTTTGCGGGATCGCCACCGGTGCGATCTCGCGATCGAAGAATCCCGCGCCGTTGGCCTTGGCCCAGCGCTGCTGGCTGCGAACGGCGAACGCATCCTGATCCTTGCGCGCGATGCCGAACTGCTCGGCCACGTTTTCGGCGGTCTCGGGCATCGAGTCGATGCCGTAGCGGGCCTTCATCGACGGATTGACGAAGCGCCAGCCGATGGTCGTGTCCTCGATCCGGGCGCCGCGCGAGAAAGCCGAATCCGCCTTGCCCATCACGAACGGCGCACGCGTCATGCTCTCGACGCCGCCGGCGATCATCAGTTCGACCTCGCCCGCCTTGATGGCGCGCGCCGCCGTCCCGATCGCATCGAGGCTGGAGCCGCACAGCCGGTTCACGGTCACGCCCGGCACGTCCTGCGGCAGTCCCGCGAGAAGCGCCGCCATGCGCGCGACATTGCGGTTGTCCTCGCCCGCGCCGTTGGCGCAGCCGTAGATCACATCGTCGAGCGCGGCCCAGTCCACGTTCGGGTTGCGCATGATCAGCTCGGCGATCGGCAGCGCCGCGAGGTCGTCGGCGCGGACATTGGCCAGTGCTCCGCCGTAACGGCCGAACGGGGTGCGGATGGCGTCGCAGATGAGCGCGTGCTTCATGGAATTAGGATCGGAAGAAGAAAAGAGAGTGGATCAGGTCGCCTTGGGACGCTTGTCGATCACGTGACGCGCCTTGCCCTGCGATCGCTCCAGCGCGTTGGGCGCGCCGATATCGACCTTCACGCTGATGCCGACGTAGGTCTTCACCAGGTGCTGCAGCTGACGGGCAACCGCCTCGCGCTGCTCGCCCGCCAGCCCGGCGACCTGCGGCTGCAGTTCCACCGCAACCGACATCGCGTCGAGATTTCCGTCGCGCGTGACCTCGATCAGATAGTGCGGCGCCAGCTCCGGCAGCTTGAGCAGCAGCTCCTCGATCTGCGTGGGGAAGACGTTCACGCCGCGGATGATCAGCATGTCGTCCGAGCGGCCGGTGATCTTGTCCATCCGCCGCATCGAGCGCGCGGTGGGCGGCAGCAGCCGGGTGAGGTCGCGCGTGCGGTATCGGAGGACCGGCAGCGCCTCCTTGGTCAGCGACGTGAATACCAGCTCGCCTTCCGCCCCGTCGGGCAGCACTTCGCCGGTCACCGGATCGATGATCTCCGGATAGAAGTGGTCCTCCCAGATCACCGGACCGTCCTTGGACTCGACGCATTCGTTGGCGACGCCGGGTCCGATGACCTCGGAGAGCCCGTAGATGTCGACCGCGTCGATACCGGCACGCGACTCGATCTCGTGGCGCATCGCGTTGGTCCAGGGCTCGGCGCCGAAGATGCCGATCTGCAGGCTCGAGCCCTCGCAATCGAGCCCCTGGCGCTGGAACTCCTCGATGATGTTGAGCATGTACGAGGGCGTGACCATGATGATCCGCGGCTGGAAATCCTGGATCAGCTGCACCTGCTTCTCGGTCTGGCCGCCCGACATCGGGATCACCGTGCAACCCAGCCGCTCGGCGCCGTAGTGCGCCCCCAGGCCGCCGGTGAACAGGCCATAGCCGTAGGCGACGTGGATCAGGTCGCCGGGACGTCCGCCCGCGGCGCGGATGCTGCGCGCGACCACGTTCGCCCAGACGTCGATGTCATTCTTCGTGTAGCCCACCACGGTGGGCTTGCCGGTCGTTCCGCTCGACGCATGGATGCGCACGACCTGCTCTCTCGGCACCGCGAACAGCCCGAACGGATAATGGTCGCGCAGATCCTTCTTCGTCATGAAGGGGAACTTCGCCAGATCCGAAAGCTGGCGCAGATCGTCCGGATGCACGCCGGCCGCATCGAAGCTGCTCCGGTAGTGCGGAACGTTGTCGTAGGCGTGCCGCAGCGACCACTTCAGGCGCTGCAGCTGCAGCGATCGCAGTTCGTCCTGGCTCGCGCGCTCGATGGGCTCGAGGTCGCCCGCCTTCACCGCGTGCCGGGTGACCATGCTTCAGCGACCCGTGAACGTCGCGTTGCGCTTTTCGATGAACGCGCTGACGCCCTCGCGGTAGTCGTCCGAGAATCCGAGCTCGCGCATCACCGTCGCCTCGCGCGCCAGCGCCTCGTCCAGCGGCGCCGAACCGTTCGTGTAGATCAGCTCCTTGGTCCTGGCCAGGCCCTTGGTCGGCGCCGTCGCCAGATGGGCGAGCAGCTTCTCGACTTCGCCCTTGAACTGCTCGTCGGGAATCGACTTCCAGATCAGGCCCCAGGATTCGGCCTGCTCGGCGCTCAGCTTGTCGCCGAGCATCGCCAGGCCCATCGCGCGCGCGGTCCCGAGCAGGCGCGGCAGGATCCACGTTCCACCAGTGTCGGGAATCAGGCCCAGCTTGCAGAAAGGCTGGATGAAGCTGGCGGATTTCGTCGCGACGACGAGGTCGCCGGCGAGCGCGACATTGGCACCCGCACCGGCGGCCACGCCGTTGACCGCCGACACCACGGGCATCGGCAGCGTGCGCAGGCTCATCACCAGCGGCGCCCACCACGTCGAGACCGTCTCGCCCAGGTCCACCGGCTTTCCGCCGGGCGCGACGGCCCGATCCGACAGGTCCTGCCCCGCGCAGAAGCCGCGGCCGGCACCGGTGAGCAGCAGAACCCGCACCGACGGATCGCCCTTGATCCTGCCGATGGCGTCGCGCAACTCGGTGTGCATCGCCACCGTGAAACTGTTGAGGCGATCGGGACGGTTCAGCGTGATGCGCGCGATGCCGCCTTCGTTCTGGAACAGGATGTTTTCGTAATTCATCTTCTCTCCTCCGTAGCCCGGGCGAAGCCCGGGGACTTTGACCCGGGCTGCGCCCGGGCTACGCCTCAAGCAGCCTTCGGACCTTTCTCGACCATCGTCAACACGTCGTACGTCGCCACGACCTTGCCGTCCTGGTTGGTCACCACGGTGTCCCAGCGCACTTCGCCGTAGTTTTCCGTGATGCGCGGGTTCTTGCCCTTGGCGGTGAGCGTCACGCTGAGCTGATCGCCCGCCTTGGCCGGCGTCACGAAGCGCAGGTTGTCGAGACCGTAGTTGGCCAGCACCGGCCCTGGGTCAGGCTGAACAAAAAGACCCGCGGCGATCGACAGGATGTAGTAGCCGTGCGCGACACGTCCGCCGAAGAACGGGTTCTTCGCCGCGGCCTCCTCGTCCATGTGCGCGTAGAACGTGTCGCCGGTGAAGTGCGCGAAGTGCTCGATGTCCTCCAGCGTGACGGTCCGGGGCCCCGCCTTGATCGTGTCGCCCAGCTGCAGCTCGTCGAGATTCTTGCGGAACGGGTGAACGCCTTCGCGGCGCGTCGCACCGGGAATCCACTGGCCGGTGATCGCGGTGAGCGTCTCGGGCGAACCCTGCAGTGCGGTGCGCTGCAGGTAGTGGTACACACCGCGCACACCGCCCATTTCCTCGCCGCCGCCGGCGCGTCCCGGCCCGCCGTGGATCAGCACCGGCATCGGCGAGCCGTGGCCGGTCGACTCCTTGGCGCAGTCGCGGTTCACGATCAGCAGGCGACCGTGATGGCTCGCCGCACCGAGCACCAGTTCTCGGGCGAACGCGTTGTCGTACGTGAAGATCGAACCGACGAGGCTGCCCTCGCCGCGCGCGGCCAGATGGATCACGTCCTCGATCGAGTCGTAGGGCATCACGGTGGACACCGGTCCGAACGCCTCGACCTCGTGCACGACCCTGCTCTCCGACGGTTGCGCGCAGTGCAGCAGGATCGGCGAGAGGAACGCGCCCTTGACGGCGTCGGCACCGACGGCCTTCACGTCGTCGGGATTGCCGAACACCAGCTCGGCGTCGCCGCGCAGCTGCGTCACCGCCTTGCGCACCTCGTCGCGCTGGCCGGTGCTCGCGAGCGCGCCCATCGTCACGCCCTCCTGCGCCGGGTCGCCCACGACGACCTTGGCCAGGCGCGCCTTGAGCGCGTCGAGCACCGCCGGCACCTGCGCGCGCGGCACGAAGGCGCGGCGGATCGCCGTGCATTTCTGGCCGCACTTGGTCGTCATCTCGCGGACGACCTCCTTGACGTAGAGATCGAACTCCGGCGTGCCGGCGACCGCATCGGGCCCCAGGATCGAGCAGTTGAGCGAATCGGCTTCCATCGTGAAGCGCACCGAATTGCGCACGATCGCCGGATGCGAGCGCAGCTTCTGCCCGGTCGACGCCGAGCCGGTGAACGTCACCACGTCCTGGCCGGTGAGGTGCTCGAACAGATCGCCCACGCTGCCGCAGATCAGCTGGAAAGAACCCTCGGGAAAGATCTTCGACTCGACCATGTCGCGGAACACCGCTTCGGTCAGGTACGCGGTCTGGCTCGCAGGCTTCACGATCGCCGGCACGCCGGCGAGCAGGTTCACCGCCAGCTTTTCCAGCATGCCCCACACCGGGAAGTTGAAGGCGTTGATGTGGACCGCGACGCCCTTCAGCGGCGTGAGGATGTGCTGACCGACGAAGCTGCCGGTCTTGCTCATCACCTCGGTCGCACCGTCGATCACGAACGTGGCATTGGGCAGCTCGCGCCGGCCCTTGCCGGCGTACGCGAACAGCGTGCCGAAGCCGCCATCCACGTCGATCATCGAGTCGACCTTGCTGGCGCCGGTGGCGGACGACAGCGCGTAGTACGCGTTCTTGCGTTCGGACAGATAGGTGCCGAGCGCCTTGAGCCGCATCGCGCGCTCGTGGAAGGTGAGCTTGCGCAGCGCCGGACCGCCGACCTTGCGGCCGTGCTCGAGCATCGCGCGGAAGTCCACGCCCTTGCTCGACACCTTCGCCACCGCCTCGCCGGTGATCGCGTTGAGCTGCGTGTCGCCGCCCTCGCCGGCTTTCCATCCGCCGGCCGCGTAGCTCTCCAGGGTCTTCATCTCGTCTCTCTCCGAAATGTTCAGGTTTCCTGATCGAGATCGATCAGCAGTTCATCGGTCACCGGGAAGCTCTGGCAGGCGAGCACGAAGCCGCGCGCCAGCTCGTAATCCTCGAGCGAGTAGTTGGCATCCATGTCCACCTCGCCCTTGATGAGCTTGCAGCGGCAGGTGCCGCAGACACCGCCCTTGCAGGAGTACGGCAGCTCGATGCCTTCCTCGAGCGCGGCGTCCAGCACCGTGGCCTTGTTCTTGGGCATGGTGAAGCTGCGCGTCAGGCCGTGATGGATCACCGTGACGTTGCAGCCCTCGGCGCCCTTGATCCTGGCCGCGCGTTCCGGACGCGGGCCCTTGGACATCGCGCTGGCGAACAGCTCCATCTTGATGCGCGCCTTGGGCAGGCCGTGCGCCATCAACCGCTCCGACACCTGTTCCATCATCGTCTGGGGTCCGCAGATGTAGGCGACGTCGATGTCGCGCGGATCCACCCAATGCTTCAGCAGCGCGTCGCACTTTTCGGCATCGATGCGGCCGTTGAACAGGTCCACGTCCTGCTGTTCGCGCGACAGGATGAACACCAGTC
>NZ_JAJFBP010000024.1 GCF_020697055.1 Panacagrimonas sp. | reverse complement strand
CGCCGCCATGCGCGAAAACAGACCCTGCCCGGCTGGGCTTACGCGGGAGTGACATTGAGTCACTCCCGCGCTGGGACCCAACCGGGGTTGCCCACGCATTTGCGGCCATGCCGCGTTGCTCGTCGCTCATGTACATCCAGTACACCGCGCTCCTCGCGCCTTGCCTGGCCGCAAATGCGGGGGCAACGCAGCGACCAAATGACGGTCAACAGACCCCAGATCCTTCACGCGGGCAACAAAAAGCCCGCGTTTCGCGGGCCGATTACGCATTACGTCCCGCTTAGCTGGTGAGCCCGCAAGCGGAGGAAATCGGCAAGGCGCGCAGTGTACGCACCGTGCGCCCGCGGCTCAATCGGCGAATTGGTGCTGGCCTGCGTCGGCACCAGGCGCTGGCTTGCCGACCCAGCGCCCTTCCCCGTTCCGACGTCGCGTTCCACCGTCGCCGGCGCGACGTCGCCGACCTCGAGGTTCTGCCAGTTCAGCGGGATGACGTCGCCGTACATGCCCTCGTCGGCGCTGCGCAGGCCCCAGAAACGCGCTGCGGGAGTCGCCGCGCGGCGATAGATCCACGTCGCGCTGTTGTTGCCGACGGGATCGTTGGGCGCCGAGAACATCACCGCGGGGCGCAGCGCGGTCGGCAGCGTCACGCGAGAAATGCGGAGTGGCCGGCGCCCTGCCGATGAGACACCTCCGTGTAGGCGCCGGGCGAGCTGTTCGAGCCGCCCGGGAAAACCACGAGCACGTTCTTGCGCCGCGTCGCCAGCCTGGGCTGCGCGACGTAGTGGTAGTTGCGTGTGCGCGACGTAGTGGTAGTTGCGTGCGAGCAGTTCGGCCCCGATGCCGCTTCCGGTCTTCGAGGGCTGCACCGTCAGCGTGACGATCTCCACCGCCTGCACGCGCGCCGCAAATGTCGCGAACAGCAGCAGGATCGGCACGCACAGGCGACGAACGAGCGGGGACATGGGCGACTGCGAGACGACGCGGCCCATGCTGGGTCCGCGTCGGTGCGATCACCATCGGCCATTCGGGTCCATACGGCGCACCCCTGAGTTCGCCCTCGGCGGCGCAACGTCTAGACTTGCGACCCCGCCGTCTGGGTCTTCGCATGTCGATCGCCGAGCGAGCGCGCCGTGTCCTGATCGGAAAGCCGCTGGATCCGTTCGACACGGGCACCCGCAAGCACGTGGCGCTGGTGGCGTTCCTCGCCTGGATCGGCCTGGGCGCCGATGGCCTGTCGTCCGCCTGCTACGGCCCGGCCGAGGCGTTCCTGGCGCTGGGCGCGCACGTGCACCTCGCGCCCTGGCTCGCGCTGGCCACGGCGGTCACCGTGTTCATCATCGCGGCGTCCTACAACCAGGTCATCGACCTGTTCCCCTCCGGCGGCGGCGGCTACAAGGCCTCGACCAAGCTGGTGGGCATGCGCGCGGGCCTGGTGTCGGGCTCGGCATTGATCGTCGACTACGTGCTGACCATCGCGATCTCGATCGCCAGCGGCGGCGATGCGCTGTTCAGCCTGCTGGAAGCCGACGCACAGGGCTGGAAGCTCGCGGTCGAAGCGGCGGTGCTGGGCGTGCTGCTGTGGCTCAACCTGCGCGGCGCCAAGGAGTCGATCCGCTGGCTCGCGCCGATCTTCCTGGGCTTCGTGATCTCGCATCTGTGGGTGATCGGCTACGGCATCTTCGCCCACCGCGAAGGGCTGGCGCTGGTGGTGCCGCAGACCATGGAGGAGACGCGCTCGGTCATCGGCGAGCAGGGCTGGCTGTTCGCGATCGCGTTGTTCCTTCGCGCGTACTCGCTGGGCGCCGGCACGTACACCGGCATCGAGGCGGTCTCGAACAACGTCCACTCGCTGGCCGAGCCGCGCGTGCGCACCGGCCACTGGACGATGTTCTACATGGCGCTGTCGCTGGCGGCGATGGCGGCCGGCACGGTGCTGATCTACCTGCTCTGGAATGCGACGCCCGTCGACGGCCAGACGATGAACGCGGTGGCGTTCCGCAGCGTCCTGCAGGCGGCGCTGCCCGATCCGGGGCATGCGCACATCGCGCTGGTGATCGTGCTGATGCTCGAAGCCGGCCTGTTGCTGGTGGCGGCCAACACCGGATTCATGGGCGGCCCCGCGGTGCTCGCGAGCATGGCCAGCGACGGCTGGGTCCCGCGCCAGTTCCGCCAGCTGTCGAGCCGCATGGTCACGCAGAACGGCCTGCTGGTGATGGGCATCTCCGCGCTGGTGGTGCTGCTGGCCACCGGCGGCGACGTGTCGCTGCTGGTCGTGCTCTACAGCATCAACGTGTTCCTCACGTTCTCGATCACGCTGTTCGGACTGTCACGGCACTGGTTCGAGCAGCGCCGGATCATGACGCGCTGGAAGCGGCCGTTCCTGCTGGCCGTGATCGGGTTCGTCGTGGCGGCGGCGATGCTGATGGTCATCGTGGTGGAAAAGATCACGCACGGCGCGTGGGTGACGCTGCTGGTGACCAGCGCGGTCGCCGGCGTCTGCATGCTCGTGCGACGCCACTACGACGAGGTGAAGACCATGGTCGCGCGCATCGACGACACCTACGTCGTGCGACAGGACTGGTCCGAGCACATCAAGTCTCCACCGATGGAACCCGCCGAGCCCACCGCGATCATCCTGATCGGCGCCAGCCGCGGCGCGGGCATGCGCACGCTCAAATGGGTGCTCGAGAATTCGCCGGGCCGCTTCCGCAACTTCGTGTTCGTGTCGGTCGGCGAGATCGATCGCGACAGCTTCGACACCGAACGCACCCTGGCGCTGCTCAAGTCACGCGTGACCAATTCGCTCGGTTATTTCACCGGCTACTGCCGAAGCCGTGGACTGGCGTCCGAGGCGGTCGATGGCTACGGGGCCGACCCGCTGCACGAACTGCTCACGCTGGTCGACGAGCTCTACCAGCGCTATCCCAAGGCGACGTGCTTCGGCTCCAAGCTGGTGTTCGAAGGAGAGAACCTCTTCACCGCGCTGCTGCACAACCAGCTGCCCTTTGCCGTTCAGCGTCATCTGCACCTGAGCGGGCGCGAGCTGATCATCGTGCCGGTGCCGGTTCCGGAAATCCACACGAAAGTGGAACGGCAGACGCGCCTGCACTGAGCCGGGGGTTTCAGGAGGCTCGGGGCTGGGGCCCCGAGCACGCCAAACGCCGCAGGTTTCAGGACGTGCCGGTGGCACGTCCTGCCCGGCGAAGGCCTGGGGCCGGGGACCCAGGCAGGCGCCCCTCAACGCGCGCCGGCGTTCTCCATCTCGATCACCGAACTCGCCGCGCTCTTGCGCGCCTGCTTGGCGGCGTCCGAACGGAACAGTTCGAGCTGGCTGAGGTATTCGGTGGTCACGTCCTGCGTGATGTACTCGCCGGTGAACACCGAGCAATCGAAACGCTCGATCGTGGCGTGCTTGTGCAGCACGGCATCCACCAGATCGTCGAGCTCCTGGAAGATCAGGCGGTCCGCGCCGAGCAGCTTTTCGAGCTCGGGAATGGTGCGGCCGTGCGCGATCAGCTCGGCGGACGACGGCATGTCGATGCCGTACACGTTGGGATAGCGCACCGGCGGCGAAGCCGACGCGAAGTACACCTTGCGGGCCCCGGCTTCGCGCGCCATCTCGATGATCTCGCGGCTCGTGGTCCCGCGCACGATCGAGTCGTCGACCAGCAGCACGTTCTTGCCGCGGAACTCGACTTCGATCGGATTGAGCTTCTGGCGCACGCTCTTCTTGCGCTGGCCCTGTCCCGGCATGATGAACGTGCGGCCGATGTAGCGATTCTTGACGTAGCCCTCGCGGTACGGAACGTCGAGCTCCGATGCGAGTTCCGATGCCGGCACGCGCGAGGTGTCCGGAATCGGGATGACGACGTCGATGTCGTGATCGGCCCATTCGCGCTTGATCCGTTCCGCCAGCTTCATGCCCATGCGCAGACGCGCCTTGTGCACGTAGATCTTGTCCATCAACGAGTCGGGACGCGCGAGATACACGTACTCGAAGATGCAGGGCGAATACACCGGGTTGGCGGCGCACTGGCGCTTGTGGAGCTTGCCGTCGGTGGTGACGAAGATCGCCTCGCCCGGAAGGATGTCGGAGACCAGCTCGAAGCCCAGCGCGTTCAGCGCCACCGACTCCGACGCGATCATGTACTCGTAGCCTTCGGCCCCGCGGCGGCGTCCGTAGACGATCGGACGGATGCCGAACGGATCGCGGAAGCCCACCAGCCCGTAGCCGCTGATGATCGCGACGCACGCGTACGCACCGCGGCAGCGCCGGTGCACGCCCGAGACGGCCGCGAAGATGTCGTCCGGCTGCAGCCGCATCTTGTTCTGGCTCAGCAGCTCGTGCGCGAAGACGTTGAGCAGCACCTCGGAGTCGGACTCCGTGTTGAGGTGGCGGCGGTCCTCGCTGAACAGCTCGAGCTTGAGCTCGTCGGCGTTGGTGAGATTGCCGTTGTGCGCCAGCGAAATTCCGAACGGCATGTTCGTGTAGAACGGCTGCGCCTCGGCGGCGCTGGTGGCGCCGGCGGTGGGATAGCGGACGTGGCCGATGCCCAGCGTGCCGCGCAACCGCATCATGTGCTCGTCGGCGTGGAACACGTCGCGCACCAGGCCGTTGTCCTTGCGCAGGTTCAGGCGCGCGCCGTCGATGGTCATGATGCCCGCCGCGTCCTGGCCGCGGTGCTGGAGCATGGTCAGGGCGTCGTACAGCTCCTGATTGACCTGCCCGTGGGCGTGGATACCGACGATGCCGCACATGCGAAACGTCTCCTAGGCAGGTGCCGCGGTGCGCGCACCGGGGCCATTCTTGGCCGGCGGCGGCGCCGGCGGCGCGTTGCCCGGTTGGGGGTCGGGCTTCAGGGGTTCAAGCCAGCTGTCCGGGATGATGGCGTCGAGACCGTCGGCTACAACCGTCCAAGGACCGATCAGCGCGGATTCGTTCCACCAGGCTTCCTTGCTCACATCCACGGTGCGCGCGAGCAGCACCACCAGTCCAACGACCAGCACGCCGCGTACCAACCCCAGACCGGTGCCCAGCGTGCGATCGACCGAGGAGAACCGGCTCTGCCGGATCCGCGACACCAGCAAGGCCGTGAGAATGCCGCCGATCAGCAGGCCCACCAGGAACAGTCCGCCGTACGCCAATCCGATCCGGACCAGCGGTGTGGCCACGTGCGATTGCAGGGCGTGGGCGACGTCGGCCCCGAACAGGACGGCGAGCAGAATTGCCAGGATCCAGGTTCCCAGGCCGAAGATCTCGCGGGTGAAGCCTCGCAGCAGCCCGATCAGGATCGAGAGGATGACGATGGCCAGGATGCCGTAGTCCGCCCAGTTCATGCCGCCACGGTTTGGAAAAACCGCGCGGAGTCTAGCATTTGAACGCGCTGCGCCCGGTCGCCACGGAACTCAACCCAGCCGCGCGAGCAGTGCCTTCTCCACTGCGGCGCGCTCGGCCGGCACCTGCACCAGACCCGCCAGGCCGTTCTTCATCACCACGTCGGGATCCTTGAGGCCGTTGCCGGTGAGCGTGCAGACCACCGTCGAACCCGGGCGGATCTTGCCCGCCTTGAGGTCACGCAACGCGCCGCACAGCGAGGCCGCGGACGCCGGTTCGCAGAACACGCCCTCGTTCTGGGCGAGCAGCTTCTGCGTGGCCAGGATCTCGTCGTCGGTGCACTCGTCGAACCAGCCCTCGGAGTCGCGCTGCGCTTCCCAGGCGAAATCCCACGACTGCGGATCGCCGATGCGGATGGCGGTGGCCACGGTCTCGGGATGCGCCACCGGTCCGCCGCGCAGGAACGGCGCAGCGCCGGCCGCCTGGTAGCCGACCATCGTCGGCCGCGTGTTGGTCACCGCCGTGAGGTCGTACGCCGGCTTTTCGCCGAAAGCGCGCGACGCCGACGTCGTGCGTCCCGTCATCTCCGAATAGCCCATCCAATACGCCGAGATGTTGCCGGCGTTGCCCACCGGCAGGCAGTGATAGTCGGGCGCGCGACCCAGCGCCTCGACGATCTCGAACGCCGCGGTCTTCTGGCCCTGCAATCGATACGGGTTGATCGAATTGACGATCGACACCGGCGAGGTCTGCGCGACCTCCTTCACCAGGCGCATGCCGTCGTCGAAGTTGCCCGTCACCTGGATCACGACGGCGCCATGCACGACCGCCTGTGCCAGCTTGCCGAGCGCGATCTTGCCTTCGGGAATCAGCACGAACGCGGTGATGCCGGCGCGCACCGCGTAGGCGGCGGCGGCGGCCGAGGTGTTGCCGGTCGAGGCGCAGATGATCGCGCGCGAACCCTCGTGCACGGCCTGCGTCACCGCCGCGGTCATGCCGCGATCCTTGAACGAACCGGTCGGGTTCAGCCCCTCGAACTTCACGTACAGCTCGACGTCGAGACCGAGCCTGCGCGGCAGGTTCTCGAGGCGGATGAGCGGGGTGCGGCCCTCGCACAGGGCGATGGCGCGGGCGTCGGCCGCCAACGGCAGGCGGCTGCGGTAGTGATCGACCAGACCGGTATATCGGTTCGTACTGGGCATAGCTCAGGAAACCTGTTCGGGAACGACAAAGGAAAAGGGACGCGAAAGCTGCTGCTCGAGATCGGCGCGTACCGCCGGCCATTCCTCGCGCACGATGCTGAAGTAGACCGAGTGACGCACGCGTCGACCGCCGTCCACGACCATGTGGTTGCGAAACGTGCCCTCCTCGACCGCGCCGATGCGCGCCAGCGCCGCGCGCGACGGCGCGTTGAGCGAGTCGGTCTTGAACTCGATGCGCTGGTAGCCCAGCGATTCGAAGCCGTGACGCAGCAGCAGCCACTTGCACTCGGTGTTCACCGGTGTGCGCCGCACGTCCGGCGACAGCCACGTCCAGCCGATCTCGGCCCGCCGGTGCGGCGCCACGATCGCCCCGAAACGCGTGCTGCCGACGATGGCGTCGTCATGCTGCGTGCGGATCACGAACGGCAGCGCCTCGCCCCTGCTCTGCTCGAGCAGTGCCAGCTCGATGAACGCGCGCATCGGCGCGTCCCCGGCGACGGGGAACGGGTACCAGCGGAACGTGGATTCGTCGCGGCCGGCCTCGCACAACGCCGCATGATGGTCCGCGTGCAGCGGTTCGAGCCGCACGAATCGGCCCGTCAGCGTCACCGGTTCAGGACTTGAAGTGCTCGACACGGATGCGCGATGCGCCTTCGCGCACGAACGGCAGGGCCAGCAGGCGCTTCATCGCGGCGTCGAACCGCGCCTCCTGCACCACGCTGGTGATCAGCGCGACGGTCGCGTCCTCGTGCTCGCGCGGCTCCTTCTGCAGGATCGCCTCGATGCTGATGTCGGACTCGGCCAGCACGCTGGTGATCGCCTTGAGCACGCCGGGTTCGTCCACCACGCGCAGGCGCAGGTAGTAGCTCGACTCGACGTCGGCGATGCCCAGCAGCGGCAGCGCCGTCATCGCGCCGGGCTGGAAGCCGAGCGCCGGCACCTCGAGTCCGCGCGCGACGTCGATCAGATCGGCGACGATCGCCGAGGCCGTGGCGTCGCCGCCGGCGCCGCGACCGTAGAAGCCCACCTGCCCCACGGCGTTGCCCTGCACCACCACGGCATTGACCACACCGTCGACCTTGGCGATCAGCTGATCGTCCGGCACCAGCGTCGGATGCACGCGCAGGGACACGCCCTTGTCGGTGCGCTTGGCCAGGCCCAGCAGCTTGATGCGATAGCCCAGGCTCTGCGCGATCTGGATGTCCTGCGACGTGATCTTCGAGATGCCCTCGCGCGCGACCGCGGCGAAGGACAGCGGCATGCCGAACGCGATGCTCGCCATGATCGTGAGCTTGTGCGCGGCATCGACGCCTTCGACGTCGAACGTGGGGTCGGCTTCCGCGTAGCCCAGCTTCTGCGCGTCCGCCAGCGCATCGGCGAACGACTGACCCTTGGCCGACATCTGCGTGAGGATGTAGTTGCAGGTGCCGTTGATGATGCCGGCGAGACTGACGACGCGGTTGCCGGCCAGGCCCTCGCGCAGCGCCTTGATGATCGGGATGCCGCCCGCCACCGCGGCCTCGTAACCGATGCCGACGCGGGCCTTGGCCGCGGCCTCGAAGATCGCGTTGCCGTGTTCCGCGATCAGTGCCTTGTTGGCGGTGACCACCGGCTTGCCGCGCTCGATCGCCGCGAGCATCACCTGCTTGGCGATGTTGTAGCCGCCCATCACCTCGATGACGACGTCGACGTCGGCTTCGCGCACGCAGTTCAGCGCATCGTCGCTGACGGTGATGCCGTCGAGCGGTTCCTCGTTGCGGTCGAGGTCCTTGGTGGCGACGTGGGTCACCACGATCTCGCGCCCGACGCGGCGCGCGATCTCCTCGCGGTTCTTGCGCAGCACGCGCAGCACGCCCTGGCCCACGGTGCCCAGGCCCATCAGGCCGATACGCAGCGGCTTGTCGCTCATCCCTTGGGACCTTCCTTCAGCATTTTTCGGATACCGCGCACGGCCTGACGCGTGCGGTGCTCGTTTTCGATAAGCGCGAGGCGCACATGGGTGTCGCCGTACTCGCCGAAGCCGATGCCCGGCGACACCGCGACCTTGGCCTCGTTGAGCAGGATCTTGGAGAACTCGATCGAGCCCAGGTGCCGGAACGGCTCGGGAATCTCGGCCCACACGAACATCGTCGCCTTGGGCTTGGTGACCTTCCAGCCGGCCGAGTTGAGCCCTTCGCAGAGCACGTCGCGGCGCACCTTGTACATGTGGCGGACCTCGGCCACGCAGTCCTGCGGGCCTTCGAGCGCGGCGATCGCCGCGACCTGGATCGGCGTGAACATGCCGTAGTCCAGGTAGCTCTTCATGCGGCCGAGGGCCGCCACCAGCGTCGGGTTGCCGCACATGAAGCCCACGCGCCAGCCCGGCATGTTGTAGCTCTTGGACAGCGTGAAGAACTCGACCGCGATGTCCTTGGCGCCGGGCACCTGCAGCACGGAAGGCGCGGTGTAGCCGTCGAACACGAGGTCGGCGTAGGCGATGTCGTGCACCAGCCAGATCTTGTGCTCGCGGCAGATCGCCACCGCCTTTTCGAAAAACGCCAGGTCCACGCACTGCGTGGTCGGATTGCCGGGGAAGTTCATCACCAGCATCTTGGGCGCCGGCCAGCACTCCTTGATCGCGCGCTGGAGCTCCTCGAAGAAATCCACTTCCGGCGTCAGGCGCACGTGGCGCACGTCGGCACCGGCCAGCACCACGCCGTACGGGTGGATCGGATAGGCCGGGTTGGGCACCAGCACGACGTCGCCCTTGTCCAGCGTGGCGAAGGCCAGGTGTGCCAGGCCCTCCTTCGAACCGATCGTGGCGATCACCTCGGACTCGGGATCGACGTCGACGTCGTAGCGCTGCTTGTACCAGCGGCTCATCGCCCGGCGCAGGCGCGGGATGCCCTTGGACACCGAGTAGCGATGCGTGTGCGTGCCGTCCTCGTCGTGCACCTCGGGGCGGACGTAGTCGCTCTCGGTGCCGCGCACGGCCGCCTCGACCAGCTTGTCGACGATGTGCTTGGGCGTCGGCTGGTCCGGGTTGCCCATGCTCAGGTCGATCACGTCGTCGCCACGAGCTCGGGCCGCCTTCTTCAACTCACCGACGATGTTGAAGACATAGGGCGGCAGGCGCTGGATGCGCTGGAAGTTCGTGTTCACGAGGAGACCACGCAGCGGGAGGGATCGGAGGCAAAAATCGAGCCGCGTATTAGACACGTACCGCTCGCCCCCCGCAATGAAACGGATCGGCTCAAGTCGCGCCGGCATCGGCCGATAACTCGCCGATTCCCCAACGCGAGATCCCCCGCCGTGACGCCTCATCAGATCCACCTCGTCCAGACCAGCTTCGAAAAAGTGGCGCCGATCGCCGACACCGCCGCCGCGCTGTTCTACTCACGCCTGTTCGAAACCGATCCTTCGACCCGCCCGCTGTTCCGCGGCGACCTGCGCCGCCAGGGCGCGATGCTGATGCAAACGCTGGGATTGGCCGTGCGCCATCTGCACGACCCGACGCCGGTGCTGGGCGCGGTCCAGAACCTGGGCGTGCGCCATGTCGGCTACGGCGTGACCGACGCCCACTACGGAAGCGTCGGTGCGGCCCTGCTGTGGACGCTGGGCCAGGGCCTGGGCGAGGCCTTCACCGACGAGGTCCGTGATGCGTGGGCGGCCGCCTACACGCTGCTCGCCGGGGTGATGCAGACCGCCGCCGCCGCGAGCCGCGCCCAGGCCGCCTGAGCGGATTGGGCCGCGTATAGGCGGCTCCTATGTAGGGGATTGGGAAGCATTGTTGGCGCTATCGGGCTCCGGGTCCCTAGAATGGCGCCCTCATCGGACCTTGCTGCACTGCAATGCAGCGCGGTCCAGCTTCCCAACCCTCTGAACCTAGGAGTATTTTCAATGAGCGTTTTGGTCAACCGACCGGCCCCGGACTTCACCGCCGCCGCCGTCCTGGGCGATGGCACCATCACCGACAAGTTCACGCTGTCCGACCTGCGCGGAAAGTACGTCGTCCTGTTCTTCTGGCCGCTCGATTTCACGTTCGTCTGCCCCTCGGAAATCATCGCGCACGAGAACCGGCGCAAGGCCTTCGAAGAGCGCGGCGTCCAGCTGGTGGGCGTTTCGATCGACAGCCAGTTCACCCACTTCGCGTGGCGTTCGACCCCGGTCGAGAAGGGCGGCATCGGCCCGGTCGGCTTCCCGATGGTGGCCGACGTCAGCCACGACATCGTCCGTGCCTACGGCGTGGAACATGAAGGCGGGGTCGCGTTCCGCGCCTCGTTCCTGATCGACAAGAACGGCATCGTCCAGCACCAGGTCGTCAACAACCTGCCGCTGGGTCGCGAGGTCGACGAGATGCTGCGCCTGGTCGACGCGCTGCAGTTCACCGAGCAGCACGGCGAGGTCTGCCCCGCCGGCTGGCGCAAGGGTCAGGCCGGCATGAAGCCGACCGCCGAGGGCGTGGCACAGTACCTGGCCAAGAACGCCGAGAAGCTCTGATCTGAGCGGACCACGCTGCACCGGGAGCCGCCGTCGATCCAGGCGGCTCCCGCTTTTTCCTGTTCCCCGAATTCGCAGATACCCAAGATGAACCACCATCCCCTGATCATTCTCGGCTCGGGCCCCGCCGGTTACACCGCCGCGGTCTATGCCGCGCGCGCCAATCTCAAGCCGGTGATGATCACCGGCCTCGAGCAGGGCGGTCAGCTCATGACCACCACCGAAGTCGACAACTGGCCGGGCGACGTCCACGGCCTGATGGGTCCGGCGCTGATGCAGCGCATGCAGCAGCACGCCGAGCGATTCGAAACCAAGATGGTGTTCGACCACATCCACGTGGTGGACCTGAAGACGCGTCCCTTCAAACTCAAGGGCGACGCCGGCGAATACACCTGCGATGCGCTGATCATCGCCACCGGTGCGTCGGCCCGCTATCTGGGCATGGAGTCGGAGACCGCGTTCAAGGGCAAGGGCGTCAGCGCCTGCGCCACCTGCGACGGCTTCTTCTACAAGGGTCAGGACGTGGCCGTGATCGGCGGCGGCAACACCGCGGTCGAAGAAGCGCTGTACCTGGCCAACATCGCCAACAAGGTCACCGTCGTGCACCGGCGTGATCGCTTCAAGGGCGAGAAGATCCTGCACGACAAGCTGTTCAAGCGGCAGCAGGAAGGCAAGGTCGAGATCATCTGGGACTCGACGCTCGACGAAGTGCTCGGCGATGCCTCCGGCGTCACCGGCATGCGCGTGAAGAACGTCAAGACCGGCGCGACGCGCGAGATCGGTTTGAAGGGCGTGTTCATCGCGATCGGCCACACGCCCAACACCGGCATCTTCGAAGGCCAGCTCGAGATGAAGGGCGGCTACATCCAGGTGCAGAGCGGCAGCGACGGCAACGCCACGCAGACCAGCGTCAAGGGCGTGTTCGCCGCGGGCGACGTGCAGGATCACGTCTATCGCCAGGCGATCACCAGCGCCGGTACCGGCTGCCAGGCCGCGCTCGATGCGGAGAAGTACCTCGACGCGATGGCCGGCATCCACTGAAGCCGTTCGCAATGTGAAAACGCCCCGCGAGTCGGGGCCTTTTCATTGTTGAGGCGGGTCTCGACGGTCGTGTCGGGGTGGAAGCCCTTCGGCCCGGTGTGGTCGCTGCGCTCCGACACATCGGGACCAGACCACCGACCATCCCGCGCGCCGCACATCGACAAAGAACCGCTTCATCCTGTTTGAAAGCGCCTTGCACGACCGGCGCGCTGCCGTCAGGCTGCGCCTCCCCATCCAACCCCCGATCACACGACGAGGCCCGCAGTGAAGATGAAGCTGTACTGCAGCAAGACCTCGCCATACGCGCGCAAGGTGCGCGTGGTCGCGCACGAACTCGGACTGACCGACCTGATCGACGAGATCATCTGCGATCCGTTCGATCCTCCGGCCGAACTGATCGCGGCCAATCCGCTGTCGCGCGTGCCGACGCTTGTGACCGAGAAGGGCGAATCCCTGCCCGACTCCACGCTGATCATCGAATACCTGCAGACGCGGGGCCGCGGCCTGACCGCACTGCCGCGCGGATCCAAGCGCTGGTCGGCGCTGCGCCGCGCACACGTGGCCGAGGGCGTGATCAACGCGTGCTTCGCGACCGCCATCGAAAAGCGCCGTCCCGAAGGCATCCGCCACACGCCGTTCCTCGATCGCCAGGCCGACGTGATCCGGCGAGCGATCGCGGTGCTGGATCTGGAAGCCGCCGAACTCACGCTCGAGGCACCGAGCGTCGTCGAGATCACCACGGGCGTCGCGCTCGGCTACCTGGATCTGCGCATGCCCTACGTCGAGTGGCGCAAGGGACACGAGCCGCTCGATCGCTGGTACACGGCCTTTGCGCAGCGCGAGTCGATGCTCGCCACGGTACCGCCGCCGGCCTGATGCGGCGGGTTCGGATCGCGCTGATCCTCGTGCTCGCGCTGTCGAGCCTGGTCGGCGGCTGCGCAGGCCGCTACAAGCCCACACCCGAAGGCCAGGCGATGCGCCGGGGCATCGTGCTCGACGCGCTCGGCCAGATCGGGCGGCCGTACCGCTACGGCGGCGCAACGCCCGACGGCTTCGATTGCAGCGGCCTGGTGCAGTACGTCTATGGCCTGCAGGGACTCAAGCTGCCGCGCACCGCAGAGGATCAGCACGAACAGGGCAACACGATCGACCTCGACGACGCCGAGCCCGGCGACCTGCTGTTCTATCGCTTCGGCTGGTTCGGGATCGATCACGTCGCGATCTACCTGGGCGACGGCCAGGCGGTGCACGCTCCCGCGAGCGGACGACAGGTGATCGTGGCGCCGGTGGCGCAGCGCTGGTGGATGGATCGCTACGTCGACGCGGTGCGCATCATCCACTGAGGCGCACGCGAGCGCGTCAGCGTTTTCGCATCGCCCAGGCGGACTTCACGCCGTAGCGCGCGCCGAGGTCGGCGACCACGGATCTGGCGGCCGACTCGTTGGGCAGGCCTTCGATCACCACGCGGTACGACGTGCGGTTCTTGATCGATTCCTGGCGCACCGCCGCGTTGAAGCCCTGGCCCTGAAACTGCTGCACGTGTTGTTGCGCCGTCAGCGCGTCCTCGTACGTCGCGACGTTGACGATCCACTCGGGACCCGGGGCATCGAGCGCAACCGCGGGATCGACGACGGGCGGGCGCATCGCGACCTGCGTCGGCGGCATCGGACCCGCGGCCGGCGGCACCGATTCCAGCAACACCTGCGCTGCATCGGCCTGCGTGTTCGGGACGTCGGCCGGCGGCGCGACCACGACGGGCGCGGGTGCGGGCTCGTCGGGCAGCGGGCGCGCAGCGCCCTGATCCAGGCTCGCCGTCACGGCGGCTTGTTGCGCCACGCTCGCGAGCGTCGGCTCGAGACGACGATTGCGCCGCAGCACTTCCCATTGGCCTTCCGACAGCGACAGTTCGATCGGCGCGTGCTGCGGCTGGAGCATCACGCACGGCGCCGACGCGGACCGCGGCTTCCATTCGGCAACCCCGTCGAGCTCGATCGCACCGTTGGTGGAGCAGACCGACGCCCGGGAACCCTGGCTCTCGAAGAAATGCTCGCCGGCGCGCGTGCGCGCCGCCCAGCGCCCGAATGACACCCGAATCGGCATCTCGCCGCGATCGTCGGACGCCACCAGCCGCAGATAGCCTTGCTGCAATTGCAGCAACGTCACACGGGACTCGCCCTGCCCTTCGCGCGCCTGCTGGAGAATCACCAGCCGCGTGTTCGGTCCCAGATCGATCAACGCGCGCTGGCCCATCCGCAGTCGCAGTGCGCCGTCGGCGCCGACCTGCACCGGCTGATTCTCGTCGATCTCCACGCCCGGCTTGAGCCGCCAGCGCCGACCGCGCCATTCGACGCTCGCCTTGCCCTGCATCGCGTGCACCTGCCAGGTCTCCAACCCCATCGGCGGCAAGTCCGGCACCTCGGGCGCAGGCGCAGCGCCGCTGACGTCGGTGGGCATCGCCGCCGGCAGCGTTGCCGGCAGCGGCTCGACCGGCGTGCTCGCGCACGCACCGAGCAGCGTGAAACCGGCGGCGGCGACCACGCCGGTGAAATTCGGGAAAAGCCGTCTGCAGCAACGCGAGCGGACAGGCATGAACGGAAGCGACTCGATCATCGGGCGACAACTGGGTGATTCCAATACCGTGCCAGCGTCGATTCTCCGCGTCCATCGGGACTTGCGACGCGCCCTCCAGTGGCCCACCGCGCGGATCGCGCGATTTGCCAAATCCGATGCTCAGACTGCCCGGCCCGGACCGCCGAGCCGCGCCCGGCGCGACTGCAGAAAAGCACGCACGTCCGCGTCTTCGGCCCGTCCGATCGCACGCTCGTACGCTTCTATCGCCTCGGCGTCGCGCCGCAGTCGTGCGAGCAGATGCGCCCGCACCGCCCACCACGGCTGATAACTCGCGACGGTGTCCGCCTCGATCGCGTCGAGGCGATCGAGTCCGGCCTGTGCGCCGAACGCCTCGGCCGTGGCCGCAGCGCCCGCGACCCTCGCGCCGGTCGAGGGCCAACCGCGTATCAGGACTTCATACAGATCGGCGATCACGTCCCAGTGGGTGATCCCGCTGCGCCCGCGCTCGGCCGCCGGCGCTATTCGCGCTCGAGCAGGCGACCGCCCCAGGTCCGCGCGTTCAGGTCGAACGAGCCGTCGACCAGACAGGTGCAGCCATCCGAGATCGAGATCAGGCCCCGCGTGTGCCAGCACTTGGATCCGACGTCGCGGAACTGCCCCTGCCCGCTGCAGCTCACGCCCTGTCCGCAATCGGGATAGTTGGCGGCGCACCAGGTCCACTGGCCGGTGTCCGGCCCGGTGCAGGTCACGTTCATCGTGCCCAGCGTCAGGCCAAAGCCCGTCGCGCTGCCTTCGAACGTCACCTGCATCTGCACGGTCCCGGCCTGGCCGGGCGTGAGGATGAAGGTGATCGCCTTGAAGCTGAACTCGCCGATCTGCTTGCTCACCTGGACCTCCCCGGTTCGGCGAGTCGAATGAATGACGAAACCCAAGTGCGCATTCACTGCCGTTGCGGGCGCGCCGTCAATTCCGTGGGCGTGATCCGGTTCGCGTCCGGGTGCGGCAGCAGCCGATGCCGGTCTGCCCGGGTTGCCGCCCGCGTCTCAAAACGTCCCGATTTCGAGCGCCACGGTACGCCCGCCGGCGCCCTGCAGCCGCACCGAACCGGCCGCTTCGCAGGCCAGCATCGCCAGCAGGGGCAATGCACGTGCGGGCGGCGTGGTCCGCCGCAGCGTCTCCAGCGCCGCGTCGCGCATCGGCGTCTCCAATTCGGGCGACACCATGCTGATCCGCAGCGAGGCCAGCGAACCGGGTCGGCGGCGCTGCGTCAGCAACAGCGAGACCGCCGCCGGCTCCCCGATGCGGCAAGGCCCCCGCAGCGGCGGAGGTGGACTCACGTCGAAAGCCACGAGCAGGCAGTCCCGATCCTCGACGATCGCGATGCCCATCGCCTCGAGCAATCCGGACGCGAAACTCGAGTCGCCCGACGACAGGCTCACCGACGGGCCGCGCGCACCGGTTGCGATGCTCCAGTAGCCCGCGGCCGCGTTGTGCACCGAGTTGTGGAAGTCGGTCGGCGACACGCTCGGCAGCCGATCGCACAGCGCCCGGCAGACGCGATCGACGATGGGCGTGTCGCCGTCCGAGGAGGCGAACACCGTCGCCAGCGCGTCCGCTGCCAGATCGGTCCCCGCCAGCGCGTCCTCGGCGACGCGAAACGCCAGGCGCACGCTGATCGTCGCGCGGCGGCGCTCGTTGGCCGGCAGCCGCTCGGGCGCGGGTACCGCGACGGCGCGGGACGCGTACGGCGTCTGGCCGCGCAGCACCGCGCGGGCGGTGGCCCATCCTTCGAGCCCCGGGGCCCAGCATCCGACGCCGGCGACGAAGAGCGTCGTCATCGCATGCCGAAGATCAGGCTGCAGTTGGTGCCGCCGAAGCCGAACGAGTTCGACAGCACCGTCCGGACCGCCGCAGCCCGGTTGTCCATCAGCACGGCGCAGCGCAACGCCGGATCGACCACGCGCGTGTTGAGACTGCGCGGCAGCACGCCGCCCTGCATCGCGAGCAGGCTGATCGCGGCCTCGACGATCCCCGCGGCGCCGAGCGTGTGCCCGGTCCAGCCCTTGGTCGAACTGCAGGGCACCTGCGTCCCCAGCAGCGTGGCCACCGCCGTGTCCTCGGCCAGATCGTTGGCCGGCGTCCCGGTGCCGTGAAGGTTGACGTAGTCGATGTCGGCGGGTTGCAGCCCAGCGCGTTCCAGCGCCGCGGCCATCGCCGCGATCGCGCCGCGTCCGCTCGGATCGGGAGTCGACATGTGGTGCGCGTCGCCGCTTTCGCCGTACCCGAGCAGCGCCACACCCGCGCCGGGCGTGGTTTCGAGCAGCGCGAATCCCGCGGCCTCGCCGATCGAGATGCCGTCGCGGCGCGCATCGCCGGGCCGGCAGATTCCGCTCGAGAGCAGCTGCAGCGAGGCAAAGCCGTAGAGCGTGGTACGGCACAGGCTGTCGACGCCGCCGACCACCGCCGCGTCGCAGAGCCCGGCCTGCAACGCGCGGTAGGCCGAGGCGAAGACTTTCGCACTCGACGCGCAGGCCGTGGACGTCACGTGGCTGATGCCCTCGAGCCGCAGACGCAGACCGACGAATGCCGCGCACGAATACAGGTTCTGCGTGCGGTCGAAATCGAACCACGACGGCAGCGCGCCGCTGGCGTCGCGCGCCGCGTACGCGGCCTCGGTCTGTTGAATCCCCGAGGTACTCGTTCCCAGGAACAGGCCGACGCGGTCGGCGCCGTACTGCGCCCGCGCGCGCTCCACCGCGACGATGAAGCCGTCCTGCTGCAGGCCGAGTTCGGCGAGGCGATTGTTGCGGCAGTCGAAGGGGGCCAATTCCGCGGTCAACGGGATCGACAGATCGTCGACCTGGCCGGTCCAGGTCGGCGACGGTGCGTGTCCGGCCGGACACGGTCGCAAGCCGGTCGTCTGCGACTGCAGCGCCGCCGCGTGCGCGCCGATGCCGGCGCCGACGGCCGTGGTCAACGTGTAGTGGCTAACGCGCAGCGGCTTCATCGGTCCAGAAGTCGTAATAGTTGAACCAGTTGTGCGGCGCACGCCGCACCTGCGCCTCCAGCCGCGCGGCGTAGGCACCCGCATAGGCGGCGATCGCCGCGTGTCGCTGGGCGCGCGGCAGCACGACCTGGTCGGCCAGGCGTTCGAGCGCGATGCGATAGCGGTTGCCGCCCTCGTACACGCCGAACGCCAGAACGACCGGCACCTTCAGCACGCTCGCCAGCACCCACGGGCCTTCGGGGAACGACGCGGGACGCCCCATGAACGGCACCTCGACCGTCGGCTCCTGCCCCTGCGCGCGATCGCCCATCAGGCCCAGCAGTTCGCCCTGGTCCAGCGCCTGTTTGAGCGCCAGAACGAGCTGCGGACCGCGTTGCGCCGCATCGATCACGCCGCGCGCCAGCTCCGGATCCAGTGTCTCGAGCAGCGCAGTCGCCATCGCACCGTGCCGGCGATCGAGCACGATCCGGAGCGGCAGGTGCTGTTGATGCCGTCCCATCACGCGCATCACGTCGAAACTGCCGAAGTGCGACACCAGGATCACCGCGCCGCGCGCGCCGTGCACGGTGGCGTCCGTCGCCGCGTCGCATTCGATCCCGATCGAGAATCCGGCGCCGTGCCCTTTCAACAGGTAGATCCGGTCCAGCAGCACCGCCGCATAGGTGTGCCAGGAATCGAGCCGGTCGGACCAGCGCGGTTCACGCGACAGCACGTGACGCAGGAAGCGGCGCGACGCCTCGGCCGCGTGGCCGCCGGTGCAGAGGAAATAGGCGGCCAGCGGATACAGCAGAAGCCGCGCGAACGGCCGGCCGAGCCACAGCGCCAGCCACACCATCAATCGCATCACGCCGGGCGAGCTGCGCTCGGGCTGGGCCCGCCAGGTACGCGACGCGGCGGCGAGTTCGCTCACGAATGCACGCGACAGCGCTGGACGTGCGCACTGAGCGCGCGCAGCGAGGCGAAGATCTGTCCCGTCACCTGGTCCTGTGCGCGCAGTTCGATCCCGTACTTCCGCTGGACCGCCAACGCGATCTCGAGCGCGTCGATCGAATCCAGCGCCAGGCTTCCGGGCGCGGTGCCGAACAGCGGCGTGTCCGGATCGAGCTGCTCGGCGTCGACGGCCTCCAGGTGCAGCGCCGTCACCAGCAGGTGCGCCATTTCACGTTCTGCATCGGCTACGACGGACATGCGGGCGGCCCCAACGGATGAGGCCTTTTATGCGAGAGCGGCCAAACCGCGTCGGTTCGACACCGTACAGACGCGATCAGGCCCGCCGCCTTCTGATGAGGACCCCGTGCGCCGCACTCGCACGGGCATCGCCGCCGACGATCGCCTGTCGCGCATCGCGACACCGCTGGCGCGCAGCGAATCGCAGAGCCAGCACATGAGTCCGCGCCACCCGAAGTCCACGCCGCCCCCGCTCCATCGCGGTTCGTACGAACTGCGATACGAAGCCGCGCCCGCTTCGGCGCTTGCGCCGGACGTGCTGGCGTGCGTGCGGTTCGGTACGCCGATCGCGAGCGCCGCGGACCCGCGCGAGATCGGCATCGCGCTGCCGCAGATCGGCGGCGTCGCACTGGCCGAGGTGTGGCGCAGCCGTCTGCCCGTCACGTACGGCGTCTCCGACGGCATCGGCTGGGCCCAGGACGGCGAAGTGGTGTTCGGTCACCTGCGCCTGGAAGCCGATCAGATCAGCAACTGGCGGCAGTCCACGACCGATGCCTATGTGCGGATGGAGCGTCTGCTGCGCCGCCTCGGGTACCCGCATCCGCTGCGCCTGTGGAACTTCGTGTCCGACATCAACGTGGAGCGCGATGGCGCCGAGCGCTACCAGCAGTTCAGCCTGGGACGGCGCAACGCGCTCAAGGAACGACCGGGCTTCGAGAACGCGCTGCCGGCGGCGACGGCGATCGGCACGCGCGACGGCGGACTGTCGCTGTGCTTCCTGGCCGCGCGCGTTCCGGGCGAGCCGGTCGAGAATCCGCGGCAGGTCAGCGCCTTCAGGTACCCCCGGGAGTACGGCCCGGCGTCCCCGAGTTTCGCGCGGGCCACACAGGTGCGCAGCGCCGTGTCCGTCCACCTGTTCGTGTCGGGCACCGCGAGCGTCGTGGGCCATCGCACGCAGCACCCCGGCGAGGCGCGCGCGCAGCTCGAAGAGACGCTGCGCAATGTCGCCGCGCTGCTGCGCCACGCCGCCGGCCGCACGCCGCTGGCGACGTCCTATCGGCCGATCGGCCTGAAGGTCTACTTTCGCAGCGAGCACGAGGCGCCGGCCCTGATCGCGCGTCTGCAATCGCACTTCGGTGCGGACGTGCCGTTGCTGTGCGTCGTCGGAGACATCTGCCGGCGCGATCTGCTGCTCGAGATCGAAGGCGTGTTCGTCGCGGCGCCGCGTGTCCCGGCGCTGCAGGTCGCCGCGTGAACCACCGGGCCGACGCCTACGCGTGGCGGGTGGCGGCCAGCGGACTGTGCCTTTTCACATTCGGACTGGGCTGCCTGCTCGCGAGCGCCCTGATCGTTCCGGCGATCGCACTGGTCTCGCGTGACGGGACGGTTCGTCGACGGCGGATCCGCGGGTTCCTGTCGCGCTCCTACGCCTTCTTCCTCTGGCTGGGGCGCGCGCTGGGCGTGATCAGCTTCGAGATCCACGGTGCCGAGCGGCTGTCACGGCCGGGTCAGCTGATCGTCGCCAACCATCCGAGCCTGATCGACATGCTGTTCGTCGGTGCGCAGGTCCCGCTGCTCGACTGCATCGTCAAGGCATCGCTGTCGACGCACCCGGGGCTGCGCGCGATCGTCCACGGCGCCGACTACATCCCCAACGGCGCACCGGCGCACCTGGTGCGCGACTGCGCCGCGACGCTGCACGCCGGGCACTCGCTGCTGGTCTTCCCCGAGGGCACGCGCAGCCGGCCGGGACAGCCGCTGAGCCTGACGCGCGGCGCGGCGCGCATCGCGCTGGCCGCCCGCTGCGACCTGCTGCCCGTCACGATCGTCTGCCAGCCTTCGTCGCTGACCAAGTCCGACGTCTGGTACCGCGTGCCGGCGAGCCGCCCGCACTGGCGCGTGATGGTCGACGAGCCGATCGCCCTCGAGGCCGTGCTGGTGGCCGGCGAATCGCCGATACAGTCGGCGCGTCGGCTGACCGATCACCTGGGCACGCACTTCGCCACACGCATCGCCGCGTGCGCCGTCGACCCGTCGGTCGTGCGACCGGCACGCGCCATCGCGCCGACGTTGGCGCGGGCCCGCCCGTGATTCCCGCGATGTACCGCCCGTGCATCGTGATCCCGTATTACCGCCACCCGCTGACGATCGCGACCACCGTGGCCCGGCTCAAGCCGTTCGGCGTGCCCTGCCGCATCGTCGACGACGGCAGCGGCGCGGGCAGCGGCGCGGTGCTGCAGGCGCTCGCCCGTGACGAAGCGGCATGGGTGGAGGTCGTGCGGCACGACCGCAATCGCGGCAAAGGCGCGGCGGTGATGGCGGCGTGCGAGCAGGCCCGCCGCGAGGGGTTCACCCATGCGATCCAGATCGACGCCGACGGCCAGCACGACAGCGCCGATCTGCCGCGGTTGCTGCAGCTGTCGCGCGAACACCCGGCCGCGCTGGTCACCGGCGTTCCGATCTACGACGCGTCGGTCCCGCGTGCACGCCTGTACGGGCGCTACCTGACCCACGCGTGCGTCTGGGCCGAGACCTTGTCCTTCGAGATCCGCGATTCGATGTGCGGATTCCGCGTCTATCCGATCGCACCGGCCCTGGCGATCTGGAACGAGGGGAACGTCGGCGCGCGGATGGACTTCGACACCGGGATCATGGTGCGCATGTTCTGGAACGGCGCGCGCGTGATCAGCGTGCCGACGCGCGTCACCTACCCGCCCGGCGGCGTGTCCCATTTCCGCATGCTGCGCGACAACCTGCGGATGACGTGGATGCACCTTCGCCTGCTGGCCGGCATGTGCCTGCGGGCGCCGCGCCTGATGCGAGGCATGCGATGAGAGCCAGCTGGGCATGCGGGCTGGTCCTGTATGCGGGTTGCGCCGCCGCGTTCGCCGTCGATCCGTTCGCACAGCCGCTGACGGCGGCGGTCGTGCGCACGCAGATGGCGCAACTGATGCCGGAGATGGATCGGGCCCAGGTGCTGCGCGGCCGCTTCACGCAGCGCAAATTCCTGGTCGAATTGCCGCGCCCGCTGGTGTCGACCGGGGAATTCATTCTGTTGCGCGGACAGGGACTGCATTGGCGCACGCTGCAGCCGCTGGAATCCGAAGTCCTCCTCACTGTTTCGCCGACCTCGTCGCCCTCCGCGACCGCGGTGTTCCTGGCGCTCTTCGCGATCGACATCGACGCGTTGGCCGAGCGCTTCGATTTCTTCGGCGACGTCGCGGGGCCCGCATGGCAGCTCGGCCTGCGACCGCGCGATGCCGGCCTGGCCACCCGGGTCGAAAAGGCGCTGCTCGTGGGACGCTCGTCGGTCGAGCGCATCGTGTTGTACGAGGCCGGCGGCGACCGGACCGACATCGCGCTGGAGGCGGTCGCGCAGCGCGTGGACCAGCTGACCGATGGCGAGCGCAAGCGCCTTGCTCCCTAGCGCATCGCCGGTGTGGCTGCGGTTCTGGATGTGGACCGCCGCGATGGCGCTGCTGATCGCGCTGTACGCGCTGCGCATCGCACCGACGCTGCAGATCCAGACCGACCTGCTGGCAATGCTGCCGGTGCAGGACGCGCGCCCGACCGCGGCAGCCGAGCAACGTTATGCGGACGCGCTGTCCCGTCGCCTGCTGTTCCTGGTCGGCGCGGCGGACACGGTGGGCGCGGTCGACGCGGCCACCGCGTTCGCCGAAACGCTGCGCACCTCGGGCGCGCTCGGGAACGTGTCGCTGGAGCTGCCCGCCGCGACATCGCAAGCCGGCCTCTTCGTCGAGCATCGGCACGCACTGCTCGCGGACGCCGATCGGCGGCTGCTGCAGCAGCATGCGACCGACACCGTCGCGGACCGCGCGCTGGCGCAGGCCTACGGGCTGCCTGCGCAGCCGCGCGCATTGCCGCTGACGCAGGACCCGTTCAATTTTCTCGGCGCGTTCCTCGCGCAACAGGCGGACGGGCTCGGTCACCTGCGCCCGGTCCATGGCGTGCTGATGGTCGAGCGCGACGGCATGCACCACGTCCTGATCACCGCCGAAGTCGTGCGGGCGCCGTTCGCGCTGGACACCGAGGACCGGGTCGTTCCCGCGATCGACCGGGCGGCGCGGCAGGCGCGCAGCGCCGGCGCCCGGGTGTTGTCGTCCGGGGTGTTGCTGCACGCCACGGAGGCCGCGCATCGCGCCCGCGGCGAGATCGTGCGCGTGGGCGTGCTGTCGATGCTCGGCGTCGCGCTGATGATCGGACTGACGTTCCGCTCCGTGCGACCGCTGCTGCTGAGCGCCGCGGTGCTCGGCACCGGCGCGCTTGCGGCGGTGAGCACGTGCCAGCTGCTGTTCGGCCACATCACGCTGCTGGCGCTGGTGTTCGGCAGCAGCCTGATCGGCGTGGCCGTCGACTACTCCACGCATTTCCTCGCCGACCAGTTCCGCGATCCGGCGGGATGGACGCCGCAGCAGGCGCTGCACCACGTCGGACCCGGCATCGCGATCGGCATGGGCTGCGCCGTACTCGGATACCTGAGCCTGGGTCTGACGCCGCTGCCGGGGCTTCGCCAGATGGCGGTGTTCGCCGCATCGGGGCTGATCGTCGCCTGCGGCAGCGTGCTGTGCTGGTACCCGGTGCTCGCACCGGCGGCGCGCCGCAGCACCGCGCCGCCGCTGCGCTGGGCCGCGCGGCTCGATCGCGGACTCCAGCGCCTGCACGGCCGCGGTGCGCGGATCGCGGCCGGCGTGATCGGCCTCGTCGTGGTCCTGGGACTCGTGCGCCTGGACTTTGCCGACGACGTCGGTCTGCTGCACACCGCAGCGCCGCGCCTGGTGCAGGACGACGACCGCATCCGCGACCTGCTGGGCAGTGCACCCGACAGCCGCTTCTTCGTGGTCCAGGCGCGCACCGCCGAAGACGTGCTGCAGCGCGAGGAGCGCCTGCGCGCGCTGCTCGACCCGCTGGTCGCAAACGGTTCGCTCGAGGGGTATCGCGCGGTCAGCCGCACGCTGCCTTCGGAGTTGCGACAGCGGGAAGATCACGCGCTGCTCGCCGCCACGATCCACACCGCGGGTGGCGCGGGGCCGCGGCTGATGTCGGCGCTCGGATTCCCACCGGCGCTGATCGCCACGCGCCAGGCGGAGTTCGAGCGCGGCGGGATGCCGCTGCTGCCCGGACTCTGGCTGGCGGACGCGGCCTCGGCTCCGTACCGCGACCTGTGGCTGGGAGAAGTGGGTCCGGCCAGCGCCTCGATCGTGAGCCTGAGCGGCATCCGCGATCCGGCGGCGTTGCAGGCGCTGGCCGCCCGGGTTCCGGGCGCGACCTTCGTCGATCGCGTCGGTGCGATCTCGGATCTGCTCACCCGGTACCGGCGCCTCGCGCTGCTGCTGCTGGGCGCGGCCTACGTCCTGATCGGCGGCGTGATGCTGCTGCGTTACCGGCCTGGCGTCGCGCTGCGCCTGCTCGCCGCGCCAATCGGCGCCGCGCTGATCACGCTGGCGGCACTCGGAGCGCTGGGTGCATTGAACCTGTTCCACGTGCTGGGGCTGTTCGTGGTGCTGGGGCTGGGCGTCGACTACGCGGTGTTCCTTCGCGAAGGCGCCGCCTCGCGTGCGCCCACCGTGCTGGCGATCAGCCTGTCCACCGTCGGCACCGCGCTGTCGTACGGCCTGCTGTCGTTCAGCAGCTCGCCCTTCATCCGCGCCATCGGCCTGACCCTGCTGCTCGGCGTGGCGCTGACATGGGTGCTGGCCCTTCTGCTTCAGCCGCCACCGCCCCTGACCCGAGCACCGTCCGCATGACCGTTCACGCCGTCAGCGTCGCGACCCTGTTGCTGTCGGCGTGCAGCGTCTTCCCGCTTCACGAACGCGCGCCTTCCCGGCCGCTGCTTTCGCCGGCGGCGCTGGGCGCTTCCCACCACGCGCTGCACCTGATCTCCGGCGTGATCGGCGAACACGACGTGCGGTTCCAGTGCGTCGTGACGGTCGAGCCGGCACGGTTGACGGTGATCGCGTTGGGCGCGCAAGGGCAGCGCTGGTTCACGCTGCGACACGACGGCGCGACGCTGTCGCTCGAGCGCAGTCCCGATGCGCCCGAGGGCGTGGACCCGCAGCGCGTGCTGGCGGACCTGCAGCTCGCGCTGTGGCCGCTACCCGCGTTGCAGGCGGCGATGGCGGGCACCGCGTGGGACGTCGGCGAACCTGCCGCCTCGACGCGCAGGCTGCGGCACGCGGGCCGGCTGATCACCGAAGTGCATTACCGCGATCCCGATCCCTGGCAGGGCCGGCAGTGGCTCATCGACGTCGAACAGGATTACAGCCTGCTGATCGAATCCCGGAGCCTGCCGTGAAAGGGCGTGCCTGGACGACGCTGCACCGGCTCGCGGACTCCCGCGTGCTGCGCCTGTATCTCGTTTGCACGGCGCTCGCGATCGCGGCGAGCGCGGTCATGGGACTCTCGGCCTGGACGGTCCTGCTGCCGCTGGGCCTGGCGCTCGCGCTGCTGGCCGACGGCATCGCCCGACCCGCATCCGGCTGGCTGTATCCGACGGTCACGCACGGGCCGCGTGATGGCGCGTGCGTGGCGCTGAGCTTCGACGACGGCCCTGATCCCGAAGTGACGCCGGCGGTGCTCGATGCGCTCGCCGCGCACGGCGCCCGCGCCACCTTCTTCACGATCGGCCGCTCGCTGAGCGCACAGCCGCTGCTGGCACAGCGCATCGTTCGAGACGGGCACGAGCTGGGCAACCACTCCTGGAACCATTCGCGCGTGCAGAACCTCTACCGCGGTCGGCGGCAGCTCATCGAGATCGGTCGCGGCGCCGAGGCGGTCCGCGCGGTGGTGCCCGGGGACGGCCCACCGCTGTATCGCCCGCCGATGGGCCTGCAGAGCCCGGTGATGGCCGCGGTCGCGCGTCGCCTGGGACTGACGGTCGTGGCCTGGTCGCTGCACAGCCACGACACGCGCGGCCACGATGCGGCGTGGATCGCACGGCGCGTGCTGCAGCGGGTCAAGGCCGGCGACATCGTGCTGATGCACGACGGCCACGACCGCCCCGGCTCGCATCGCCCGGACTGCGCGCACGCGCTGCCGCTGATCCTCGACGGACTGCGACGCAAGGGATTGCGCAGCGTGACCGTCTCCGAGCTGATCGCCCGCCAGGCGCCGTCGGCGGCAACGTCGTGGCGGGCCCGGGTCTGGGCAGGACTGATCGCCCACCCGCTGCGCAAGGCGCTGGCCGCGTGCCTGATCGCCGCCGGTTTCTTTCTCGGCTATTTCCTGCTGCTGCACCATCCTCTTCGACCGGTCACATGGATGCCGGTCACCGCACTGGACCGGTGGATCACGTTCCAACCGGCCGCGCTGTGGATCTACGTCTCGCTGTGGCTCTACGTGGCGCTGCCGCCGGGACTGCTCACCGATCGACGCGAGCTGCGGGACCATCACGTCGCGATGATCCTGCTGAGCCTGGCGGGAATGGCCGTCTTCCTGGTGTGGCCCACCGCCAGTCCGGTCTCGGCGATCGACTGGATGGCGTATCCGCCATTCGGCCCGGTGATCGACGCCGACGCGCCCGGCAACGCGCTGCCTTCGCTGCATGCGGCGTTCGCGGTGTTCTCCGCGATGGCGCTCGACCGGCTGCTGCGTCGCTTCGGCGCGCCGCGATGGCCGCGGCTGCTCAATGCGCTGTGGGCGAGCGCCATCGTGTATTCCACGCTGGCGACTCGACAGCACGTGGCCGTCGATGCGGCGGCCGGCGCGTTGCTCGGCGCCGTCGCCGCCGCCCTGCTGGCCCGATGGAGTGCCGCACCCGATCACGTGGACGCAAGTGCGCGATCACCCGGGAACGCAGCGGCGCTTCCGGCGATCTCGCTGGCGGAAATCAACCGTCGCTTCTACGACCCGCTCTGGCGCGACGCTCGCCTGGTCGCGCCCGAGCGTTTCAACACCTGGCCGCTGGTGCGGCTGCTGGCGCAAGGTGCGGGACGACGGCTCGAGGTCGCGCCCGGCCTGCGGCCGCGCCTTCCGGTCCTCGGCACGCAGTTCGTCGAGATCAGCGCGCCGGCGGTGACCTGCCTGCGGAACAACGGCGCCGACGCGCAGATCGGCAGCATCGAAACGCTGCCCTTCCCCGATGCGCACTTCGACCTCGTCTGCGCGCTGGACATCGTCGAACACGTCGAGGACGACGACGGCGCGCTCGCCGAACTCGCACGCGTCGCCGCACCCGGCGCCGCGGTGTTGCTGTCGGTTCCGCTGCACGCCGCGCAATGGACCGCGTTCGACGAGTTCGTCGGTCATCGCCGCCGCTACGAACCCGATGCGCTGCGGGTGCAGCTGCGGCGTCACGGGCTCGACGTCGAGCAGAGCGCGGTGTACGGCATGCAGCCGAAGTCGTCGTGGCTGCTCGATGTCGGGATGTGGTTCCTGGTCCACCGGCGCCGACGCGCGATGTGGTGGTACAACCGCGTGTTCATGCCGCTCGGACTGCATTTCCAGTCGCCGCTCGAGATGGTTCCCGGGTTGATCGATCAGGCGGACGTGGCGGAAATCATCCTGCTGTGCCGCAAGCCGTGCGCCGCCTGATCCTGCTCGTGTTCGTCCTGTGCGGCGTGGCCGCGGGCGAAGTCGCGGTGGCCGAGGAGGAACCACCCACGGGCCGGCGCCTGGAACTCGGCGGCGGCGTGGGCCTGTTGTCACGGCCCGATTACCGCGGCTCGACGGAGGTCTCCACCACGGTGCTGCCGCTGCCGTACGCCTCGTACGAGAGCGAACGCGTCGAACTGTCGCGAGACGGACTGGACGCCCGGCTCTTTCGTTCCGAGCGCGTGCGGCTCGGATTCAGCGCGTCGGCCTCGCTACCGGGCGACGGCAGCCAGGACACGGTGCGCCGCGGGATGCCGGACCTGCGGCCGACGTTCGAGATCGGCCCCGCGCTCGAGGTGAAACTCGGCGAGCACTGGGGCACCTGGCATCTCGACCTCCCGATGCGCGCCGTGGCGGCAGCCGATTTCGACGGCGCCAGGGGCATCGGCTGGCTCGCGGCGCCCGACGTTCGCGTCGAGAAGAGCTGGGCGCTGCGGGGCTGGAACATCGAATCCGAATGGAAGGCCGGCCCGTTGTGGGCATCGCGCAAATACCACGCGTATTTCTACGGCGTCGCGCCGCGGTTCCAGACACCCGATCGGCCCGCGTACGACGCCCGCAGCGGCTACAGCGGCGCCCGCACCGCGATCTACCTGGGCCTGCGCCGCGGTGCGTGGCGCATCGGCGCCGGCGTCACCCACGATTGGCTGGCCGGCGCGGTGATGCGCGACAGCCCGCTGGTGGAGACGCGGCACGGCACGGTCGTCGCCATCGGCGTCTTCTATTCGTGGTGGACGTTCAAAAGCGCGACGGCGAAGGGGCCGCTGGAACCTGCAGATCCTGCAAGCTCGCCGTAACACCTGTTTGCCCTCTCTCCCCATGCGATGACGCCGCATGGGGAGAGGGAGCCAGCTAAACGATGATCCGCCCCGTCGGTGCCTGTCCGAGCACCAGCCGATTCAGGCGCTTCACGAACGCGCCCGGGTCGTCCAGCTGCCCGCCCTCGGCGAGCTGCGCCTGGCCGTGCAGCAGCTCGACCAGATCACCGAACACCGCCTCGTCGTTGGTCTCCTTCAGGCGCTCCACCAGCGGATGGCCGGCGTTGAGCTCGAGGATGGGCTTGCTGCGCGGAATCTTCTCGCCGCCTTGAAGCAGCATCTTTTCGAGCCGGCGGCTCATGCCGAAGTCCGGCGCGACCAGGCACGACGGCGACTCGGTCAGGCGCTTGGACAGCTGGACTTCCTGCACGCGGTCCGCGAGCACCGCCTTGGCGCGCTCGAGCACGTCCTTGAACGCCGTCTCCTGCTGGCTCTGCTCGGCGGTCTCGACCACGTCCTCGAGTTCGGCCGCGCCCTGCGCCACGCTCTTGAGGCTCTTGCCGTCGAACTCCGTCAGGTGGCTGACCACCCATTCGTCGATGCGGTCGGTCAGCAGCAGCACTTCGAAGCCGCGCTTGGCAAACCCTTCCAGGTGCGGACTCGAACGTGCCGCGGTCAGCGATTCGGCGGTCAGGAAATAGATCGACTTCTGACCCTCGGCCATGCGCTTGACGTATTCCGGCAGCGACGTCGGCTCGCCATCGGGATCGCGCGTGGAGGCCATGCGCAGCAGCCGGCCGATGCGCTCGCCGTTGGCCGCGTCTTCCACGATGCCTTCCTTGAGCACCGAACCGAAGGTGTTCCAGAACTGCTTGTAGTCGCCGGGCTTCTTCTCGGCCATCTCCTCGAGCAGGTCGAGCACGCGCTTGACCAGCGCGGACTTGATCTTCTCGGTGGTGCGGCTGCCCTGCAAAATCTCGCGCGACACGTTCAGCGGCAGGTCGGCGGTGTCGACCAGGCCGCGCACGAAGCGCAGGTACGGCGGCAGCAGCTCGGCCGCCTTGTCCATGATGAAGACGCGCTTGACATACAGGTGCAGGCCCTGGTGCGCCTCGCGGTTCCACAGCTCGAACGGGGCGCGCTTGGGGATGTAGATCAGCGAGGTGTATTCGAGGTTGCCTTCGACCTTGTGATGCGCCCAGGCCAGCGCGTCCTCGAAGTCGTGCGACAGGTGCTTGTAGAACGCCTGGTAGTCCTCGTCCTTGAGCTCGGCCTTCGGGCGCGTCCAGAACGCGCGCGCCTGGTTGAGCGTGTCCAGCTCGCCCTTGTCGTTGCGGATGCGGATCGGCAGGCCGATGTGGTCCGAATACTTGCGCACGATGAACGACAGGCGCGAGTTCTCGAGGAACTCCTTGTCGTCGTCGCGCACCTTCAGGATCACCTCGGTGCCACGGGTCGCCTTTTCCGTCTCCTTGATCTCGAAGTCGCCCTCACCGGTGGACGTCCACTCCGAGGCCTCGTCCGTACCGGCACGGCGGCTACGGACGGTGACCTCGTCGGCCACGATGAACGACGAGTAGAAGCCCACGCCGAACTGGCCGATCAGCTGCGCGTCCTTGGCCTGGTCGCCGGTGAGCTTGTTCATGAACTCGCGCGTGCCGGAGCGCGCGATCGTGCCCAGGTGCTGCACCATTTCCTCGCGTGACATGCCGATGCCGTTGTCGCGGATCGTCAGCGTCCCGGCCTCCTTGTCCGCGACGATCTCCACGGCGAGCTCATCCGCACCGATCAGTTCGGGACGCGAAATCGCCTCGAAACGCAGCTTGTCGCAGGCATCCGAGGCGTTGGAGATCAGCTCGCGCAGGAAGATCTCCTTGTTCGAATACAGCGAGTGGATCATCAGCCGCAGCAGCGACTTGGTCTCGGCCTGGAAGGTGTGACGCTCTGCGCTCATGTGCCGCCCTCTGATGATTGGAATGTTGCCGCGATGCGTGGTGGGTCGACGGCGCTTTTCAAGAGCGCTTCGGCAGGATCACCGAGAAACGTCCCCGCCCGAGGAGGCGGTCCGACGCGGTCGCCTCGAAGCCGTACATGAAGCCGCCGGGTCCGCCCAGCAGGCGGGACGCACGGATACCGATGGGGGCGTCGATGTCGTCCAGGCGCCGCGCGAACAGTTCGACGTCCCGCACCGCCGCCAGCAAGCCCGGGATCGGTGGGCGGCCATCCGCGGACGCCGCCAGCGCCCCATGAAGCGCCGCGCACTGTCCGGCGTACTCGATCAGGTGCACGGCGGCGAGCATGCCGCCGCGCCGCAGCGGGTGCGTCGGGTCGCGATGGCGGGTCGCCACGCAGCGGATGTCATCGGTCGACCAGGACTCGACTTCGTCGAGCAGGCACATGGCTCCCTGGTGCGGCAGCAGCTCGAGGATCCGCGCGCGGGTCAGCACGGAAGCACCGTCAGCTGGAAGCCCAGGGAACCAGGACCGCCCAGGAACACCGGGCCGGGACGCCCGAGCGACAGCAGCTCGAGCAGCGGCAGCGCCCGCATCGCGGTGCCGTCGGATCGCAGCTTCTCCAGGTCGGGGTTCGACATCCGCGTGGGGTCGCCGACGGCCGGTTCGACCTCCAGCGCGGCGATCGACGCCGCCGAGCGCCGCACGCCGAGCACCAGCGCCACGGCGTTGGTGAAACGGTGTTCGAGCACGTTCGCCAGGAAGGGCGGGCCCTGCAGGTCGAACGCCACCAGCAGCACCGGCAGCGATTCCGACAGCGCGAGCGTCACCGACTCGCCGAGCGCGGCGGCGAAACTCGCATCGGCCGCCGACAGGCTCACCGACGGCAGGCGCGAGCCGGTGGCGATCGACCAGTAGCCGAGCGCGGCGTTGTGGACCGAGTTGTGGAAGTCGGTCGGCGACAGCGTCTGCGGCGCGTCGGCCAGCGCCAGGCAGGTGCGATGCAGGATCGGCGAATCCGCGTCGGCGGATGCGAAGACCGAGGCCATTCCGAGCGCCGGCTGACCCGCGGCCGCCACGGCTTCCTCCGCCACGCGAAAGGCCAGACGCACCGACGCCGTGGCACGCCGTCGCTCGTTCGCCGGCAGCAGTTGCGGGACGTGGGGCGCGGGCTCCCGCCACGACCACGGCTGCTCGCCGCGCAGCACCGCGGCGCCCTGCGCCCAGCCGTCCAGCCCCGGGCCCGACAGTCCGATGCCGTCGACGTACAAGATCGCGGTCATGGGCGGCCCAGCACCAGGCAGACGTTGCTGCCACCGAAGCCGAAGGAATTGCTCAGCACGTGACGCAACGGCGCACGACGCGTGCGCATCACGATGTCGGCCGACAGGGCCGGGTCCTTCTGGGTCGTGTTCAGCGAACGCGGCAGCAGCCCGTCCTCGATGCAGATCAAACTGAGCACCGCTTCGACGATGCCCGCGGCGCCCAGCGTGTGGCCGGTCCAGCCCTTGGTGGAGCTGCACGGTGTGCCGGTGCCGAAGCACGACACCACCACGGCATCCTCGGCGCGATCGTTGGCCTGCGTCGCGGTGCCATGCAGGTTGATGTACTCGATCCGGTCCGCCGTCAGACCCGCTCTCGACAGCGCGCCGTCGATCGCCAGGCGCGCGCCCCGACCTGCGGGATCGGGCGCCGACATGTGGTGCGCGTCGCTCGACTCGCCATACCCCAGCAGCGCCAGCGGTGCGTCGGCGCGCGGATCGAGGATCGCGAACCCGGCGGCCTCGCCGATCGACAGGCCGTCGCGCGCCGGGTCGGCGGGCCTGCAGGGATTCCGCGACAGCAGCTGCAGCGAATTGAAGCCGTACAGCGTGCTCATGCACAGCGCCTCGACGCCCGCCACGACCGCGGCATCGCACCAGCCGCACTCGATGGCCCGCGCCGCGGACGCGAACACCTTGGCGGCGGACGTGCACGCGGTGGAGATCGCGATGCAGATGCCTTCGAGTTCCAGGCGCTGGCGCAGGTACCCCGCCGGCGTGTAGGTGTTGGCCACGCGCGCATCGAACGGCGGCTCCAGGCGCGCGTCCACGCTCCGGTCCCTCGCGCGGTAGGCCGCTTCGCTGACCTCCACGCCGCCCGCGCTGGTGCCGACGAACAGGCCGATCCGACGTGCGCCATACCGACGGCGCAACGCCGCGACCGCCTCGACGAATCCGTCCTGCTGCAGCGCCGCGGAGGCGAGCCGGTTGGCGCGGCAGTCCCAGGCGCGGTGATCTGCGGCAACCGGCACAGCGAGTCCGTCGACCTGCCCGGTCCACGTCGCCAGTTCGCAGTGCCGGAACGGCCGATCGGTGAGCCCGCCGCGCTCGTCGAGCAGCGCTTGCAGCTGGGCTGCCCGGCCGCGGCCCAGCGCGCTGGTCAGCGTGTAGTGCGAAACCGGAATCGGCTTCACGTCGGCACCGGTCCGCATCGCAGCAACCCGCTGCAGTAGACGCCGTCCGCGTCCTCGCAGCGGAAGCTCCACGCCCCCGCTGCGGCCGCCCGGTACACGATGGAGAAGGAACGATCGGGCAGCAGCGGGCGGAAGAACTTCACCGATGGGATCGACAGCAGCGCCATCGTGTCGTGGTCGGCGCGAATCGCTTCGGCGACCAGTTCGATCAGCACCACGCCCGGCACCACCGGTGCGCCGGGGAAATGACCCGCGAGCGCCGGGTGCTCCGCCGGCACGCGGCACGGGTGCGAGTGCTCATCCACGCGACGGCTCCCGGGTGCCCAGCAACCGCAGCAGTTCCTCGCGCGGCAGCTTGCCGACCGCGTTGCGCGGCAGTCGCGGCACCAGGCGCAGCGGCCGCGGCAGGAACACCGGATCGACGTGGCGCGCAAGCATCGCCAGGATCTGGCCGGTCGACAGACCCGGTGCCACCACCAGCGCGGCGGGTCGACCGCCCTCCGGCGTGCCGGGCGTGAAGATCACGCCGTCCTCGACGCCGGGAATTGCGCGCAGGCATTCATTCAGATGGGTCAGCGACGCACGCTTGCCGCCGACCTTGACCAGATCCGCATGACGGCCCAGCAGTTCGAATCGGCCGTCCGGGTCGACGCGGATCAGGTCGGGCAGCGGCTCGTCCTGCGCCAGGTAGGGCGCCGACACGCGCGCTCCCGAATCGTCGGCCGTCACCCGCAGGCCGGGGAACGCGCGCCATAGCAGGTCGAGCGACGGGCGGCGCGTCGCGATCGACCCCGCCTCGCTCAGCCCGTACACCTCGTGCACCTCGCAGCCCCAGCGCGCCTCGATGACCCGCGCCGTGTCCGCGCCCAGCGGCGCGGTGGCCGAAATCACGCGCGACAGCGCCGGCAGCACGACGTCCGCGGCGATCAACGATCGCAGGTGGAAAGGCGTCGTCACCAGCGCGCGCGGTGGCGGCAGCTGCTCGAGCGCGCCGGCGACGTCGACAGGGAAGAACGGACGCCCCGGATGGATCGACGCGTAACCCATCAGCGCGTTCATCACGCCATGCTCGAAACCGTACATGTGCTGCGGCGGCACCGTCGCCACCACGTGGCAGCGTTCGGGAAAGATGGCGGGCAGGCTCGCTTCTGCCGCGCTCTGGAGCATGTGCCAGGTCTTGACCAGCGACCGCGGCGATCCGGTGGTACCGGAGGTATGGACGATGGCCGCCGGATGCTGCGGCTCGATGCGACCCAGCACCGCGCCGCGACGATCCTTTTCCCCGAGAAGTTCCGACACGCGATCGTCGATCACGCCCGCGGCCTCGCGCGACAGCTGGTCGATGACCTCGGGCGCTTCATTGGGCGGCAGCACGTTGGTTCCGCCGCGATGGCAGATCGCCATGAACGCCACCGCAAAGAGATACCGGTCGCGACACAGGTTCAGCAGCGGCGCACCCGGCGCGATCGTGCGCATCGCAGCGGCGATGTCGGCCTCGAACTGGTCGCGACCGATCGGGGTGCGGCCGCGCCATGCGATCGGCCATGCCCCGCGGTTCACATCCATTGCCGATATCCGGACGCGGCGCGCAGGTAGTCGATGAAGCCGGGTTGAGGTTCGTCGGCGAACCGGAACCGGCGATACAGGTGGTCACCGACGAACAGGGCCGCGCAGGCGAGGTAGTTGAACAGATTGGTCTGCAACGACCACCAGTCCGTCCGCCCGAGCAGCAGCAGCACGACCGACGCGACGACCATCGCGGCGAACAGCAGCGTCCACAGCGCGGTGAGACGCCGCGTGTGGCGCACGATCTGCACGCTGATCGAAGGACGCGCAGCCGTGGCGATCCGCGTGATCAGCGCGGTCCGCCCAGGCCGCAGCGACGCCCCGAACACCGCGAACAGGAACGCGGGTACCAGCAGCGCCGGCAGCTTGAGCACGAAACGGCCGGCATCGAACGCGACGACGAGGCCGATGATCGCCGCGCACGGCGGCACGCAGACCCAGACCCATCGGTGGCCGGCACCGAGCGCGGCCAGCAGCGGGATCGCCACCAGTGCGCCGAGCGCAAGGACCTGCAGCACCACGGCGTCGCTGCGCAGGGCGGCGTGTGACAGCGCGGCATACGCGATGACCAGCAGGGCGATGACCCCCTTCATCGCCTACCGCCGCTGCTGCTCGACATAGGCACTCAGACGCGCCACCGAGGCGAAGGCCTCGCGGACACCGGGATCGTCGGAACGCAGCTCGACGCCGTACTGCTTCTGCACCGCGAGCGCGATCTCGAGCGCGTCGATGGAGTCCAGCCCCCAGCTGCCCGGCCCGGTGCCGAACAGCGGGGCGTCAGGGTCGAGCGGCTCCGGTGGCGGGTCCAGGTTCAGGACGCCCACGAGCAACTGCGCCAACGCAAGCTCTTCGGCTGAGGCCATCGACATCGACATCGAATCGAACTCCGGACATGACGGGCGGATTTTCGCATGAAGGTCTGACGCCCGACCGGGACTTCGGCGGTCTTGCAATTCGCCCGAGCACGACGGTCTGGAAGCGCTCGATCCCGGTGATAGGCTCACGATCCGCAGCACCGTGCACCTGTCGCATCGGGCGCTCCCGAATCGTCTGCGTTGGAAGGATCGATGTCCCAGGACCTGACCGAACCGGTGTCGGACGTCTTCGTGATCGGCGGCGGACCGGCCGGATCCACGGTCGCCACGCTGCTCGCGATGCAGGGGCGACGCGTCACGCTCGCCGACAAGGACGTGCACCCGCGATTCCACATCGGAGAGTCGCTGCTGCCGCAGTCGGTGCCGCTGTTTCGAAGGCTCGGCGTCCTCGAGGACATCGCGCGAATCGGCGTGCCCAAGTTCGGCGCCGATTTCGTCTCGCAGTACCACGGCCGGACGCAGACGTTCTGGTTCGCCAGGGCGTTCGACGAGAGCCTGCCTTCGGCCTTTCATGTCGCGCGTGCCGAATTCGACGAGCTGCTGATCACGCGGGCGGCCGAGTGCGGCGTCGACGTGATGCAGGGCTGCGAGGTGACCGGGGCGATGCGCGACCCCGCCACCGGCGTATGGACGCTGGAAGCGCGCCACGCGGGCGGTCCACGACGATGGCGAGCGCGCTACGTCGTCGATGCCAGCGGGCGCGACACCTTCTTCGCCGGCCGCATGGGCTGGAAGGTGGCCAATCCGGACCACACGAGCGCCGCGATGTTCACGCACTACGCGGGCGTCCCGCGCAGCACGGGACCGGATGCCGGCAACATCCAGCTCTACTGGTTCGCGCACGGGTGGTTCTGGGCAATCCCGCTGGCCGGGGACATCACCAGCATCGGCGCGGTCTGCTGGCCGCAATACCTGAAAACCCGTACTGGACCGATCGAGCGCTTCTTCGACGACACCGTGGCCATGGCCCCGGACCTCGCGCGTCGGCTGACGGGCGCCCGGCGCGTCGCCGAGATCACCGCCACAGGAAATTACAGCTACAAGTCGAGCCGGATCGGCGGACCGGGTTACGTGCTGGTCGGCGACGCCTACGGCTTCGTCGACCCGCTGTTCTCCACGGGCGTGCTGCTGGCGATGGAGGGCGCGGCATCCGCGGCCGACCGCGTGCATCGCGTGCTCGATGCACCGGCGCTCGAGGACGAACTGATGCGCGAGCATGCGGGCTACGTCGATCAGGCGATGGAGCAGTTCATCTGGCTGATCAACCGGATGCCCAACCCGATCATGCGCGACCTGATCATGATGCCGGACCACAAGATCGCCGCGCCGCGTGCCGTGATGTGCAAGCGCGCCGTGATCTCGCTGCTCAGTGGCGACGTGTTCGGAAATTCGCTCGCGCTGATGCGCGAGCACCTGCGCAACTTCAAGCTCGTGTACTACTGGCACTGCCTGACCCAGCCGTTGCGCTGGCTGCGCTTCCAGCGCTTCCGGCGCGCATTCCTCTCCGGCTGAGGACGGTTCTCTCGTGGACTCGCACGATCCGGGGAGTGTGACCGTGGCAACCCCCGGCGCCGCCCCGCCCGCGTGGCAGCAGCAGGCCGAGCGCGGCACGCATCGCGGCGTGCGTCTGATGATCGCGACCGCGCGCCTGCTGGGTCGCCGCCTCTCCCAGATCATCCTGCTGATCGTGGCGCTGTACTTCCTGCTTCGTGGCGGTCCGGTCCGTGCGGCATCGACCGACTACCTGCGCCGCGTGCTCGGGCGTGCGCCCACGTGGTCCGAACGGCTGCGCCACCTCCACACCTTCGCGGCGTGCGCGCTCGACCGCGCCTTCCTGCTGCTCGACAGCGGCGGACTGCAGCTCGCCTGGCATGCCGACGCCAGGACGCGCGACGTGGAATCCGAGCACGGCTGCCTCGTGATCATGTCGCACATCGGCAGCTTCGAGGCCTTGCGCGTGCCGACCGCGCGCCAGGTGCGGCTGCCGATCCGGATCGTGATGGATCGGCGGCACAACGCCGCGGTGACCGATCTGCTCGAATCGCTCGATCCGGATCTGGCGAGCCGCGTCATCGATGTGTCCGACGGCGGACCGGCGCTGGTGCTGGCGATGCGCGAGGCCCTGGCACGCGGCGAAGTCGTAGGCCTGATGGGCGATCGGATGCGCGCGGCCGAGCGCGGCGTGACCGTGCGATTCCTCGGCGATCGCGCGCAGCTGCCGATATCGCCATGGGCGCTGGCGTCGGTGCTCGGATGCCCGGTCTACCTGGGCTTCGGACTTTATCTGGGCGGTGGTCGCTACGAATGCCACCTGGAACGATTCGCCGAACGCATCGAGCTGCCGCGCGAGCGCCGCGAAGAAGCCCTGCAGGCCTGCGCGCAGCGTTACGCCGATCGCATGGAACACCACCTGCGCACGGTGCCGTACAACTGGTTCAACTGGTACTCGTACTGGATGCCGTCGAACGTGGACGAACCGCGCACGTGAGGATCGCGACAGCGGTCCCGATATACTGCGGCGGCCCGCTCCCAGATCGTCCCGTCATGGCGTGAACGCCGATTCGGCCGCCATCGTCCGACACCAGGCCCCGTTGCCCGCAGAAGCGGCGCCACGACCGTCGTACGTTCCGTGCATCGTCATCCCGTTCTATCGGCACGAACACGCCATCGCCGCACTGGTGGCGCGCCTGCGGCCGTTCGGGCTGCGCACGTACATCGTCGACGACGGCAGCGGCGAGCAGAGCGCGCCGGTGCTGGATGCGCTGGAGCGCGCGGAGTCGACGTGGCTGCGGCTGCTGCGTCGCGCGCGCAATGGCGGCAAGGGTGCGGCGGTGCGCACCGGTTTCGAAGCCGCGATCGCCGACGGTCACACGCACGCCGTCCAGATCGACGCGGACGGACAGCACGAACCGGCCGACATCCCGCGCCTGCTCGAGGCCTCCCGCAACGATCCTGCCGCGCTGGTGACCGGCTCGCCGCGATTCGACGCCAGCATTCCGCGATCGCGCCTGTACGGACGCTCGTTCTCGAACCGGCTCGTGTGCCTGCACACGCTGTCGCGCTCGATCCCGGATTCGATGTGCGGCTTTCGCGTCTACCCGCTGGCCGCCAGTCTCGACGTGTGGCGCACGCAGACCGTCGGCGATCGGATGGACTTCGACACCGAGATCATGGTCCGGCTGTACTGGCGAGGATCGGACGTGATCGGCGTGCCGACGCCGGTGCGCTACCCGACCGACGGCGTTTCGCACTTCGCGCTGTTTCGCGACAACGTGCGCATCACGCGCATGCACTTCCGCCTCTTCGCGGGCATGTTGCTGCGCGTGCCCCAGCTCCTCCGCCGTCCGGCACCGCCCGCGCCATGACGCAGGGACGTCACGCCGAGGTCGTCATCGAGGTGCCCTTCCACGACCTCGATCCCGTCGGCATCGTCTGGCACGGCCACTACGCGAAGTACCTCGAGATCGCGCGCTGCACGCTGCTCCAATCGTTCGACTACAACTACGACCGGATGCTCGAGTCCGGCTACTCCTGGCCGGTGATCGACCTGCACACCCGCTTCGTGAAGCCCGCGGTTTTCGCCCAGCGGCTGCGCGTGCGCGCCACGCTGGAAGAATGGGAGTACCGCCTGCGCATCGGGTACCGGATCTTCGACCTCGCCACAGGCGAGCGGATCTGCACCGCTCGCACCGACCAGGTCGCGGTCGACCGCAAGACCGGCACGATGTGCCTGCGATCGCCCGCGGTGCTGTTCGAACGTCTCGGACTGGCGCCTTGAAGATGCGCCTGTTCGCGCTGCTGTTGCTCGCCAACGCTGCGACGGGCGCCGGCGCGGCCGAACTGTTCGACCGGCCCGCCGATCGCACGACCGTGGAGCAGGCGCTGTCCGAACCCATCGGCGTGCTGCGACGCGCGACGGTCGTGCGCGCGCGCTTCGAACAGGCGCGACATCTGTCCGGCTTCGGCCACCCGCTGACGTCTTCCGGCGAGATGCTGTTCGTGCGCGGCACCGGCATCGTCTGGCGCGTGCTCGAACCGTTCGATTCCACGTCGGTGTTCGACCGCAACGGCATGCGCAGCGGCGACGGCCAGGCTGGGCCGGCGCCCGCCGCCGCACTGCGGGTCCTCTCGGGTGTGCTGCTCTCGATGCTCGATCTGGACGTCGCGGCGCTCGAGTCGCGCTTCGAGATGTTCACCTCCGCACGCTCGGCAGGCTGGATCCTGGGGCTGCGGCCGCGCGACCCGGGCGTCGCGGATTTCGCGGAGCGGATGACGATCAGCGGTCGCGCCACGCTCGAGCACATCGAGCTGCGCGATGCGCGCGGCGATCGCACCGAGATCACGTTCCGTGACGTGACGACCGCCGGGGGACCGGCGACACCCCGGGACCTGGCACCGTTCGAGCCCTGATGCGCGACGCCACGCGCCTGCGGTTCGTGCTGTGCGCGCTCGCCCTGTCGGGACTGCTGCTGTACTTCGGCTTCCAGGTCTCGCGCGGATTCGAATTCCAGTCCGACCTGCTCGCGCTGCTTCCCGACGCGGCGCAGGACGACGGCGTGCGGCGGATCCGCGACGAGGTCGCCGCGCGTGTCGCCCGTCGGCTCAGCGTGCTGGTGGGTGCGCCGGACGCGGATGTCGCGCTATCGGCGGCGCGCGGCTTCGCGCAGGACCTGCGTGCGTCAGGCGTGTTCGAGCACGTGGACGATCAGATCAGGACATCTCCGGTCGCCGCCGCCCGCGAATACCTGCCGTACCGCACCGGACTGCTGTCGGAGCAACACCGACGGATGCTCGAGCGCGGCGAACTGGCGCCGCTGCATGACCAGGCCGTGCACTCACTGCATTCGCTGCAGTCGATGCTCCGCCCGCTCCCGATCGACGAGGATCCGCTGGGCCTGCTGTCGGATTTTCTGCTCGCGGGCGCGGGCGCGGGCGCGGGCGCCCGGCGCACGACCGAACTCCGGCAGGGCATGGCGGTGGTGGTCGACGGCGGGATGCACTGGGTGCTGGTGCAGGGGCGTCTGCGCGGCAGCCCGTTCTCGATGGAAACGCAGCGCGCGTTGACGTCGGCGCTGGAATCGGCGACCGACGCGCTGGCGCAACGCGCCCCGCGCGCGCGCACCGTGGCCTGGGGCGTGGGGCTGCACGCCGCATGGGCGGCGCGCCAGGCCCAGCGCGAAATGAGCCTGTTCGGCAGCCTGTCGACGCTCGCGGTGGTGGGGTTGATCCTCGCCACGTTCCGATCGATCCGCCCCCTGCTGCTGAGCGTGGTCTCGCTGGGCCTGGGCGTGATCGCGGGGCTCACCGCATGCCAGGTCGTCTTCGGCCGCGTGCACCTGATCACGCTGGTGTTCGGCACGACGCTGGTGGGCGTGGCGGTGGACTACGCACTGCACTTCTTCTCCGACCAGTTCCGATCGTCCAGTCCGTGGAGCGGACGCGAGGCGTTGCGCCACGTCGGACCGTCGATCCTGATAGGTCATCTCGCCGCGGTGGCGGGATACGCGACGCTGCTGCTGGCGCCGTTGCCGGGCGTGCGCCAGATGGCGCTGTTCTCGGTGGTGGGCCTGGCCACCGCCTGCGCCTGCGTGCTGTGCCTGTTTCCGCTGCTGGCGCGCGACAACGGCGTGCGCGAACCCTGGGCGCTGCGATGGGCACGTCGCCTGGGCCGATCGCCGCTGCACTTCCGCCGCGATCGCCGTCACCTGCTGGCGGCTGCAATCCTGATCGCGTTCGCTGCAGGCGGGATCGCGCAACTGCGTCCGGTCGACGACGTACGCCTGATGCACGCACCGCCGGCCGACCTCGTCGCGGCCGAACGGGAGGGCCAGCGCCTGCTGGATACGTCGCTCGACAGCCGCTTCCTGATCGTCCGCGGCGCGGACGCCGAGCAGGTGCTGCAACGCGAAGAGGCGCTGCGCGATCGCCTCGCGCCACTGCTCGCAGCCGGCGATGTCGGTGATGCCATCGGTGTGACCCGCGGCCTGCCGTCGCGCGCCCGGCAGCAGGCGGATCGACAGCTGCAGCAACGCCACGTCTACGGCGAGAACGGCCTCGCCACGCGCCTGCTGTCGGAGCTCGGCGCGGATCCGGCCACGACGCGTCGTCTCAGCACGGTCGACGCGGACGCGCCCGTCCTGGATGTCCCGAGGTGGAAATCGATGGCGGCGTCCGGGCCGCTGCGCGAGCTCTGGTTCGACGACGTCGGCGGCGGTCCGGCCGGCGTGGTGATGCTCGACGCCGTACGCGATGCCGAGCGCCTGCGATCGGCCGTCGCCGGAGCCGAAGGCGTCGTGCTGGTCGATCGCGTCGCGGACGTCTCTGCGCTGCTGCGCGATCATCGCGTCACCGCCAGCCTGGGAATCGTGGCCGTGTACGTGCTGATCTACCTCGCCCTGGCGCTGCGCTACGGCGCGCGCGACGCGCTGGTGATCCTGCTGCCGCCGGCGGGCGCCGCGCTGCTGACGCTGGGCCTGCTCGGCTGGATCGGCAGTCCGCTGAATCTCTTCAACCTGCTGGCGCTGCTGCTGGTGCTGGGCATGGGCGTCGATTACGCGATCTTTCTGCGCGAGGGCCGGCGCACGCAGCCCACGGTGCTGCTTGCGATCGGCCTGTCGGCCTTCACCACCTGGATCTCGTTCGGCCTGCTGTCGCTCAGTGCAACGCCGTTCGTTCGGTCGATGGGCCTGACGCTCGCGGCGGGGATCGCGCTGGTGTTCGTGCTGGCCGTGTGGCTCGGCCCGCAGGGCGTCGAGGAGGACGCATGAGGATCCGCGCCGCAGGTGGCCTTGCGCTCGCGATGGCGCTGACCGGTTGCGCCGCGCTGCGCCCGGGCATGCCGTCCGGTCCCCTGCCCCCGTTGGCGCCGATCGCACCGTCGCTGCCGGCTTCCGCCACGCAGACCCTGCTCGTCGCGACGGGCGAGCGCTCGCTGACGCTGCAATGCGCGCTCGAGTTCGCGCCCGGCGGCTGGAAAGCGGCGTGCGTGTCGATCACCGGTCAGCGCCTGGTCACGCTGGAGGTCGATGCCAACGGCGCGATCCGGCTGGAAGGCGAGTCCGGACCGGTCGACGGTGCGCGCATCGCCGCCGACATCCAGCTCGCGCTGTGGCCGATCGAGTTGCTGCAGGAGGCGCAGCGCGGCAGCGCCTGGAGCACGCAGCAGGCCTCCAAACGCACGCGCCGGCTCCACCACGAACGCCAGCTCGTGGCGGAGGTGCATTACGCTGGCGACGATCCCTGGAACGGCACGTTGTGGGTCTCCAACTACCGTGAACGCTACAGCCTCGAAATCCTGACCCGCCGCCATGACGCCCCGTGACACGACGACGAAGCGCCGCATCCTGGTCACCGGTTCGAGCCGCGGCATCGGCCGTGCGATCGCGCTGCAGCTCGCACGCGACGGCTTCGACCTGACGCTGCACGGACGTTCGGACTCCGACGCGCTGACCCGCTCGGTCGCGGAGGCGGCGGCCCTGGGTGTCGAGGCGCACGCGATCTGCTTCGACATCGCCGACCGCAGCGCCGCGCTCGACGCCATCACGCGCGAGATCGAGGCACACGGCGCGCCCTACGGCGTGGTCTGCAATGCGGGCCTGGCCCGCGACGGCGCGTTTCCCGCGCTCACCGGCGAGGACTGGGACCAGGTCCTGCGCACCAACCTCGACGGCTTCTACAACGTGCTGCAGCCGCTGACGATGCCGATGATCCGTCGACGCGCGCCGGGACGGATCGTCACGCTCGCGTCGGTCTCGGGACTCGTCGGCAATCGCGGCCAGGTCAATTACAGCGCGGCCAAGGCGGGCATCATCGGCGCGACCAAGGCGCTGGCGGTGGAGCTCGCCAGCCGCAACATCACGGTCAACTGCGTTGCGCCGGGACCGATCCGCACCGACATGATCCAGGACGTCGCGCTCGACGAGGTGGTGAAGGCCATTCCGGCGCGCCGCGTGGGCGAACCCGAGGAAGTCGCGAGCGTCGTCGCGTTCCTGATGTCCGACGGCGCGAGCTATCTGACGCGACAGGTCATCGCCGTCAACGGCGGATTGTGCTGATCAGCGCGGCGCGCCCGCCGCGCTCCGGCGGCGGGCGCCGTCGAAAAAAGCGAGCAGCCGGGCGCGCGTCGGGTCGCGGCGGGCGGCGTCGATGTGGCGCCCTTCCGGAATGAGCCACAACGCCTTGGGATCGCGCGCGGCGTCATAGAGCCGCTGCGAATGGGCGGCATCGACGATCGTGTCGCGCTGTCCGTGGATCAGCAGCAGCGGAATCGGACTGATCCGATCGACGACGTCGATCGCCGATCGACGATCCGAGATCAGCAACGACAGCGGCCATTGCAGCGGCCACGTCAGCCAGGCCTGCGCGAGCTTTTCGCGCGCGATGCCGCGATAGCTGGCAAAGGCGCTTTCCGCGACGACCGCGACGATGCGGTCGCGCAGCGGCGTCGCGGCCGCCAGGCGCAGCGCCACGGATCCGCCGAGGCTCTGTCCGTACACGATCAGCGGCGCATCGCGGCCGGGCTCGCGCGCGGCGAGCCATTCGAGAGCCGATTGCGCATCCTCGTGGATCGCATCCACACCGGCCGCGCCCTCCGAGCGTCCATAGCCGCGATAGTCGAGCGCCAGGACGCTGTAACCCTCTGCCGGCAGCCAGTTCACCGCGTAGACGTGGGAACTGACGTTCTCTGCGTTGCCGTGCAGGAACAACACCGCGGCCCGCGGCTCGCGCTGCGCCGGCAGGAACAGCGCATGCAGGCGGCTCCCATCGGCAGCCGTGATCCAGACGTCATCGGCAGGCGTCGCAAGGTTGCGATCGGGGAAGTGCCGCACGTGATCCGGTTGCAGGAACACGGAGGTGCAGCCGCAAAGGGTCACGCCCAGGAACAACGGCGCGAGCAACTCGAGCCAGCGCGACCGGAGCATCGCCATGGTCAGTAGTAGTACTGGTAGCGCAGGCCGACCGCGAGTGCCTCGTCGGATCGCTGATCGCTCCACTGCAGTTCCAGATGCAGCGCCTGGTTGCGTGACAGACGCAGGTTCTGACGCAGGTCGACGCGCGCGCGGGTCTGGCCGTTGGCGAATTTCTCGACGCCGGTCTCCCAATGGAAGATGAAGGGACCGCCGTCCATCAGCAGGCCGCCGCGCACGCCCGCGGCGGGCTGAAGCGGATCGTCGAATCCGTGGTTGTGCTCGAGCCGGCCGGTGACCAGGCCATAGATGCGGTTGTCCGCCCACAGCGTGCGCGTGGCGCCGGCGCCGCCGTTGATCTGCGCCACCCGGTGTTCGCGCCCATCGGTCCACTGGCGCTCGATGCCGGTGACCACGCCCCACGACAGCGGCTTGAAGAACCGGTCGCGCGGGCTCAACGACAGGATGTCGACGAAGTCGAGACGTTCGATGTCGACCTCGCCGTCCTCGTCGATGCGCACGTCCAGATTGCCGATGTTGATATGGGCGCCCGCAGGAAAACCGATCCGGTTCTCCTGCTGGCTGTGCAGCGCCATGCGCAGTCCCAGGGTCAGGTAATCGAGACCCTCCTCGTGCCAGGCGCCCATCGACAACCGCCGGCTGCCGTGACTGAGATCCGGTGACGCGGCCGGATCGAACAGCGGCGCGGTCGGCGGGAGTTCGGCCGCGTGCTGCTGCAGGGCCTGCAGCAGGCGAAAGCTGCGCTGCGTCGTATCGGCGTCCCGCGCCTCGCCCGTGCGCGAATAGCGCAGGTACTTGTACGCCGCGTCGATCACCTGCACGCGCGTGGCCGGATCCAGCGCCTGCATCGCCGGATCGTCCAGCAGTTCGGTCGACTCGCTCAACGCAACGACCATCGGATGCAGTTCACTCGGCAGCGTGTCGAGCCGACCCTTGAGCACCGTGCCCTGCGCCGGACGAAAGCGCTTGTCCTGCACCAGGCCGGCGCCCTGCACCGCGCGCACCGTGTCGATCGGAATGGCGGTGATGCCGAAGTTCTGCGTGAGTCCTATGCCGGGACGCGCGACCTCGAGCAGCTCGAGCAGCCGGTACGAGCAGTTTTCGTCGAAGAAGTAGTAGGCGAAGTTGATGCGCCGCAATTCCCACAGATGCTGGATCAGGCGCTCGATCTCCTCGGGGTTCAGATCGAGCGGGTACTCCCAGATGTCACGGTTCTCGTCGCGGTTGTACTCGCGGATCTTCTTGAAGTACTGGTCGACCTCGAACTGGCCGCGATAGCCGCCGGTCAGTCCGCGAAACGCGTAGAACAGGCCGTTGTCGTTCTTGTCGACCAGCGCGCCGAAGTTGACCGCGAACGACAGGTACTCCGACCCGCCGTCGGCCTCGCCGCGATCGAGCCGCAGCAGCGTGTGGCCGAACATCGACGAGGGGCTGTTGAGGTAGTAGGACGGAAACACCAGCACCGCGTGCGTGGCCTGCACCAGGTCGCGGAATTCGCGGTACTCGACGCAATCGGGCTGCGGCAGCTCCCCCAGATCGAGCTGCCCGCGCAGCCAGGTCAGGCGCGCGACGAACCGGCACTGCGCGTGTTCGTTGCCGAGCTCGGCGGATGCGGCGAACGCCGCCAGCGTCGCCTGCATCTCGGCGCGCGGATCGGTCCGCCCGTCCGGCGCCAGGAAGAAACGCGCGTCGTCGGCCTGGCTGACCCACGACCCCGGCCAGTTGCCGGGCCGGTAATGCACGAGCTTGCGCCAGCCGTCGCTGTGCCAGAGCTCACGTGCCTGCGCCTGGATCCACGCATCGTCGGCCGCGTGCACCGGAGCGGGCGGCGGCAGCAGCAGCGCGAGCAGTGCGGCGAAGATCGGGAAGAGCGTGCGCTTCACGGCATCAGGAAAGGAAAAGGCCCGGCATCCTGCGATGCCGGGCCCGAGGACCTTCCGACTACCGCCGCGAGCACGCGGCGGCAGCCGCGACGCTCATCAGATGACGTACTTCGACAGCTGCGCGTCGCCCTTCATCAGCGTCTCGAGGTTGGTGGCGACTTCTTCGGCCGTCACGTTCTCGCTCGGGAACAGCGTGCTGAAGTTGCTGTGCGCCAGCGAGGCGAACGCCGCGCGGTCTTCCTTGGCGACACCGTAGGCCACGGCCACCGCCGTCAGCGCATCACCCTGGCCCACGGCCACGTCGGCCGAGAACTCGTCGAGCATGGTGTTGAGCATCGCCTTGCCGCCGTAGGTGATCTTGCCGTCGGTCGAGCAGCCGTTGGTGCCCGAGGTCATGCCGAACGTGGCATTGCCCGAGGTGCCATTCGTGGTGCTGGCGCCGAAGTGCGGGCCGATGCCCGAATCGCCGTTGAACAGCATGTTGCCCCAGCCGCAGTTCGGACCACCGGGGGCTTCGGCGAACGCAGCCGAGGACGCAACGAGCAGAACAGCAGCAGTGACCAGCTTCTTCATTGGAATCTCCCTAGAGGGTTTTGAATCGGACGGACCGATCGAACGAATGATCCGGCGCCGATACTAGGGCTGCTGCAAAGCGGCGGGCAAGCAGGATCACTGCGAATTGATCTTGATCGCGACGACCGCACCGACGGTGACGATCAATTCGCCGTGGCCTCTTCGGCGGCAACCGGAGCGACTTTCTGGGTCGGCGAGTACTTGAGATCGATCTCATGCCGTCGCGCGACGAATTCGGCGTTCGTCACTTGTCCGAGCACCAACTGGTTCTCGAGCGCCTTGTGTTCCGCGGTGCGCTGCTTGTCCACGGCCTCTTTGGTGGCCTGGTAGTTGATGTACTTCGCGCTCTGATGGCCGTTGACGGGATCCCACAGAATCGAGAACGGCCAGAGAAGCAGGTTGAGAGCGCCGAATCCGTAGTGCCGCGTGTAGAACGATCCACCTCCCGGCAGCAGCCCGAGCCACGCGCCAGCGGCGGGATCCTTCTCGGACAACGCTATCCCCTTGACCTTGTACCCCTCCAATTCGCGCTTCTGCGCAGACGTGAGCGGCGCGGCGCATCCGCCCAGCCCCAACGAAGACGCGACCAGATCGCGACGATGAGCCGCATGGCTTTCTCCCTTTTCGTGCCGGTGTGTTGAAACATCCCCGTTTGCCATTTATCAAGGAGCGAGGTCCCGATCCCGGAAACGACGAAGGCCCGGATCCAGTCCGGGCCTCCAGCGTGCTGCTCGAAACGCCGCGCGATCGGCGCGCGGCGCGCCGATCAGTCCAGCTTTTCCTTGATGCGCGCCGACTTGCCGGCGCGATCGCGCAGGTAGTAGAGCTTGGCGCGCGCGACGTCGCCGCGACGCTTCACCGCGATCTCCGCGACCTGCGGGCTGTGCGTCTGGAAGGTGCGCTCGCAGCCTTCGCCGTGGGCGACCTTGCGCACCGTGAACGCGGAGTTCAGGCCGCGGTTGCGCTTGGCCACGACGACGCCTTCGAACGCCTGCAGGCGCTCACGCTCGCCTTCCTTGACCTTGACCTTGACCTCGACCGTGTCGCCGGGATTGAACGGCGGCAGGTTCTTCTTCATCTGTGCGGCTTCGACCGCCTGAATGATCTTGTTCGCGTTGCTCATGATGTTCCACCCACCTTCGTCGTCTGCTCTGCCACGAATTCGCGGAGCAGGGTCTGCTGTTCCGCATCCAGTTCCAACTTGTCCAGCAGGTCCGGGCGACGCAACCACGTCCGCCCCAGTGCCTGCTTGAGCCGCCACCGCGCCAATGCCGCGTGGTTGCCGCTCATCAAAACGTCCGGTACCGCTTCACCGCGCCACACCTCGGGCCGCGAGTAGTGCGGATGGTCGAGCAGGCCGGTCTCCACCGAGAACGAATCCTGTCCCGCCGATTCCGCATGACCCAGCACCCCCGGCAGCAGCCGCGCGATGCCGTCGATCAGCACCATCGCCGCGAGCTCGCCTCCGGAGAGGACGAAATCACCCAGCGACAGCTCCACGTCCACCGTGCCGGCAACGAGGCGCTCGTCGACGCCTTCGTACCGCCCGCACAACACCACCAATCCGTCTTCGCGGGCCAGGCGCTCGAACCATCGCTGGTCCATCCGCTCGCCCTGCGGCGACATCATCAGCACCTTGGTCGCCGGCCCGAGCGCCGCCTTCGCGTGCTCGATCGCCTGCGCCGTCGGCTCGGCCTGCATCACCATGCCGGGCCCGCCGCCGAAAGGCCGTTCGTCGACCTTGCGCCAGCGGTTGCTCGCGAAGTCGCGCGGATTGGTGCAACCCAGCTGCAGCGCACCCTGATCCACCGCCACCCGCGGCATGCCGTGCCGCGTCACCACTTCCACCAGCTCCGGGAACAGCGTGACGACCTCGATCTTCATCGTCCGCGCTTCCGGTACCTCAATAGTCCGGCTGCCAGTCCGCGACGATCTCGTTCGTTTCCAGGTTCACCGACCGGATGATCGGGCCCTGCACGAACGGGATCAGCCGCTCGGTCTCGCCGTCCTGCACCACCAGCACATCCTGTGCGCCGTTGCTGGTCAGGCTCTCGACCTTGCCCAGCATCACGCCTTCTTCGTTTCGTACCGCCAGCCCGACGAGATCGAACCAGTAGAACTCGCCCTCGTCCGGCTTCGGCAAGCGGCTGCGATCGACCTGGATTTCCCGTCCGATCATCGCCGCCGCGACATCGCGGTCTTCGATCACCTGTCGATCGGGACCGGTGAGCCGGGCGACCAGCGTGCCGCCGTGAATCCTGCCCTCCGTCAGCTTGGCCTCGAACCCATCGGTGGCGTCATTGCCATCGACGATCCAGACGTCGCGGTACTCCAGGAGGTTGTCGGCGGGCCGGGTGAACGATTGCAGCTTGACCCAGCCCTTGACGCCGTACACCCCGGCGACGCGTCCGAGCGTCAGCCGGTGACTCATCGGGTTCAGGCCGCGGCGGGAACGTCGGCCGGCAGCGTCGTGGCCAGGTAGGTCACGCGCTCCGACACCTGCGCGCCCTTGCTCTTCCAGGACTCGAGCTTGGCCTTGTCCAGCACCAGCTTCTTCTCGGCGCCTTTCGCGGACGGGTTGTAGAAGCCGATGCGCTCGATGAAACGGCCATCGCGCGCGTTGCGCTTCTCGGTCGCCACCACGTGGTAGAAGGGGCGCTTCTTGGCGCCCGCGCGGGCCAGACGAATCGTAACCATGCTGTTGAATCCTGAAGTCTTCGCCGCCGGGCGGCCGCGAAAGGGCGCGTATTGTAGCGATTCGCTTGGGAAATTCCAGCCGAAACCGGGCCATCCGACCGCTGCGACCGACCTGTCCCCCGGTAGGGCGGGAAAGCGGCCAAAGGCCGCGCATCCCGCCGGGATGCAGACGCGTCGGCGGGATGCGCGGACGCTTCGCGGCAGCTTTCCCGCCTACCGCCCGTAGTTGGGGCCGTCCGACGGGATGTATTCGTAACCGCCACCGTGCCCGCGCACGGTGCGGATCACGGTCGGATCGCCGGGCACGGGCTCGATCTTGCGGCGCAGGCGCGTGATGCGCAGGTCGATCGCCCGGTCGAACACCTCGGCCGGGTCGGTGCCCGACAGTTCCAGCAGCTTTTCGCGCGATAGCACCACGTTCGGGTGGTCCGCGAACACGCACAGCAGCCCGAATTCGGCCCCGGTGACCGGCAGCACCTCGCCCGACGAATCGACCATGCGCCGGCGCGAACGATCCAGCCGCCAGCGACCGAACCAGGCCTCCCCCGGGGCCGCGCGTCGTTCCGAGGGCGCGGCCGAGACGATCGGGACCGGCGCCGCCGCGGGCGCGGCGATCCGGCGACGCAGCACGCTGCGCACGCGCGCCAGCAGTTCGCGCAGGTCGGCCGGCTTGGCGACGTAATCGTCGGCACCGAGTTCCAGGCCGACGACGCGATCGGCGGTGCCGTCGGCGCTGGTGAGCATGATCACCGGCACGTCCGAACCGCCGCTGCGCAGCCAGCGCAGCACGCTCAGCCCGTCCTCGCCTGGCATCACCAGGTCCAGGATCACGCAGTCGGGCGGCGTCGCGGCGAAGGCCGCGCGCAGTGCCGGACCGCCGTCGAGGCTCAGGATCTCGAAACCCTGCGTGCCCAGGTACTCGACCACGACCTCGCGCACGAGCGCGTCGTCGTCCACCACCGCGATGCGGGTCGTCACGTCCACCTCCGTTCAGGAGGGCAGATGCTGACCGATCACGCGGCGTGCTGTCTCGTCTTCACTGCGCAGGGCATCGAGTTCGAACGCGACGTCGCGTTTTTCGCCGGACAGCGTCTGCTCCATCGCGTGCGCCGCGCGACGCAGCGCGAGCAGACCCAGCGTCGCGGCCACGCCCTTGAGCGTGTGCGCGTTGCGGCGCGCGCCTTCGCGATCGCCGCCCGCGAGCGATGCGCCGATCTGATCGCCCACCGCCGAGGTTTCGCGATAGCGGCGCGCGAGCTTCTCCCACAGCGCGCGACTGTCGCCCATCAGGCGGATCGCGTGATCGAAATCGAAGTCGGGCTCGCTCGCCGGCGCCGGCGCCGGCGCCGGCGCAGGTTCGACGACGACCGGCGCCGCGACTTCTCGTGCGCGTCGCGACCACGTCGCGAGCAGCGCATGCAGGCGCAGCACGTCCACCGGCTTGCCGAGGTGATCGTTCATGCCGGCGTCGAGGCAGCGCTGGCGGTCCTCGGCCATCGCGTTGGCGGTCATCGCGATGATCGGCACCGACGCGCTCGACGAATCCAGCGCGCGGATGCGGCGCGTCGCCTCCAGGCCATCCATGACCGGCATCTGCACGTCCATCAGCACCACGTCGTATTCGGACCGCGAAGCACGCTCGACCGCCTCGCGGCCGTTGCGCGCCAGGTCCACCACCACGCCGGCGCGCTGCAGCAGTTCGGTCGCCACTTCCTGGTTGATCTCGTTGTCCTCGACCAGCAGCACGCGCAGCCCGGCGAGCGAGGCCGCGGCGGCCGGAGCGGCCTCGGTCGCGGCGGACGCCGGTTCGAGCACGGCCTCCTTGCCGAAGGCGTTGAGGATCGTGTCGAGCAGCACCGACGGGTTCACCGGCTTGATCAGAAATCCGTCGAGCCCGGCCGACAGCGCCTGGCGCTCCACCTCCTCGCGACCGAAGGCGGTGACCATGATGATCACCGTGGGCTGCTCGGACGATGCCGCCTCGCGCACGCGACGCGCCGCCTCGATGCCGTTCATGCCGGGCATCTGCCAGTCCATCAGCACCAGCCGGTAGCCCTGCGCGCCCGCGCGCCGCATCGCCTCGACCGCGCGCGGGCCGTCATTGGCGGTTTCGACCTCGAACCCGAAGGATTCGAGATACGCCTGCAGGATCGACTGCGCGGTGATGTTGTCGTCCACCACCAGCACGCGCATGCCGCGCAGCGAGCGTGGCGTGGGCGTGCGCCTGGCCGCCGACGGCGCCAGCCCGAAGCGCGCGGTGAACTGGAACGTGCTGCCCTTGCCGGGCGTGCTCTCGACGGTGATCTCGCCGTCCATCAGGTCCACCAGGCGCTGCGAGATCGCAAGACCCAGCCCGGTGCCGCCGTAGCGGCGCGTGGTGGAGCTGTCGGCCTGCGAGAAGGATTCGAACAGGCGATCGATCTGCTCGCGCGACAGCCCGATGCCGGTGTCCGCGACCTCGAAACGCAGGCGCACGAAGTCCTTGCCCTTCTTGGCGGTCTTCACGCGCACCACGATCTGTCCGCCCTCGGTGAACTTCACCGCGTTGCCGGTGAGGTTGAGCAGCACCTGGCCCAGGCGCAGCGGGTCGCCCACGAGCTGCGACTGGATGCCCGGTTCGACCGCGAACAGCAGCTCGAGCCCCTTCTCCGCCGCGCGCAGGTTGAGCATGCCCGAGAGGTTGTCGAGCACCCCGTACAGATCGAACGGCGTGGATTCGAGCGAGAGCTTGCCGGCCTCGATCTTCGAGAAATCGAGGATGTCGTTGACGATCTGCAGCAGCGACTTGGCGGCGGTGTCGATCTTGACCAGGTAGTCGCGCAGCCGCGACGGATCGGCGTTCGACAGGCCCAGGTGCGTCAGGCCGACGATCGCGTTCATCGGCGTGCGGATCTCGTGGCTCATGTTGGCCAGGAAATCGCTCTTGGCGCGCGAAGCCGACTGCGCTTCGTCGCTGGCGCGGCGCAGTTCGGATTCGTAGCGCACGCGCTCGCGCAGGTCCGTCATCGTCGCGAAGATCGTCGGCTTGCCGCCCAGTTCCACGCGCGTCAGCGTGATCTCGCAGGGACGCGGGTCACCGGAGCGCGTCTGGTGCATCCAGTCGAAGCGGTTGAAGCCGTGCTCGAACGCGGTGGCGATGACCTCCGCCGCCTTTTCCATCGAGTCGCGCCCGTCGGGCTGCAGCGGCGGCGAGAACGAAGGGAAGTCGCGCGCGAACTCCTGCTCGTCGGCCACCTCCAGCAGCTCGCGCAGCGAAGGATTGGCGTCCGAGAAATTGCGGTCGGAGTCGATCATCACCAGGCCGATCTTGGTGTGGTCGAAGATCGCGCGCAGACGCTGCTGCGCGACCGTGAGCTCGCGCATCGCCGCATCGGCGCGCTCCTGCGCCTCGCGCTCGGCGGTGACGTCGGCGGTGTAGCCGACCCAGGCGACGCCGTTGTCCACCAGCTGCGCCGCGGCATAGGTGCGCAGCCAGCGATAGGTGCCGTCGGGGCGGTTGAAGCGGAAGTTCATCTGCGCCTGGCGGCGCGCGCGCGCCGACTGCATCAGCTCGTCGCGCATCGCCACGCGATCGTCCGGGTGCACGCCGTCGCTCATCAGCGACGGGTCGGCCATGATCTGCTCGCGCGTGTAGCCGTACAGCGTCATCGCACCGTCGGTCATGTCGGTGAAGCGCGTGGTGTTTCGTCCCACGGTCTCCATGCGATACACGACGCCGGGCAGCGACTCGGTGATCTCGCGCACGCGCCGCTCGGCGGCCTGCGCCGCGTCGCGCGCCGTGCGCAGCTGCTCCTCCAGCGCCTTGATCTCGGTGATGTCCTGCCAGAACCCGTTGGACACCACGCCGCCATCGGCGGTGCGCCGGCCGGCCGAACGCGCCAGTAGCCAACGCACCTCGCCGCTGACCACGTGCTTGAGCCGGAACTCGATGCGCAGCGTGCCGGCGTCGCGCGCCATCTTCTGGGTCTCGGCGATCACGTGCGCGCGATCCTCGGGCACGACGTTCATGATCAGCGCCGACAGGTTGGTCATCGCCGCGTCGCGCTCGATGCCGGTGAGCTCGAACATGCCTTCGCTGACGTGCGACACGCGCGCCGATCCGTCGGGCGCGTAGACCATCTGGAACACCACGCCGGGCAGGCTGTCGGTGATTTCGCGCAGCCGGCGCTCGGCCGTCTCCAGCGCCGCTTCGGTCTGCTTCTGCTCGGTCATTTCCACCGAAATGCCGTCCCACACGACCAGCCCGTCGTCGGTGCGGCGCGGCGCCACGATGTTCTTGATCCAGCGCAGGGAGCCGTCGCGATGGTTCACGCGGACGATGTGTTCCTTGACCCGCATCTGGGCCAGCGACTGCTCCAGCGTCTCGGCGATCTTCGGCCGATCCTCCTCGTGCACCACGCGCACGAAGGCGCCGAAGTCCCGGTAAAGGTCCTCGCGCGCGATGCCCGACATCTGCTCGGTGCCGCTGGAGAGGTAGTTGATGCCGATGCTGCCGTCCGGATCGCGCCGCAGCTGGAACAGCACGCCGGGCACCGTGTCGACGATCGCGCGCAACCTCGCTTCCGAGCGCTCCAGCTTTTCGCGCGCCTCGATCTCGTCGGTGACGTCGTTCCAGTAGCCGTCCCACAGGAACGAGCCCTCGACCGAAGGCCGGCACGTGGCGAAGGTGCGCACCCAGCGCTGCGTTCCGTCCGGCTTGCGGATGCGCACATCGGCGTTGACCGGCCGGCGCTCCCGCGCCGACAGCACGTAGGCGTCGAACAGCACGCCCGAGTCCTGCGCGATCACCAGCTTCGAGGGCAGCAGCGGATCGGACAGGATCGCCTGGGCTTCCACGCCCAGCACTTCGCGGGCGCGGGCCGACACGAAGTTGTAGCGCAGGTTGCTCTTGCTGTCGGACTCGAGCTGGAACACCGCGCCGGGCAGCGACTGCGCCAGCTCGGTCATCAGGCGTTCCTGGTCCGCGCCGGCGAAAGCGGCGCTGCGCAGGCGGCTCAGGTCGCGGGGACTGGATCCGGAAGGAACTTCACTCATGGCGGAAAACGCCGGGAGATGGGGGCGCCCTAGCCTAGCGCCCCCACCCCGCCGGTCGGTTTCGCCGGACTGAAACATGGTGTCAGCCGGTCCGGGCGGCGGAAGCGACTTATCGCGTCAGCTCCGGATTCTTGTTGTTGAGCATGCGCGCGGCCGTCTCCTCGGTCGTGGCCGCGGCCTCGCGAACCTTCTGGATCGCCGGCAGCAGCAGACCTGCGGTCGTCCCGCCGATGTCGGCCACCAGGCCCAGCGTGGCCGTCGGGGTGCTGGTCGTGCGGGCCGCGGCTTCGCGGACCTTCTGCACCGCGGGCAGCAGCAGGCAGGTGGCCGGGTCGGTGGCTTCGGCCGAGATCACCAGGTCGTTGCCGTCGCCACCCTGGTAGCTCATGCGCAAGCCGACGTTGTCCTCGGTGCAGCCGACGTAGCCGCCTTCCGGAAGACCGATGAACTCGCCGCTGCGCGTGCCGTTGACCGTCGCAATCCGGAACGTTTGTCCCGGACGCGGCGAGAAGCCGTAGTAGGTCGAGATGCGCAGGTCGCCTTCGATGACCAGCGTGTCGGTGTTCAGCGTGGCGTAGTGGCCCGGGCCCGCGGCCAGTCGCAGCGTGCCGGGGCCGGTCTTGATCAGCGCGGCCGGCTCGGTGCCGCCCAGGCCGACATCCAGCGTCGCGAACGACTTCAGGACGCTCGTGCGCTTGCTCTGCGCCGTGGGGTTCAGCACGACCTTGGTCACCACGATTTCGCTGATCGACGGGGCGCTGCCGGCGGGATCCGACGACCCGCCCGCGATCAGACTCTCGCCCGCCGCACCGCTACCGCGATGGATCAGCTGGCCCTGGTCGAGCACCAGCGTCGCGCGGTTCTCGACGATCGAGCCCGGCAGCGTCTCGAGCACCGCGACACTGCTGATGACGAGGTCGCCGAACGTCACCTTCGAATAGCCGGTGTCGTTCCTCGAAGGATCGATGACGACGCGATCGCGGCCGTCGAGAACCACGGTGTCGGTCGGGCCCGGCACGCCGTACGGCGACCAGTTGGCCGGGTTGAACCAGTTGGTGTCGATCACGCCGGCGGTATTGGACTTCACGTCCCAGTGCTTCTTGACCGAGGAAGCGGCCGCGCCGTCGCCGTCCACGTCGCCCGAGGCGACGACCACGCCGCCCAGGAACTGCGCGCTGGCCGGCTGGCAGACCGCGAAACCGATCATCGCGGCGGCGAAGGCGGTGCGGCGGAACTTGGCAGAAGAAGTGTTCATGTCGATCTCCATCGGGGTCGAAAGCGAAGTGCCTTCGTTGGAGGCCAGACTAGGCAGCGCTCGTATCAGGCCGATGCCGCGACGCCGACATTCGATGTCCACGCATGTCGCGCGTGCGCCAATCGACATCCGCTCCATGATTGACGTGCGCGCACGCGCGCCAGCACGATCGGGCGCCGCCATCGATCCCTGCCCTCGTGACGTCCCCCGTCGATTCGCCGCATCCGCTCGAGCTCTATCGCTGGGCCGTGCAGGACCCCCTGACGCAAGCCCGCGTGCTCGATCGCATCCATCGCCTGGCCCTGCCCGATGCACCGGCGCCGACGCGGCTGCGCGAGGACTTCGCCGGCAATTGCGCCGACTCGGTTGCGTGGATCGCGCTCGGGCCCGAACGCGACGCCATGGCGGTGGATCTCGACCGCGCCGCGCTGGACTGGGGCGCGCTGCGCGCACGACGCCTGCTCGGCGAGGACGGCGCATCGCGCCTGCAGCTGCACGCCGCGGACGTGTTCGAGGTCTCGCCGCCGGCGGTGCGGCCCGCGCACGTGCTGGCCGCCCTGAACTTCAGCCTGTTCTATTTGGACACGCGCGACCGGCTGCGCGCGTATCTGGCCCATGCACGGGCCTGCCTGGATCCGCAGCGCGGTGTGCTCGTGGCCAATGCGTTCGGTGGACCGGGCAGCCTGCTCGCGCGGCGCGACACGCAGCGCATCGCCGATCGCCTCGGGCACGACGGCGAGATTCCACCGCCGTCGTTCGACTACGAATGGGACCAGAGCGCGCACGACGCGGTCACCGGGCGGATCGAGTGCCGAATCCATTTCCGCGGCCTGCCCGGCACGGCCGATCGGCCGGATGCCTTCATCTATCGCTGGCGGCTGTGGAGCCTGCCCGAGCTGCAGGACGCTGCGCGCGAGGCGGGCTTCACGCGCGTCGAGGTCTGGCGTCACACCTACGACGCGGCGCGCGGCGCGGCCGGCGTGTTCCTGGGTCCGGTGGATCGCATCGTCGGGCTGGAGACCTGGGTCGCGTATCTCGTCGCGCTGCCCTGATCAAAAGAAAAGCCCGCCGACGAGCGACGGGCCAAGCGGGGTGATCGGGAATCGATCCGGTTCGTGACCAGATCGAACGATGGGCTGGCGGTTCAGCCGTCGGTCGAGAACACCATCGAGCGCAGGCCGGGGACGCCGAGCTGCACCATCTGGCCGTCGTCGCGCGGGGCGTACACCGGCGTCGAGAAGATGCCGCGGTGCAGGCACAGGGCGTTGGCCTGCGTCGGCACCGACATCACCGTGAACGCCAGCGTCGCGACCGCCGCGGCGGCGGAAATGGCAATCGAGCGAAGGGTCTTGGTGTTCATGGCCGGGTCCGTCCTCGTGTGATTCGTAAGCGCGGCGGCTTTCGATGGAGAACAGCCTAGGCCCCGGTCGTGTCGAGCCTCGTTCCGCGGCCGGAAACTTGATGTCAGACCGGTTTCCGCGACCGCCGGATGCGTCTCACTTGAGGCCCAGCACCGGCCACAACGCCAGGACGATCACGCCGTAGGCCAGTGCGCCGGCCATCGCCGATTGCGCGGCGGCAACATCGCCCGCCCGCACGAGGCTGACCGACGCCACGAAGCACGCGACGTACACCAGCGGATAGGCCATGCCGGCGAGCACGTACAGCCGCTGCGCGGTGCTGATGCCATGGGCGAGAAACGCGAACAGGCCGGCGAACCACAGGATCGGTGCGGACAGGGCGGGTAGTCCGCCGATGATGCGCAGCAGCCACAGCGTGGTCATGGTCGTCCTGATGACGCGCTATTGGATGCGCGAGTAATTGAACATGCGCGCGCCGAGCGACCGCGCGCTGGCCTCGTCGCAATGCGGGATCGCCGCGAGCCGCGGGCACTGTGCGTGGAGCGTCTGCAGCGTCGCCTGGTCCGCCCATCGCGGATGGGCGACGCAGACCGCGCCCTGCGGCGACCAGCCGGCCTCGAACACGTAGGTCGGATCATCGGCCGCCCCGCGCTTCTGGATGCCCAGGTCGTCGTAGTTGTCGATCGACGTGCCGTCCTTGGTGTGAGGACGATCGTCACCGCAGTAATCGGCCCGCGCCATGCGCACGCAGGCGGCGTGGAACGGCGCCAGGTCCTCGCCGCCCGGCCCGCGCGACCAGGGTGGATAACCCCATCGAACGCACTTGGCGACGACGCCGGAGATGCAGCTCACCGTGATCTCGCCGTCACGCCCCGGATGGCCCTCGGCCAGCGCCAGCGGCAGTCCCCAGGTCTCGCCCGCGGCATTGGGCGGACAGGCATTCTTCCAGCCCTCGGCGCCGTCGGAGGTCTCGAACTGGTGGCGCAGCACGGTCGGGTTCTCGGGATCCGGCGTCACCGATGCGATCCGCAGCGGCGCGACCCGCCCACCGCCGATCGCCACGTGGACGATCGCACCGGCCAGCTCGGCACCGCGCAGCACACGTCCGTCCGCCAATCGCAGCACGAAGGCGCTGCCCTCGACCGTCAACGACGAGGTGGCGACATCGCGCATCGCCAACGGCGCTGCGGACGGCTCCGGGTCCGGTGTCGGTTCGGAGCGTCCGCAGGCCACGAGCAGGCAAAACCAGAGCAGGGACAGCAGTCGAGGATTCATCGCTCGATGATCGCCGAATGAACCCTCGTTCAGCGCAGCGGGAACGTCTCGCCGCCGGGCAGCGTCACGGCCACGAAGCGGCCGATGTGCGCGTCGGTGCTGGCCCGACCATTCAGCGAGATGCCCTGCAGCGTGACGCCTTGGAGCGAAATGCCCTGGAGCGACACGCCCTGGAACACTGGGCCCTGTAGAACCGGACCCTGGAGGATCGGACCCTGGAGGATCGGACCCTGGAGGATCGGACCCTGGAGGATCGGGCCCTGGAGGAGCGGGCCCTGCAGCACCGGACCCTGGATGATCGGACCGTTCCACTTGATGTCGGCGCGAGCCGCGGTGGAGAGCAGCGCCGACGCCAGCATCGAGGCGCCGAGGAGGAGGACGGAGAAGGATTCGCGGGTGGCCATGACGGATCTCGGAGGGACAAGGTGGAAAGGGGTTCGACGGAAACGATCCTAGGTCGCGCCGATGTCCTGCCGCGTTCCGAAACCGGAAACATCGTGTCAACACGATGTCGTCCGGCGCCGGTGGTGCGTCAGGCCGCGCCTACAATCGCCGGATGTCTCCTTGTCTTGCGATCGTCGGAGGTGGCCCCGCCGGCTTGATGGCGGCCGAAGTCGCGCTCGCGGCGGGCGTCGAAGTCGATCTCTACGAACGCATGGGCTCGGTCGGCCGCAAGTTCCTGCTCGCCGGCAAGGGCGGCCTCAACCTCACGCACGCCGAACCGCCCACCGATTTCGTGCCGCGCTATCGCGAGCGCGCCGACGACGTGGGCCGGTGGCTGCGCGACTTCGACGCCGACGCGCTGCGCGCCTGGGCGCACGGACTGGGCGTGGAGACGTTCGTCGGGACCTCCGGACGCGTGTTTCCGTCCGACCTGAAGGCAGCGCCGCTGCTGCGCGGCTGGGTGCGCAGGCTGCGCGCCCAGGGACTGCGCATCCACGTGCACTGCCGGCTCACGCGCATCGACCCCAGGGCCGGGCGGTATGCGCTCGAATTCGAGGACGGCACCACCGGCCACGCCGACGCCGTGGTGCTGGCGCTGGGTGGCGGCAGCTGGCCCGAGCTCGGATCCGACGGTGCGTGGTTCGACATGCTGCGTGCGCTGGAGGTCGACATGCGCGCGCTGCGGCCGTCGAACGGCGGCTTCGAATGCGCGTGGACCGCGCACTTTTCCACGCGCTTCGCCGGTCAGCCGGTCAAACCGGTGACGCTGCACTGGCTCGATGGTCGCGGCCGCGCGCAGCAACGCCAGGGCGAATTCGTCGTGACCGGACACGGGATCGAGGGCGGCCTGGTCTACGCCGCGTCGGCCGACCTGCGCGAGACGATCCATCGCCAAGGACACGCCGATCTGCTTCTCGACCTCGCACCCGGCCGCGACCTGGAGGGACTGACGCGGGCGCTCGCCAGCGCTCGCGGCAAGCGCTCGATCGGCGAGCATCTGCGCCGCGCGATCCAGCTCGATGGCGTACGCGCCGGACTGCTGTTCGAGTTCGCGCATCCGTCGCAGCGCAACGATCCGGCGGCGCTCGCTGCGCTGATCAAGCGTCTGCCGCTGCGCGTGCTGCGTCCGCGACCCTTGGCCGAAGCGATCAGCAGCGCCGGCGGCGTGCGGTTCGAAGCGCTGGACGACGCGCTGATGCTGCGCGCGCACCCGGGCCTGTTCTGCACCGGTGAGATGCTGGATTGGGAGGCGCCCACCGGCGGCTACCTGCTCACCGCGTGCCTGGCCGGCGGTCGCGTCGCGGGACGCGCGGCGGCGCGATGGGCGATCGACAGAAAAAATCTGGCACCCTGACACGCATGGACTTCGTCACCACGTCTCTCGAACTGATGGAGCAGCGCGCCGCCGCCGCGGCGCAGTGGCTCGCCGAACGCGTGCCCGATCTGCTCGGCGCGATCCTGCTGGTGCTCGTGGGCTGGCTGGTCGCGCGCACGGTGCGTGCGGCGATCCGCGGCCTGGGCTCGCGCATCAATCGCGGACTGGACCGCATGCTGCGGGCCGAACGCGCGGCGCGGCTGCGACTCTCGCCGGCAATGCTGAGGCTGATCGGCACCGCGGCGTTCTGGATCATCCTGCTGCTGTTCCTGAGCTTCGCCACCAACCTCGCCGGGCTGACCGACGTCACCGAGTGGCTGCGCGGCGTGCTGCGCTACCTGCCGACGCTGCTGTTCGGCGTCGTGATCATCGTGGCCGGCCACCTGATCGGCCTGCTGGTGCGCGACCTGCTGCTCGAGGCGCTGGCCTCGGCGCAAGTCGAGCAGCGCGAACTGGTCGCGCGTCTGGCGCAGACCGCGACCTTCCTGACCGCGCTGATCATCGGCGTCCACCAGGTCGGCGTGAACGTGAGCTTCGTGACGCTGGTGATCGCGGTGGCGCTGGGTTCGGTGCTGCTGGCGTTTTCGCTGGCGTTCGGACTCGGTGCGCGCGGACTGGTGTCCAACCTGATCGGCACGCACTACCTGCGGCGGCAACTGCAGGCCGGCGTGCGCGTGCGGCTCGGTCAGGTCGAGGGCGAGATCATCGAGATCACGCCGACCAACGTCGTGCTCGAGACCGACGAAGGACGTGCGTTCATCCCGGCGCGCATGTTCACCGAGCAGGTCAGCGTGCTGCTGCGCGCGGAGCGCGACGATGACGAGTAGCGACGACGCGCCGTCGGCGAACGACACGCCGGCGGGCGGGCTGGCGCTCGCCTCGGCGTTCGTCGACCAGGAACCCGAGGCCGCGGCGCGCGCGCTCGAGGAACTGCCGTCGGAGGAAGCGGCGCTGTTCCTGGCCGAGCTGTCGCCGCAGATCGCCGCGCCGGTGATCGACGAGATGTCGCCGGGTTCGGCCGCGCGTCGCCTGGCGTTGCTCGAGCCCGGGCAGGCGGCGCGGTTCCTGGAGGCGGTGGGCAGCCGCGGCTGCGTGTCGATCCTGCGGGTGTGCGCGCCCGAACCGCGTCGCGAGATCCTGGCGTTGCTGCCGCCGCGGCTGGTCCAGCACTTCCGCCGGTCGCTGGCCTACACGCTGGACACGGTCGGCGCGTGGATCGAATACGACGTCCCCACGCTGCCGGCCCACCGCACGGTGCGCGAAGCGCTGCAGGTCCTGCGCCTGCGCGCCAAGGCCGAGGACAGCGCGGTGTTCGTGCTGCGCTCGGCGCAGCTGTACGGCGGCACCGTGAGCTTGTCGGCGCTGCTGCGCGCCGAACCCGACTCGCCGCTGTCGCGCGTGATGGAGCGCGCGCTGCGACCGCTGTCGGACGCCGTCGACGTCGACGAGGTCCAGAACCTGGACGAGTGGGACCACTGGGCGATGCTGCCGGTGACGGCCCCGGACGGAAGCCTGCTCGGCGGACTGTCGCGCGCCGGACTGCGTCGCGCGCTGCACGCGGTCTTTCCGCAGACGCCGACGGCGCAGCCCGAGTCGCTGCTCGCGCACCTGTTCACCGCCTACCTGCACACCGGCGCCGACCTGTTGCGCCTGCTGATCGGGCGTGGCCTGTCCAGCCCGGTGTCGCGCGTGCGCGACGAAGGCTGAGCCGGACATGAGCCCCGAGCTGTCCGCCGTCGTCGACAAGCTCAATCGCCGCTACCTGCGCGAGCACCCCGGATCGGCCGCGCGCCATCTCGAATCGATGCCGGGCGACGAGGCGCTGGACGAGATCGCGGGACAGTCCACCGCGGTGCTGGTCGGCATGTGGCCGCACCTGGGCGCGGATCGCGGCGCATCACTGATGTCACGCATGGGCGCGACGCAGGCGCGCGATCTGCTCGCCGGCCTGCTGCCCACCGAGGCGGTGCGCTTTCTCGGTGCGATGGACGACGAGGAGCGCACGCGCGTGCTCGAGACGCTCGAGCCGGACCTGCGCAACCAGCTGCGCGAACTGATGACCTACCCGGACGACACCGCCGGGCGCCTGATGGACACGCGCGTGCCGACGTTCCGCCCGGAGATGCGCGTCGCCAGCGCGCTCGATTCGCTGCGCTACTCGCCGCGCATCCGCGCGCTGCGCACGCTGTTCGTCGTCGACAGCGACAACCGCCTGCGCGGCCAGATCCCGATCCAGGAACTGGCGATGGCGCAGCCCGACACGCTGTTGCGCGATCTGGCACACCCGGTCGCCGCGGCGGTCAACGCGATGGATCCGCGCGACGAGGTCGTCGAGACGGTCGAAAAGCATCGACTCACCGACCTGCCGGTGGTCGATCTCGACGGCCGGCTGATCGGGCTGATCCAGCACGGCATGCTGGTCCAGGCGCTGCAGGAGGAAGCCGCGGCGGACATCGGCGCGATGGTCGGCGTCAGTCCGCAGGAACGCGCGCTATCCAAACCCTGGTTCGCGGTGAAGAAGCGCCTGCCGTGGCTGCACATCAATCTGGTCACGGCGTTCATCGCGGCCTCGGTGGTGGGACTGTTCGAGGAGACCATCGCGCAGTTCACCGCGCTGGCGATCCTGATGCCGGTGGTCGCCGGTGAATCCGGCAACGCCGGCCAGCAGGCCCTTGCGGTGACGATGCGCGGCCTGACGCTGCGCGAATTCACCGTCGGCCAGTGGCTGGCGGTCACGCTCAAGGAAGGCGCGGTCGGCCTGCTCAACGGCCTGGTCGTCTCCGTCGCCTGCGCGATCGGCGTGTGGTTCTGGAGCGGCTCGGTCGGCCTGGTCCTGGTGATCGGCAGCGCGATGGTGCTGGCGATGACCATCGCCACGTTCGCCGGCGCGGCGGTCCCGATCGTCCTCACCCGCCTGGGCCAGGATCCGGCGCAGTCGTCGTCGATCATCCTGACCACGGTCACCGACATCGTCGGGTTCTTCTCGTTCCTCGGCATCGCCACCCTGCTTTCGAGCCTGCTGTAGCCCGGGCGCGGACCGGGAACGAGACCCGGGCGACTGATCAACTCGTCGGCGGCGGCTCCGTCGGAAGCGGCGGCTCGATCTCCGGCGTCGGCGGCGGCGCGGGGACCGGCACCGCGGGATCGAGCTTCGGCAGGCCCGCCCAGGCGCGCAGCATCGTGGCGTTCTCGTGCACCAGGCGCCGCCCTTCGTCGATGCACTCGCGCGCGCGATGGAAATCCATCAGCGCGAAGTCGGCGAGCACCGGCAGCAGCGTGATCTCCGGCGGATCGCCGGCCATGCGACTGCGGGTGAGACGGTCCTGCAGGATGTTCACACTGGCGGCCACCACGTCGAACATGCTCGGCCGGTCGTCGTCGCCGCTGGAGAGCGAGGCGACCATGCGCTGCCACAGGTTCTTTTCCTGCTTGCTGCTGGCCTCCCGCGCGACCTCCTCCTGGCCCGCCTGCGACAGGTGACGACCCACCAGCTGCGCGTTGAGATTCACCGCGATCACCACGTCGGCGCCCATCGCGCGGCACGCGGAGACCGGCACCGGGTTCACCAGGCCGCCGTCGAGCATCCAGCGCTCGTCGTGCTTGACCGGCGAGAACAGACCGGGAATCGCGCACGACGCGCGCGCGGCGCTGATGATCGGCCCGCGCGTGATCCAGATCTCGCGCCCGCTGCTCATCTCCGTGCACACGCTGATGAAGCGCTGCTCCAGCTCCTCGATCTTGGGATTGAGGTGGCGCTCCTCGAAGTAGCCGAAGAGCCGCTGGCCCTTCACGAAGCCGCCGGAGAAGCTCAGGTCCATCAGCCCGAAGACGTCGCGCGGCGTCAGCTTGAGCACCCATTCGGTGAACGGCTCGAGCTGCCCGGCGACGTACACCGCCCCCACCAGCGCGCCGACCGAGGTGCCGGCGACGACGTGCGGCCGCACGCCGATCGACTCCAGGCCCTGGATGATCCCGATGTGCGCCCAGCCGCGCGACGAGCCGCTGCCGAGCGCCAGGCCGATGACCGGAGGTCGAGGCGATGCCACGGCCGGGTCTTCAGTCGCGGAAATTCTCGAACTGCAGCGGCAGCTCGAACTCGGCCTTTTTCAGCAGCGCGATGACATCCTGCAGATCGTCGCGCTTCTTGCCGGTGACGCGCAGCTTGTCGCCGGTGATCGAGCTGTCGACCTTGATCTTCGACTCCTTGATCCTGGCCACGATCTTCTTGGCCTGCGCCTGCTCGATGCCCTGCTTGACCGTGACCGTGCGGCGCGCGCCGGCCAGGTTGGTCAGCACGTCGCCGATGTCCAGGCTGCGCAGGTCGATGTGCCGGCCGGCGAGGCGCTTGCGCAGCACATCGAGCAGCTGGTCGAGCTGGAACTCGGTGTCCGCGTGCAGCGTGAGCACGAATTCCTCGCGTTCGATCCTGGCGCTGGTGCCGCGCAGGTCGAAGCGATTGGCGATGTCGCGGATCGCGGTATCGACCGCGTTGGTGAGCTCGTGCTTGTCGACCTGGCTGACGACGTCGAAGGAAGGCATGGCATTGGGCGGATGGGGGAACCGAAAGTATCCTGAAGCCCTCCCCGCTTTCCAAGCCGCATGAGCCCGATCGATTGCGATGTGCTGATTCTCGGCGGCGGCGCGGCCGGCCTGTTCTGCGCTTTCACCGCGGCCCGACGCGGCCTGCGCGTGCGCGTGCTGGAACGCGCGAACAAGCCGGGCAAGAAGATCCTGATGTCCGGCGGCGGCCGCTGCAATTTCACCAACACCGGCACCACGCACGAGCAGTTCCTGTCCGACAACCCGCATTTCTGCCGTTCGGCACTGGCGCGCTATCGGCCCGAGCACTTCATCGAGCAGGTCGATCGCCACGGCATCGCCTGGCACGAAAAGGAGCTCGGCCAGCTGTTCTGCGACGACTCGTCGCGCCAGATCGTGCGGATGCTGCTCGACGAGGGTGCGCAGTCCGGCGTGGAGCTGCGCACCGACTGCGAGGTCGAACGGGTCGATGCCGAGGGCGCCGGTTTTGCGCTGCGCACGTCGCACGGGGCGATGGGCGCGCCACGGCTGGTGATCGCCACCGGCGGGCTGTCGATTCCGAGCCTGGGCGGCAGCGGCCTGGGCTATGCGCTGGCGCGCCAGTTCGGCCACGCCGTGCAACCCACGCGCGCGGGGCTGGTCCCGCTGACGCTGTCGGGGCGTCCGCTCGAGGACTGGCAGGACCTGTCGGGCGTGAGCCTGCCGATCGAGGCCCGCTGCGGCGGCGCACGCTTTCGCAACGCGATGCTGATCACCCATCGCGGGCTGTCGGGCCCCGCGCTGCTGCAGATCTCGAACTACTGGCAGCCCGGCGATGCGCTGCAACTGGACCTGATGCCCGGCGTCGACGCGGCAGACTGGTTGCTCGAACGCCGGCGCAGCCAGCCCGCGGCGGAACTGCGCAACGTGCTGGCCGACGCGCTGCCCAAGCGCCTGGCGCAGCGCTTCTGCGAAAAGCTCGCGCCCAGCCGTCCCATGCGCCAGTTCAACGATCGCGAACTGCGCGAGATCGGCGCGGTGCTGGGTCGCTGGCCGGTCATGCCCAACGGCACCGAGGGCTATCGCACCGCCGAGGTGACGCTGGGCGGCGTCGATACGCGCGAGATCTCGTCGAGCACGTTCGAGTCGCGCCGCGTGCCAGGGCTGTACTTCATCGGCGAGGTGCTCGACGTGACCGGCTGGCTCGGCGGTTACAACTTCCAGTGGGCGTGGGCCTGCGCCCACGCCTGCGGGCAGGCGCTGTGAGCCCGGCCGACTGCCCCTGCGGATCGGGACGCGCGTACGCCGAATGCTGCGGGTGCTGGCATGCAGGCGAGCCGGCACCGAACGCCGAGGCGCTGATGCGGTCGCGCTACAGCGCGTTCGTGCTGGCGCTCGAACCCTATCTGCTCGCCACCTGGCACGCGTCGACCCGCCCCCCGCGCGTCGACTTCGAACCGGGGACCAAATGGCTCGGGCTGCGCGTGGAGTCGGCGCGCGACACCGGGACCGACGCGGCCGAGGTTTCGTTCGTCGCGCGCTACAAGGTCGGCGGCGGATCCGCCGTGCGGATGGGCGAGCGCAGCCGCTTCGTGCGCGAGGCGGACGGGCGCTGGTATTACGTCGCGGGCGATTAGCGCGTCGATCGTTGGCGTCGCGATTTCCCCGGGGCTTCGCATCGCTATCGAGCGAGGCCCGGGGACCCTACCGGGACTTGGCTTCCCTTACGCGGTGCGCAGGCGATTCCGCAGGTACCTCGGTCGTGCGCGGCCGCGACAGTTCGTGCGCCGGCAGGCAGGCTTCGAGCTCGTCCAGCGAATGCCCGAGGTATTCGAGCACGCGCGCCGCGCCCGGAACCGCCTGGCGGCACGCGGTCAGGCCGAAGTCGAGCCGATCTTCGCGACTGGCGAACGTCAGGTTCATCGCCTGCCCGTCGAGCACCACCGACATCGGATGGAGCCCGTCGAGGCGCAGGCCGTGCCAGTACTGCGGCGTCGCGGGGCCGCGCAGGTTCGAGATCACGATGTTGAACGGCAGGCGTCCGCCTTCGGGTCGCAGCAGCAGCTGCAGCAGGCCCAGGCTGCTCGAGGCCAGCGCGTAGGCGTAGGACTCGCCGATGCTCAATCCGGCGAAACGCTCCTTGCTGTGGCCGGCGGATCGACGGATCAGCGCGAAGCGATCGAGCGGATCGTCGATGTCGGTGCCCAGCCGCACCAGCAGCGGCACGATCCGGTTGCCCAGCGCCTCGTCGCCCTCGTCGCGCGTGGACATCGGCACCATCGCCACCAGCGAGGCATCGGGCAGCGCGTCGCGCTCGACCAGGAAGCGGCGAAGCGCTGCCGCGCACAGCGCGAGCACGACGTCGTTGGTGGTGCCGCCGAGCACCTGCGCGATCACGCGCACGCGCGCCAGCGACAACGAGCACACGCCGACGCTGCGCGCCGGTCCGACGCGCCGGTTGATCAGGCAGGCCGGCGCATCTCGGCCGCCGACGACTTCGGCGCGACGGCGCCGCACGTCGCGCGCGGTGCGCTGCAGCTCGCCGAGCACGACACCCGCCGCGGCCAGCCGGGTCAGCCATCCGCCGCTTCGATCGACGATCGGGCGCGGCATGCGCGGCGGGGTCGTCGGAACCGCCCACGGCGGTTCAGGGTGCGCCGTGGGGTCGGCCGAGAACGACTGCAGCAGCAGCCGCGTACCGGCGACGCCATCGGCGAGCGCGTGATGCAGCTTGGCGTAGACCGCGATGCGGCCGTCGCCAAGGCCCTCGATCAGGTAGATGCGCCACGGCGGCGCGTCGCGCTCGAGCGGCAGTGCGTGCAGGCGCCCGACCAGCGCCAGCAGATCGTCCATCCGTCCCGCCGCCGGCAGGCTCAGTCGCAGCAGGTGCCGGTCGAGCGCGAAATCCGGCCCCGGTTTCCAGGCCAGGCGTCCGCCGCTCAGGCCCAGGCAGCGATCGAACGGCGCCCGTGGTGATCCCCCGGCACGCAGGTCGGCGATCAGCTGGGTGACGGCAGCCGCGCTGGCAACGCCCGCGGGCGGCGCCAGCAGCGCCAGGTACGCGACGTGGAACGGCTGACGCCGCCGTTCGAGCAATACGAACGCCTGGTCCAGCCAGGACAGCGGCACCGTCGCAGCCTTTCGATTGGATGGCGCGGCTGGCGTCGCGCCGTGGGTCAGGCCGCGTGGGTACCCGAAATCCGGCGCACGAAACCGTCCGCGTCGCGCTCCGACGGGAAGGGACCGAAATACAGCGCCGAGTCCTCGTCCTTCTCGTGGAGATCGTCCATCGGCCAGAGCACCGCGTAGTAGCCGCGCACCAGCATGCGGCCGTCGCGCGCGTGCGCGGCGGGGATTTCGTCCACGGTGGAGACGTAGAAGCCGGGGACGAAGGCGCGGCCGTCGAGGCCCGCGACCGCCGGCTCCGGTGGCGGCATGCCGATCTCCATCAGCTGGTACGTGCGACTGCTGCGGTTCACGGACTGCGTCCGCCCGCCCGTCACCGCGCTCACGGCCGGACTCCGATGGTGTCGCGCACGAAGGCGCTGGCGTCGCGCCAGGCGCGGAACGGTCCGAAATAGCGCGCCTCGCTGTCGTAATCGTGTGCCGGCACATGCGCCGGCCACACCACGGCGTAGATGCCGCGTTCGAGCGGGCGTCCGGTGCGCGTCCGATAGGGACATTGCAATTGCACGGGATTGAGCAGCGTCGACCGGTCGATGACCTTGACGAGCTCGAAGTCCATCGCGCGCTCGCCCGGGATCGGGGCACGGCTCGCGGCGGCAACGGTCGCAGGACGCTCTCCGGCGGACCGCACCTCTTTTGCGATGGTGTGCGTCACGGCGTTTTCCTCCTCGGCATGGTTGGCGTTGGCGGACGACCACCATAAGCAAACGCCCTACGTGTGCCAGCTATACCGGCGGATAGGTTCGCGTGAATTTTCCGTGACCGCCCCCTTCTCAGCCGCCGGACGCGTGGGCCGCGCGATGCTTCTCCGCGAGCCGTACCAGCTCCGCCAGCGTCGTGACGCCGAGCTTGCGCATGACGTGGGATCGATGCAGCTTGACGGTGACCTCCGTGATCCCGAGTTCGCGCCCGATGCACTTGTTGGAATGTCCCGCGACCACGCCGGCCAGCACCTCGCGCTCGCGCGGCGTCAGGCGCGCATGCAGCCGCTCCATCTGCTGCTGCTCGCGGCGCTGGACGCGCGCGCGCGCGTCGCGCTCGATCCCTTCGCGCACCGCATCGATCAGCGCATCGCCTTCGAACGGCTTGGAGAGAAACGTCACGGCGCCGGCGCGCAGCGCGCGCACCGACATCGCCACGTCACCGTGACCGCTGATGAACACGATCGGCGTAAGCGCGCCGGTGTCGAGCAGCTGGCGCTGCAGCTCGAGTCCGCTGGCACCCGCCAGGTGCACGTCCAGCACCAGGCACGACGGCAGATCGGGCTTGCTGGCGGCGAGGTAGCTCTCCGCGCTGCCATAGGTGCGCGTGGACAGGCCCACCGACGCCAACAGGTCGGCCATCACGTCGCACATGTCCGGATCGTCGTCGACGACGTGGACGATGGCGTCAGGCGCATCGGTGGCGGACGGAGACCTTTGCATGCGGCGATCGTCGGACGATTTGGATCGGTCCGCCAGTCGCGCAGGATGCGAGGTTCGTAGCGCATGATTCGTTCCTGAAACTTCCAGAAATCACACCCTCGTCCCCAACCCGCACCCGACCCCATGATCGTCACTCCCCTCTATGCCGGCCTGCTCGCGATCTTCTACGTCGTGCTGAGCCTGCGCGTCATCAGTCGCCGACGCGGCGCCAACATCAGCCTGGGCGACGGCGGCGACGCACAGATGCAGCGGCGCGTGCGCGGCCACGCGAACTTCGCCGAGTACGCACCGTTCGCGCTGCTGCTGATCGCCTTGCTCGAGATCGGCGGCACGACGCCGTTCTGGCTGCTGCACCTGCTCGGCCTGCTGCTGGTGATCGGGCGCGTGCTGCACGCCGTCGCGCTCAGCTACACCGAGAAATGGATGGCGGGCCGCTTCTTCGGAATGATCCTGACGTTCCTGGTGCTGCTGGTCGCCGGCGCGCTGTGCCTGTGGCGCGGCCTCGCCGGACTGGTCCTGGCCGCCTGAGCCGGCCGTGGACCCCGGCATCGCGCCCGCGTTCGAACCGGTCCTCGACTTCTGGTTCGGCCCGTCTGCCGCCCTGGATCCGGCCACGACCGCCAAGGCCAAGGAGGCGCTGTGGTGGGGTGGCGACGCCGCGGCCGATCGGGACATCGGGTCGCGTTTCGGCGACCTGCGCCTGCGCGCGATCTCCGGCGCGTTGCCGGACTGGACAAGGACGCCGCGCGGCCGGCTCGCGGCGATCATCCTGGTCGACCAGTTCTCGCGCAGCATCCATCGCGGCACGATCGCGGCGTTCTCCAGCGACCCCGTGGCGCGCAACCTGTGCAACGACGGGCTCGATCGCGGCGACGACCGGGCGCTGGCGCCGCTCGAACGCGTGTTCTTCTACCTGCCGCTCGAACATTCCGAATCGATGCCGGACCAGGAGCGCTCGGTGCGGCACTACGAGCAGCTCGAGGACGCGGTGCCGGCCGAGCTGCGGCCGCTGTTCGCGTCGTACAGCGACTTCGCCCGCCGGCATCGCGAGGTCATCCAGCGTTTCGGCCGCTTTCCCCACCGCAACAAGATCCTGGGACGGCCTTCGACCCCCGCCGAAGCCGAATTCCTGACCCAGCCCGGCTCGTCGTTCTGAGCTGCGGCCACTTGCCGCCGTCCGTCGCCGCGGGCGCCGCTGCGCGTCCGCGCCTTGCCAGCATGGCGACTGGAATGACAGTCTGACCGCCGTTCGCGGGGGCGGACCGGGAGACAAGCGGTGGATCTGGGGGTTTGTCGGGGAGTCTGGGGGCGAAGCCTGCTGATGACGGCCGTGCTGTGCGGCGCCCTGGCGTCGGCCGGCCCGGTGTCGGCGTCGGACCGCGAGATCCACGTCTACCGACAGGCCGACGGCACGCGCCTCTACACCGATCGCAAGCAGCGTTCGCCCGGCGTGAAGTACGTCGGTACGTTTGGGCGACCCACCGCCTACAAGTCCTGCAACCGGATGACCCCCGCCCTGCTCAAGACGCGCGGCGACGGGTACCTGCCGTTGATCCGCCCGCACGCGCAGGCCCACGGCGTACCCGCCGAACTGGTGCGCGCCGTGATGCAGGTCGAGTCGTGCTTCGACAAGAAGGCGGTGTCGCGCGTGGGCGCGCGCGGCCTGATGCAGCTGATGCCCGGCACGGCCGCAGACCTCGGCGTGCAGAACAGCTTCGATCCGGCGCAGAACATCGCCGGCGGCGTGCGCTACCTGGGCATGATGCGCAAGCGCTATCCCTCCGACTGGAAGCTGGCGCTGGCGGCCTACAACGCCGGCCCGGGCGCGGTGGACAAGTACCGCGGCATCCCGCCGTTCGCCGAAACCCAGAGCTACGTCAAGCGTGTGATGAGCCTCTACGAAAAGGCGATCCGCGTGACGCCCGCCACGACGGCGACCGCGGCGAGCGCTTCGATGAAGACGGCGACGGTAGCGGCGAACACGCCCTGATCCGTCCGGCGGCGGCGCCTATGGCCGCCGCCTCGTCTTGTCGTCGCGATCCTTCCTGTCGTTGCGGGACGGGCCCGCCCTGGTCACGGCGCCCTCGGTCATCCGGCTGATCCGCAGCTGCCGGCCCGCGACCCAGACCTTCTGCAGGTCGCGAAAGATGCCGCGCGGCATGCCGGCCGGCAGGTCGATCAGCGTGTGGTCGTCGCGGATGTCGATCTTGCCGACGTAGGCGCCGTCGAGTCCCGCCTCGTTGGCGATCGCGCCCATCAGGTTGCCGGCCTTGAGCCCGTGCTGGGCTCCGACTTCGACGCGGAACGTCTCCATCTCCTCGTCGTCGTCCTTGCGCGCTTTCCTGTCCGGTCGCTCGGGTCGCTCGGGCCGCGCGCCGGGACGCTCCTTCACCGGATGCGGCGACGGCACGATCGGCGGCGGCGCGGCGGGCGCCGGACGCGGCGGCGGCGCGGCTGCAGCAGCCGGGCGCGGTGATGGCGGTGGGGGCGGCACCGTGTTCACGGGCGCCGGTGCAGCGGCCGGCGTCTTGGCGCTCGCGCGTGAACTCTTCGACGCCTCGCTCGGCGCCGGGGGAATGCGCCCACCGGTCTGCGCTGCGTAGGCCAGCGCCGCCGCGATTCGCGACGCGTCGATGCCCTGCTCGGACTGCATCGCCTCGATTGCCTGCTGCAAACGATCCAGATCGGCCTTTGCGGCAGGTTCGGCCAGCAGGTCGAGGATCGCCTGGCGGAAGCGCTGCACGCGACGATCCTGCAACGCCTCCTCGGTCGGCAGCGACATCGGGTCGATCCGCTGGCGCGTGGCGCGTTCGATCGCGCGCAGCAGGTGCTGCTCGCGCGGCGCGACGAACAGGATCGCATCGCCGCTGCGGCCGGCGCGGCCGGTGCGGCCGATCCGGTGCACGTACGACTCGGTGTCGGTCGGGATGTCGTAGTTCAGCACGTGGCTGATGCGCTCGACGTCCAGTCCGCGCGCGGCGACGTCGGTCGCGACCAGGATGTCGAGACTGCCGTCGCGCAGCCGACCAATGGTGCGCTCGCGCGACTTCTGGTCCAGGTCGCCGTTGAGCGGCGCGGCATTGAATCCGCGCGCCTCGAGCTTCTCGGCGAGCTCGGTCGTGGCGATCTTGGTGCGCGCGAAGATGATCATGCCGTCGAAGGTCTCGGCTTCGAGGATGCGCGTGAGCCCTTCGAGCTTGTTCGCACCGGCGACCATCCACCAGCGCTGGCGGATGTTGGTCGCCGTCGTGGTCTTGGCCTTGACGTGGATCTCGACCGGATCCTTCAGGTGCGCCTGCGCCACGCGCCGGATCTGCGACGGCATCGTGGCCGAGAACAGCGCGATCTGGCGCGTCGGCGGCGTCTGCTGGAGCACCCACTCGACGTCGTCGATGAAGCCCATGCGCAGCATCTCGTCGGCCTCGTCGAGCACCAGCATGCGCAGCGCATCGAGCCTGAGCGTGCCGCGCTTGATGTGGTCGACCACGCGCCCGGGCGTGCCGACGACGACGTGCACGCCGCGGCGCAGGCCCTTGAGCTGCGGCTCGTAGGACTGGCCGCCGTAGATCGGCAGCACGCGGAACCCCGGCAGGTGCGTCGCGTACTTCTGGAAGGCCTCGGCGACCTGGATCGCCAGTTCGCGCGTCGGCGCCAGCACCAGCGTCTGTGGCACCGCGTGGAACAGGTCGGTGCGGCTCAGCGCCGGCAGCGCAAACGCCGCGGTCTTGCCGGTGCCGGTCTGCGCCTGGCCGAGCAGGTCGCGGCCTTCGATCAGCGGCGGAATGGTCTGCGCCTGGATCGGCGATGGCGATTCGTAGCCCACGTCGTCGAGCGCGCGCAGCAGCGGCTCGGACAAGGCGAGATCCCGGAATCGGGGGGTCGTGTCGGGGTCTGGTGTCGTCATCAGGCGGGCATTGTCGCCTGAGCCCGGCATTTGCGGCTGAAGGAATCTGTCAAAGCGGGAATACGCACTCCACCCAGAACAGGTCCCCGTCGCCGCCCTGGTGCACGTCCATCTCGCGGTGGTACTGCGTGACGATGGCCGCTGCCGGGGTGATCCAGTAGGTCAGCTTGGGGCCGATCGCGAACTTGTTGGTGCGCACCTTGCCCGGGATCTCCTCGCCGTCGATCTGGTCGTCGGTGAACTGGTCCATGTAGAAGCCGCTGAAGCCCAGGTCCCACCGCGTGTCCGCGAACGGACGATGGCCCATGCCGAACGTCACGCCCCAGGCCGTGCCACCGCGGTAGCCGTTGGCGTCGTTCTCGCGCTTCCACTCGGTGGCCAGGTTCAGCGAGGCCTCCCAGCGCGGCGACGGCGTCCAGGTGGTCGAGACCTGGTAGGCCACCGAATTGTGGCCGTTGGTGCTGTTGGCCAGCGCGTTGCGATCGAAGCTGCCGGCCTTGAAGTAGATCAGCGGGCCGGTCAGGAAGTGCCAGGTGTTGTCCGCGAACGAGCGCGTCAGGTACAGCGGCTCGATGCCGATCAGCGTCGAGCCGCGATCGCTGTCCTCCCCGCCCGGCCCCGCATCGACTTTCGCGTGGACGCCTTCCCACACGATGCCGCTGCTGAGCTTGAAACCGAACAGGCTCTGCGACCAGGAATGGACCAGCCGCGGAGCGAGCGCGAACACCTCGAACTCGACGCCGGGCTTGTTGCCGTCGTCGTCACGGATGTCGCCCTTGTAGAACAGCGAGTAGCCGAAGAACGACGTCGTGCCCGCGGGCGGCATCAGCGCGGCGTAGGTGGTCTGGGCCCCGAACGGAAAATTGCCGAAGCCGGTGCCGTCGCCCGACACCGCAAAGGTGGAGATGCACGACAGCGCACCCGCCAGCACGAGCGCGCGCAGGCCACGACCTCGGCCGAGATTCCGGTTCACGATTCCTTCCTTATTGTTCGATTGGAATGCTGCCCCGGCAGCCTAGGAGCGGCGCACGCACGCGGACATTGGGAGCAACCCTCGCGCGGGACCGCACCGCCTCGCGGGTGAGCGCTCAGCTGTTTCCGAGCGCCTCGAGTTGTGCGGACGCGTCGAGCCAGGCCTCTTCGACACCCGCGAGCTCGTCGCGCAGTTCGGACTGCTCCTTCAACAGCCGCGCCGCGTCGTTCGCGCCGCCGTTGTCGTACAAGCCCGGATCGGCCAGCTTCTGCTCGAGCCGGCGCAGCAGTTCCCCGATGCGCGCCTGTCGCGTTTCGCTCTTGCGCACGAGATCGCGCAGCCGCTTGATCTCGTCGCGGGACAGCGTCGGCGCCGCCGGCTTGGGCACCGGCGCGGCGCCCGCTTCCTTGCGCGCTGTCGCCGGCGGCGTCGTCGCGCCGCGTGCGCGATCCGAGAGCCAGCGCGCGTAATCGTCCAGATCGCCGTCGAAGGCCTGCACGCCGTGATCGGCGACGCGCCACAGCCGGTCGCACACCGACGCCACCAGGTGACGATCGTGGCTCACCAGCACGACGGCGCCCACGTAGTCGTTGAGCGCGATCTCGAGCGCCTGGCGCATGTCCAGGTCGAGATGGTTGGTCGGTTCGTCGAGCAGCAAGAGGTTCGGTCGCGGATAGACCACCAGCGCCAGCGCCAGGCGCGCCTTCTCGCCACCGGAGAACGGCTCGATCGCCTCGTACGCGCGATCGCCGCGGAAGTTGAAGCTGCCCAGGTAGTCGCGCAGATCCTGCTCACGCGCCTGCGGATCGAGGCGCTTGAAGTGCAGGATCGGCGAGGCCTTGAGGTCGAGCTGTTCGAGCTGGTGCTGGTCGAAGTAGCCGACGACCAGATCAGGGTGCGCCACCACCTCGCCAGCCATTTCCTTGAGCTTGCCCGCGATCAGCTTCACGAACGTCGACTTGCCCGCGCCGTTGGGTCCGAGCAGTCCGATGCGTTCGCCCGGCTCGATGCCCAGGTGCAGGCCGGTGAGCTGCGGCACATCGCCGTAACCCACGCTGACCTTGTTCAGGCGCACCAGCGGCGACGGCAGCTTCAGCGGATCGCGAAACTGGAAATGGAACTCGTTGTCGGCCACCACCGGCGCGACCAGCTGGATGCGCTCGATCATCTTCACGCGCGACTGCGCCTGGCGCGCCTTGGTGGCCTGCGCCTTGAACCGGTCCACGAACTTCTGCAGGTGGGCGATCTCGCGCTCCTGCGACGCGCGCAGGCTCGCCTGCTGCGTCAGGCGCTCGGCGCGCACGCGCTCGAACGCCGAGTAGTTGCCCGGATAGAGCGTCAGGCGCTCGCCGTGCAGGTGCAGCGTGTGCGTGCACACGCCGTCGAGGAACTCGCGGTCGTGCGAGATCAGCAGCAGCGTGCCGCGATACGAGCGCAACCAGTCCTGCACCCACAGCACCGCGTCGAGGTCGAGGTGGTTGGTCGGCTCGTCGAGCAGCAGCAGGTCGGAGCGGCACATCAGCGCGCGCGCCAGGTTCAGGCGCATCCGCCAGCCGCCGGAGAATTCGGCCACGGTCTTGGCCTGCATCTGCTGCGTGAAACCCAGGCCGTCGAGCAGCGTCGCGGCGCGGGCGCGCGCGGTGTAGGCATCGATCTGGTACAGGCGCTCGTGCAGCGTCGCGATCTTCTCGCCGTCGTGGGCCTCTTCGGCCTTGAGAAGCGCCGCTTCCAGCTCGCGCAGCTCGGTGTCGCCATCGAGCGCGTATTCGAGCGCCACGACCGGCAGCGCCGGCGTCTCCTGCGCCACGGTGGCCACGGCCCAGTTGCGCGGCCGCGTGAACTCGCCCTTGTCCGGCGCCAGCTGGTGCTGCATCAGCGCGAACAGGCTCGACTTGCCGGTGCCGTTGCGGCCGACCAGTCCCACGCGGTGGCCGGCGTGGATCTGCAGCGTGGCGTTTTCGATCAGGACGCGTGCGCCGCGCCGCAGGGTGAGGTTGACGAAGCTGAGCATCGGGAAAAGACGTGAGGCGAAGCGGCGATTGTCCCACGCCGCGGCACTGTCATCGACGCGTCGTCATTCCTTCATCGGACCTGACTACGGTCGCGGGGTCGGCAACGAACGCCGGCACCCCTCGCGGCACCCCGTTCGCGGCATGCGCCGCGCGGGCGGCTGCGCGCCTCGCACGACCCAGACCCAGCGTCCAGGAGACCACCGATGACCGATGTAACCCGTCGCCGATTCATGTCCATGATGGGAGCCGGTGGAGCCGGCCTCACGATCGCCCCGCTGCTCGCCCTGCAGGCGGGAGGGGCCGCCGCAGCACCGTCTTTCGGACCCGGCTTCGGCCCGATCGCGCCGAAGCTTCCGCTGAACGCGAACGACGCCGTGCTCAACAACGCGCTGATCGGCGATCTGCGCAACCAGGCGCTGCTCGCGGTTCCCGACGGCTTCGACTACTGGGTGATCTCGCCCACCGGCGACACGCTTTCCGACGGCCACCTGGTTCCGTCCAATCACGACGGCATGGCCGCCTACCGTGGCCCTTCGGGCGGCACGATCCTGGTCCGCAACCACGAGATCGGCACGTCCGGCACCGGCGGCACGCGTTGCCGCCTGCCCAGCGGCGCGACCTACGATCCGACGCAGGGCGGCGGTACCACGACGGTGGTCCTCGACGCGAAGGGACACGTGGTCAGCCACATCGGCTCGCTCGCCGGGACGATCCGCAACTGCGCCGGCGGGCTGACGCCCTGGGACACCTGGCTTAGCTGCGAGGAGACCTTCAACACCGCCAGCGGGAGCACGATCCGTCACGGTTACCTGTTCGAAGTGCCGACCGCCGGCGAAAGCGACTGCAAGCCGATGCGCGCCATCGGCCGTCGCAACCACGAGGCCGCGGCGGTCGATCCGTCGACCGGTTTCGTCTACACCACGGAGGATCGGGGTGACAGCCTGCTGTACCGCTTCCGTCCGAACGTCTACGGAAATCTCCAGGCCGGCGGCGTGCTCGAGGCGCTGCGCATCGTCGACATGCCGGGCGTCAACACGGTCTCCAACTTCCGCCAGTACCTGTTCCAGCCACTGGCCGCGGACTGGGTGACGATCGACGTCGCCGATCCCGATACCGAGTCCGGCGGCAATTCGAACCGCGCGCAGGGACAGGCCAAGGGCGCGGCGCGCTTCAGCCGCGGCGAAGGCGCGTGGTACGGCAACGGCAAGATCTATTTCGTGTGCAGCGACGGCGGCGACGCGCGTCGCGGCCAGGTCTTCGCCTACGACCCGCTCGATTCGACGGTCACGCTGTTCGTCGAGTCGGTGGCCAGCCCCGACGGCATGGACGCCGACAACGGCGGCTTCGTGCTGGCGGCGCCGGACAACGTCACGGTCGGCCCGGACGGTCGGGTCTACCTGTGCGAGGACGGCTCGGGCGTGGAGAAAGTGGTGGGCGTCAACCTGTCGGGCGAGCTGTACGAAGTGGCGCGCAACACGCTCAACGACAGCGAATTCGCCGGCGCCTGCTTCTCGCACTGCGGACGGTTCATGTTCGTCAGCGCGCAGAGCCCGGGCCTGACGTACGTGATCCGCGGCAACTGGCGCAAGGGGCGTCGCTTCTGATGTTCGCTGCACCCTCCTCCACGAACGTGGAGGAGGTTTTTCACTCGCCGATGATCTTCACCAGGATGCGCTTGCGCCGACGGCCGTCGAACTCGCCGTAGAAAATCTGTTCCCAGGGGCCGAAATCGAGCTTTCCATCGGTCACCGCCACCACCACTTCACGCCCCATGACCTGGCGCTTCAGGTGCGCGTCGGCGTTGTCTTCGCCCGAGTCGTTGTGACGCCATTGCTTCACCGGCTCGTGCGGCGCCAGCCCTTCGAGCCAGCGCGTGAAATCCGCGTGCAATCCGCGCTCGTCATCATTGATGAAAACGCTGGCGGAGATGTGCATGGCGTTCACCAGGCAGAGCCCTTCGCTGATCCCGCTGTCGCGCAGCGCCGCTTCGACCTGCGGCGTGAGATTGACAAAACCCATGCGCGCCGGAAATTCGATCGAAAGTTCTTTTCTGAACGACTTCATGATTGGAGAGTCCTAAGGCGGCAAACTATTCTGCTCCCGCATCTGGCGCGATGTTTGCGTTGTCGATGCTCAAGAAAAAAAGGAAGAACGACGATGTTCCCCGAATCGATCCGGCTCGCCGCGCACGCCTTCGAGGCGGTGCGTCCGGTCGGCCTCCAGATCGGTCGTTCGATTTTTGGCGAGCCCGCGTCGCGCGATCCGGCGCTTTGTCCTACGACCGAATTCCAGCTGATCGAACCGGAGTCGTGGGTGCGCGCCGCGCAGACGCTCGCGCATCTGGCGATCCCCGGATTTCCGCGGCGCCTGCCCGCGTGGGCGCGCCTGCAGCCGCGGCTAAAACCCGCGGTACGCGTGGTGCTGCGGCCTTCGAAGGTCTATCGCTACCGGCCCGCACGACCGCTGCCCGACCCCTCGCCCGACCAGGCCTGGTTCTTCATCAACGGCATCTGCGCCGACCGCCAGGTGCTGATGCTCAACGCCGCGTATCTGACCGAACTGTTCCGCCGCCCGCTGACGCTGCTGCACGACTCGACCTGCAGCCTGCTGTCGGACCTCTACGATTGCGCCTTCGGCAAGGGCTCGCCGGGCGTGTGCGAGGCCGCGCGCATGGCGTTTGCACCGATCTACGTCGCGCTCAAGGAGCCGCGGTGCAAGCGCGTGGTGCTGCTTGCCCACTCCCAGGGCAGCGTCGTGACCTCCGTGCTGCTGTGGCTGCTGCGCGGCCTGTATCCACCGACCGCCGAAGAACTGCTCGAAGGTGAACCGCGCTGCCCCGAGCAGCGGGTGGCGCGCGAACTCGCCGAGCGCTGGAGCTTCCCCTGCGCGCAGGCGGGGGGCGGACGACCGCACTCCGACGCGTCGTCGGTCCGACCTGCGCTCACGCGCGAGGAACTGGCCAAGCTGGAGGTCTACACGTTCGGCAACTGCGCGAGCCTGATGGGCTTTGTCGATCGCAAGGCGCGATTGCCCTACATCGAGAGCTACGGCAACGAGTTCGACGCCATCGCGCGGCTGGGCGTGCTCGGTTCCGGCGAGGGACCGCGCGAGGCGCGCATCGGCGGGGAGCGTTTCGTGCGCCGCGGCGCCTGGGGTCACCTGCTCAACGCGCACTACCTGCATCCGATGGAACAGGAATGGCTTGCGTTGCAGGACGGCAAGCCCAATCTCGGCATCGCGCTCAAGGCGCTGCCGTTCAACGAAGCCCGGTTGCCGCGCCTGTTCGAGTACTTCGGTGGCGCCTCGCCGGCGCCGCGCGTCGTTCCCGCGCCGGCAACGCCGCAAGCCGCGGCGCCCGCCGAACCCATGATGCTGCTGCCGCATCGCGACGCCGCCTGAGCGATGTTCCGCGCTCTCCGCATGCGGGAGAGGGCGAGGAGGGAACATCGCGCAGGTTCTGGGACAATGTCGACGCACGTCCTCGTCCCCTCCTTCGCGACATGTCTTCCGAATCCCCTGTCCTGCGCTGCGAAATCATTCCGGTCACGCCGTTCCAGCAGAACTGCTCGCTGGTGTGGGACCCGGGCACGATGCGCGGCGCGCTGGTCGACGCCGGCGGCGAGATCGAACGCCTGCTCGCCCGCGTCGCGCATCACGGCGTGACCTTGGAGAAGCTGCTGGTGACGCACGGACATCTGGATCACGCCAGCGCGGTGGCGGAACTGGCGGAGCGCCTGGGGCTGCCGATCGAGGGCCCGCACGCGGACGATGCGTTCTGGATCGACCTGATCCCCGAACAGGCGCAGCGCTTCGGCTTCCCGCCGGCACGCGCCTTCACGCCGGATCGCTGGCTGCAACAGGGCGACGAGGTCACCGTCGGATCGGTGCGCTTCGACGTCATCCACTGCCCCGGACACACGCCCGGCCACGTGGTGCTGCACCAGCCCGACGCGCAGATCGCATTCGTCGGGGACGTGCTGTTCCAGGGCTCGATCGGACGAACCGACTTTCCGCGCGGCAATCACGCCGACCTGATCCGCTCGATCCGCGAGCGCCTGTTCCCGCTGGGCGACGACGTCCAGTTCGTGCCGGGTCATGGGCCGATGAGCACGTTCGGCCAGGAGCGGCAGTTCAACCCCTTCGTCGCCGACGACGCCTGAATCGCGGACATGAGCAAACCCGATGCGGGATGGCGGCGGAAGATCCTCGGTGTCCTGGCGCACGTTCCGCTGGTGTCGACCTGGGCGGTGAAGAAGATCCACGTCCGCCGCTATCGCAGGAGACTCGGACGTTCGCCGGACCTGGTCCGTCCGCGACGGTTCACCGAGTACATCCTTCATCGGATCATCCACGACCGCGACCCGCTACTGAAGATCGTCTCCGACAAGGTCGCGGTACGCGGGTGGATCGATCGCGTGCTCGGCCCCGGCTTCAGCGTCGGGCTGCTCGGATCATGGACGTCCGCCGGATCGATTCCCTGGACGCGGCTTCCGACGCCCTTCGTCATCAAGCCATCGCACTGCTCGGGGCCGTTCCACGTCGTCGAGCGGACGCCGGATCCGGTAGCGATCGCCGCGCTGGAGAAACAGGTCGCGCCGTGGCTCGAGGTCGACCACTTCGACAACTCGTTCGAATGGGGATACCGGAATGTCCCGCGCCGGATCATCGCCGAACCGCTGCTGCGCGCGCCGGACGGCGGGCCCCTGGTCGAGGTCACGGCGTTCGTCTTCCATGCGGAGCCGCGCATTCTCCTGGCGCTGGCCGGGCACAAGCATTCGCCCACGGAGCGTTGCACGCTCTGGCTCGACGAGAACGGCACGCGCTCCGACATCAGCGTCGCAGCGCCGCAGGTCGAAGAGGTCCAGGGCCTCGACGGCGCAAGCCGGATGAAGGATCAGGTCGAAGCCGTGCGACACGAGATGCTCGAGCTGTGCCGTCGCATCGGCGAGCACTTCGGCTACATCCGCGTGGATTTCTACATCACCGGCGACGGCCTGAAGATCGGTGAGCTCACGCCCTACCCGGTGGCGGGTCTCGCCAGCTATCGCCCCGACGATGCGGACATGCGCCTGGGATCGATGCTGCGCGACAGCGGACTGCGACGCCGCGATCGCGGACTGACACCGCACGCCTGGCCTCCGCTCGACTGATCGGCGCAAGGGCCTGCCCGACATGGCATCGGCTCCGCCTGCGCGCAGCATCGTCACCGACCTTGCGCGGAGCCCTGACCATGGATGTCCTGCAGAAAAACCTCGCGGTGGCCAAGCGCTATCTCGAGCTCTACAACACCGACCCCGAACGCTTCGTGCGCGAGTGCTACCACCCCGACTACACGGTGGGCGTGATGGGCGTGGGCGAATTTTCCGGCATCGACAAGTTCATCGAGGTCGAAAAGAGCGTGTGGAACGCCGCGCCCGGGCGTCGGATGCGCATCGATCACTATCACGTGACCGAAAAGTCGGTGGTGGTCGAGGGGGTGCTCGTCGACGAATCGCGTGGCAAGGACTGGAGCCTGCCGTTCTGCGCGGCGCTCGAGATCCGCGGTGACAAGATCGCGGTCGATCGCACCTACGCGGATTTCAAGAACTGGCCGGGGCTGTAGACGAAGCCGGGGACCACTCAGTGCGATAGCGGCGCAAACAGCTCGTCGATCTCCGCCTCGTCGAAGCTCAGCGTCGCGGTGGTGCCGCCTTCGAGGATCGCGCCGGCGAGCGCGGCCTTGCGTCCCTGCAACGCGCGGATGCGCTCTTCGACCGTGCCCGAGCAGATGAGCTTGTAGACGAACACCGGCTTGTCCTGCCCGATGCGGTAGGCGCGATCGGTCGCCTGATCCTCGGCCGCCGGATTCCACCACGGGTCGTAGTGGATGACGGTGTCGGCAGCCGTCAGATTGAGTCCCACGCCGCCGGCCTTGAGGCTGATTAGGAACACCGGTGCGTCGCCGTCCTGGAACTTCGACACGACCTCGGCACGCTCGCGCGTCTGACCGGTCAGCAGCAGGTGCTCGATGCCGCGCTCGGTCAGCGACTGCTGGATCAGCTCCAGCATCGAGGTGAACTGCGAGAACACCAGCACGCGACGACGCGCGGCGACGAGGTTGTCGAGCATCTCGAGCAGGCGCTCGAGCTTGGCCGAAGGCGCGTTGGCCGCGTCCTTTTCCATTCCCTCGATCCGCAGCAGGCGCGGATCGCAGCAGACCTGGCGCAGGCGCAGCAGCGCGTCGAGCACGACCATGCCGGACTGGCCGGCGTCCTGCGTGGCCACCGCCTCGCGCACGCGGGCGTGCTGGGACAGCCGCAGCGTTTCGTACAGCGCGGCCTGCGCAGGGTCGAGCTCGACCGGCTTGAGGATCTCGGTCTTGGGCGGCAGGTCCTTGAGCACATCCTCCTTGCGTCGACGCAGCATCAGCGGTGCCACGCGCCGGTTCAGGCGCTGCAGCACTTCGGTGTTGCCGTCCTCTTCGATCGGATCGCGCCAGAAGCGATCGAACACGGCTTCCTCGCCGAGCAGGCCCGGCTCCACCGCGTCGAACTGCGCCCAGAGTTCGCCCAGATGGTTCTCCAGCGGCGTGCCGGTCATCGCCAGGCGCCGATCGGACTTGAGTTCGCGCACCACGCGCGCGGCCTGCGTGCGCGCGTTCTTGATGAACTGCGACTCGTCGAGCACCAGCAGGTCGAACCGGTGTTTCTTGAGCGCCTTGCGATCGCGCGAGAGCAACGGGTACGTGCTGATGACGATGTGGTGATCGTCGATCTGGTCGAAACGCCGTTCTCGATCCGGACCGTGCAGGACCAGCACGCTGAGCTCGGGGGCGAAGCGCCGCGTTTCGCTGCGCCAGTTCGCCACCAGCGTGGTCGGCGCCACGATCAGCACCGGACGCTTGATGCGGCCCTCGACGCGCTCGGTCCAGATGTGCGCCAGCACCTGCACCGTCTTGCCCAGGCCCATGTCGTCGGCGAGCACGCCACCCAGACCCGCCTCACCGAGAAAGCCGAGCCAGGCAAGACCCTCCTTCTGATAGCCGCGCAGCGTCGCCAGAAATCCCGGCGACGGTTCACGCGAACTGCGCGCGTCGTGGGCGATGTGGCGCAGGCGTTCGCGCTCGGCGGCGATGCGCTCACGGCCGTGCCAGTGCAGATCGGGGATCGACTCGAACTCGTCGAGCAGGTCGGCCTGCGAACGCTTGAGACGCAGCACGTCGCCGGCGGCCTGCGCCGCGATGGTCGATTCGAGCACGCGCAGCAGGCTGCGCAGCCGATCGAGCCGCAGCGGCAGGTGGCGGCGCTCGTCGAGCGGGGCGAGCCACACCGCGTCGGCCGGCTCGTTGAGCGCGGGCACGCGCGGGAAGCTGCGATCGGCCAGCAGCCGGCGCAGGATCGGCAGCAGTTCGATGCGCTGTCCTTCGACTTCCAGCGACAGGCCGATGTCGAACCACTTGCCGTGACCGCGGCTGGCGACGTCGACGCGCCACTGGTTGGGCGCCTTGAGCAGTTCCACCGGGAAGTCCGGCGAAAACTCCAGCCGGAAGCCCGAGCCCGACAGGCGCGGCAGCAGGTGCAGCCAGTGATCGGGCGTCGCCAGCACGCCGCGTCCACGCTCCAGCACGAAGTCGCCGGCACGCAGCACCGGATCGCGATCGAAGTAGACGCCCTCGACTTCGCCGGCGTCGGTCATGTGCAGCTCGGCCAGACGCTCCAGCGCGTCGAGTTCGGCGGCCCCGTTGCGAAACGGCTCGCCCGCCGGCGCCACGCCGCGGCGGACCTTGGATCCGGCCGGCGGCAGGCGCTGACCGGCGTACTCGAAACTCAGTCGCGCCGCGCCGATCGGTCGGCGATCCGGGCGACCGCGGAACCAGGTGTCGATGCGGTGGGTGAACAGTCGCAGGCAGGGCTGCGGCACGATGCGTTCGTGCGCCGTCTCGGGCGTCGCTCCCGGGACGGACGGGGTCTCCTCGTCGATCAGATCGTAGGACCCACCAGTGGACATGAGGCGCAGGCGCAATGAGCCAGACTAATACGGGAGTGTATCCGGCTCGTCGTGCGACGGAAGCAGCGGGCAGGCCCCCAATCGCGATATTTCGGCGACTCGAACGGGGGGACGCGAGAACGAGCGCACAGCAACGCACCCGCGGCCCAGCAGCGGCCGGACCCGGACGGCCCAACGATCCGACCCGATCGTCGCGTTAGAGCGTTTCGAGCTCGACCAGCCCCTGCTCCAGGTATTCGAGCATGCGCTGGACATGCGGCACCGAGCGGCGGCAGGCGGTGAGGCCGAAGTTGAGCTGGTCGGCGTAGGACACCAGCGTGATGTTGAGCGCCATGCCGTCGACCGGGATCGACACCGGGTACATGCCTTCGAGCGTCGCGCCGTTCCAGTACAGCGTCTGCTTGGGTCCCGGCACATTGGAGATCACCACGTTGTACAGCTGCTTCTGCGGCGCGATGCCGGTGGCGAGGTTCAACCCGGCGGGTCCGGAGATCAGGCCGGTGTAATTCATGATCTCGGCCGGCGTCATCTGCGACAGACGCTGCTTGGACGCGGCGACGCTGCGCTTGATCACGCCCAGGCGCTCCGCGGGGTCCGCGATGTGCGTACCCAGGTTCGCCAGCACCATGCCCACCTGGTTGCCCGAGTCGCTGTCGTCGCGACGCAGGCTCATCGGCATCATCGTGATCAGCGGCTGCTTGGGCAGCGCGTTCTGTTCGAGCAGATACCGGCGCAGCGCCGACGAGCACATCCCCAGCACCGCGTCGTTCAACGTGCCGCCGAGTTTCTTGCCGGCGGCCTTGACCCGCGCCAGCGGCCAGGCTTGCGCGGCGAATCGACGCGCGTTGCCGATGCGGCGGTTGAAGATCGTGGTCGGCGCGCGGAACAGATCGCCGAACTCCGGATCCTTGCGCGCCTGCTTGTAGGTGCTCACCAGCGCCTTGGTCACCGCGGGCCAGGACCGGGCCTGCGCCTTGAGCTGGCCGAACGTCGCGGCGAGTGCGGAGGTCGGCCCGGCGATGGGACCTTCCTTCTTTCGGCTCGGCCGCTTCGCCGCCCAGGGCGGATCCATCCCGCGTGCATCCGGATCGCCCGACAGGATGCGCTCGACCAGCCGGACCGCGGCCACGCCGTCGATCATCGCGTGGTGCATCTTGCTGTAGAGCGCGAAGCGGCCGTCGGCCACGCCCTCGATGAACGTGGTCTCCCACAACGGGAACTCGCGGTCGAGCAGCGACGAGTGCAGGTTCGACACCATCGCCAGCAGTTCGCGGATGCGCCCGGGCTGGGGCAGCGCGAGGTGGCGGAAGTGGTGCGACAGGTCGAATTCGTCGTCTCGCGTCCAGAACGGCAGCGCGAGCTTGCGCGTCAGGCGCTGGTCGAACGGCGGCTCCGCGCGATCGACGTTGGCCATCTCCTCGACCAGCGCCCGGATGTCGGCCGCGGAAAAACCTTCGGGCGGTCGGAAGAGCATCAGGCTGCCCACGTGCATGGGCTGATTGCGGCGCTCCAGCATCAGGAACGCCTGATCCAGCGGGCTCAGCGCTTTCATCGCCTCTCCTCGAGTCGTTCTTTGTTATGGGGCCGGCGCCGCCAGCCTGCCCCCGACCCGCCCCGACGGCAAGACGCCTACGCGCGCTGTTTCTGGCGCTTGGCCAGGCCGCCGAGGATGGCCTGGTAGCCGCTGGGCAGCATGCGCTGCATCACGTCGATCACCCGCGCGTCGGCGCCGATCAGCACGCGCCGGGAATTCTTCTCGACGCCCCGCAGGATCGTGCGCGCCGCTTCCTCGGGCGTGGTGCGGAATAGTTTTTCGAAGTTCTTCTTGCTGACTTCCTGGCTCTGTCCGGTGATTTCGGAGGCGCTCTTGTCGTAGCGCGCGGCGTTGGCGATGTTGGTCTTGATGCCGCCGGGGTGGACGCTGGTGGCGCTCACCGCGCCGCCCTGGATGTCGAGCTCCTGTCGCAGTGCCTCGGTGAAGCCGCGCACCGCGAACTTGGTGGCGTTGTAGGTCCCCTGCGTCGGCACGCCGATGATGCCGAACACGCTGGATATGTTGATCACGTGCCCGTCACCGGCGGCGCGCAGGTGGGGCAGGAACGCCTTGGTGCCGTGCACCACGCCCCAGAAGTTGATGTTCATGATCCACTCGAAATCCTCGTAGGCCGCGGCCTCGATGGTCGAGCCGTGCGCGACGCCGGCATTGTTGAAGATCAGGTTCGCGCGTCCGTGATCGGCGACGACCTGGTCGGCCCAGGCGTGCACCGCCGCGCGATCCGACACGTCGAGCTTCTGCGAGGTGATGCGCACCGGAGGGCCGGCCTTCTGCGCCAGCTCGACCGTCTGCGCCAGCCCGTCCTTGTTGACGTCGCTGAGCGCGAGGTTGCAGCCGCGCCCCGCGAGGTCGATGGCCAGCGCGCGACCGATGCCCGAGCCCGCACCGGTGATGGCGGCGACCTTGTCCTCGAACGTTTTCATCGATGCATCTCCCTTGTTGTCTGTTGGTTCGTCTCGATCAGGCGTCGACCGATGTCGCGACGCGCGCCGCTTCCAGCCGGTAGGCCTGCGCATCGAATCGACGCGTCAGACGCCGGAACTGCCAGGTCGCACCGGGCCACAGCGTGACGTTGCGCCCGTTCGCATCCAGATACCAACTCTGGCAGCCGCCGGTATTCCACACGGCGCGCCCGATGCGGGCCTGCAGGCCGTCGTTGAATTTCCGCAGCGCCTGCGGCCGCACTTCGGCGGTGGCGAGCCTGCGCTGACGCAGCGTGCGCAGCGCATCGCCGATGTATCGCACCTGCGACTCGATTATGAACACCATAGAGCTGTGGCCCAGGCCGGTGTTGGGTCCGACGATCAGGAACAGGTTGGGAAAGCCGGTCATCGTCGTGCCCTTGTAGGCCTCGGCGCCGTTCTTCCATGCATCGATGATGTCGACGCCGTCCTTGCCGAAGAACGTGCCCCGCGCCACCGGATCGGATGCCTGGAAGCCGGTACCCCAGATCAGCACGTCGACCTCGCGCTCCACACCCTGCTCGTCCACCACGCTGTGCGCGCGGATCTCGCGCACGCCATCGGTGATCACCTCCACGTTGGGCTGGGCCAGCGCCGGGTAGTAGTCGTTGGAGATGAGGATGCGCTTGCAGCCGATGGTGTAGTCCGGCGTCAGCTTGGCGCGCAGCGTCTCGTCCGGGATCTGGCGCTTCAGGTGGCCGAGCGCGACCTTTTCGAACAGCTTCATCAGGCGCGGATCGACGGTGAACCCGAGCACGCGCGCTTCCAGCATCCAGTAGATCGCCTTTCGATACGCGTCCTGCAGCAGCGGGAAGCGCTTGAACAGGCCCCGTTCGCGCGCCGAGATCTCGCGATCGGGCTTGGGCACGATCCACGGCGGCGTGCGCTGGTAGAGATCGACACGCGCCGCGGTCTTGCGGATCTGCGGGACGAACTGGATCGCCGATGCGCCGGTACCGATCACCGCGATGCGCTTGCCGGTGAGGTCGACGTCGTGGCGCCACTGCGCCGAGTGGAACTGCACGCCTTCGAACGTCTCCCTGCCCTTGAGCTTTGGGATCGCCGGGTTCGACAGGCCGCCCATGCCCGAGACCAGCACGCGCCCGGAGAAGCGGCGGCCGTCGCGGGTCGCCAACCGCCAGCGCTGGTCCGCGTCGTCCCAGCGCGCCGATACCACGTCGGCACCGAAGCGCAGGTGCGGGCGCAGGCCGTACTTGTCGGCGCAGGCGCGCAGGTAGGACCAGATCTCGCCCTGCTTGGCGAACATCCGCGACCACTCGGGGTTCTGTTCGAACGAGAAGGAATACAGGTGCGACTGCACGTCGCAGGCGCAGCCCGGGTAGTTGTTGTCGCGCCAGGTACCGCCCACTTCGGCGGCGCGCTCCAGGATCGCGAAGTCCGCCTGGCCCTGCCGGCGCAGTTCGATCGCCATCGCCAGGCCGGCGAATCCGCTGCCGACGATCAGGGTGTCGAAGTCCGTCCGGTTGCCGCTGTCGCCGCTCGCATCGAAAGCCACGGGTGATCTCCTCGGTTGATTAAAAGTGACAACAACGGTTGTCACTCTATTTTCTGACAACGAGTCGTGTCAATATGCCGCCATGACTGAACCCCCTGTCGAAACGGCCAAGCGCCGGCCCCAACCGCGCCGGTATCGCGGCGTCGACGCCGGCGAGCGCATCTCCGAACGCCGCCGCCAGTTCATCGAGGCCGGGCTCGAGTGCTTCGGCACGCGCGGCTACCACCCGGTGACCGTGCGCGAGCTGTGTGCGCAGGCGCATCTGACCGAGCGCTACTTCTACGAGTCGTTCAAGGATCGCGAAGCGCTGTTCGCAGCGGTCTACGAAGACCAGATCCAGCGCCTGCGGCGCGAGTTCACGGCGGCGGTGATGCCGCTCGCACCGAAGTTCGAGGCGATGGCGCGCGCCGGCCTCGGCGTCTACTTCCGCAACCTGCAGCAGGACGCGCGCGTGGCGCGCGTGCTGATGATCGACGTGCTCACCGTCAGCGCCGACATGGAACGACGCGCGCTCGAGGCAACGTTCGGCTTCGCCGATCTGCTCAACGAGATGACGATGGCGCTGGTGCCGCGCGACGCGAAGATCCCCGCGGATCTGGACCTGCTCGCGACCGGCCTCATCGGCTCATGCGTGCACGTGGCCATGCGCTGGATTGCGGACGGCTATCATCAGCCGGTCGACACCGTGATCGATACGTCCATGATCCTATTCGTCGCAACCGTGCGTCAGCTCGGTGTCGCCGCAACGGAACTCCGCACCTGAACCGCTTCTCCCTCTTGGCTCCATGCGATCGATCGTTCGACTGCTGACCGTTGCGCTGCTCGTGCTCGGCGTGGTGCTGGTCGCGTTCTGGTACGAACGGCCCGGCCTGGGCGAGTACCACCAGCACCTGATTCCACGCACCAGCGACATGCACCCGCGCGCGCTGCGCGCGACGTGGCTGGGCGTGACCGCGCTGCTGCTCGACGACGGCGCGCACGCGGTGATGATCGATCCCTTCTTCACGCGTCCGCCTGGACTGATGGCGCTCGCGTTGAACCGCACGATCGAGCCGAACGAGACGCTGATCAAGGACTGGCTCGCGCGCCTGAAGGTGACCAAGCTCGATGCGGTGCTGGTGTCGCACTCGCACTTCGACCACGCAATGGACGCCGGCGTGGTGGCACGCCTGACCGGCGCCAGGCTGATCGGATCGGAGAGCACCCTCAACATCGGCCGCGGCGCGGGAATGGACGAGGCGCACCTGGTCAAGGCATCGAGGAGCACGCTGACTTTCGGCGAGTTCCGCGTGACGTTCGTCGAAAGCGCGCACGCCGGCGCCACCGGCGGCAAACCGCTCGGGGAAATCACCGAGCCGCTGGTGCCGCCGGCGCACTACCTGGATTACAAGCTCGGCGGCACGTACTCGATCCTGGTCGCGCATCCGCAGGGCAGCATCCTGCATCACGGCAGCGCCGGCTTCGTTCCTGGCGCGCTCGAAGGCCAGCACGCGGACGTCGCGTTCCTCGGTGTGGCGCTGATCGACAGAATGGAGCCGTATCTTCGCGAGACGGTCGACGCGGTCGGCGCCAGTCGCGTCGTACCGGTGCACTGGGACGATTTCACCAAGCCGTTGCAGGACGGCATGGTGCCGATTCCGTTCGCCGTCCACCTCGACGAGTTCTTTGCCGACATGCGTCGACTGCGCCCTTCGCTGCAGGTACAGACGATGCTCCCCGAACGCACGGTATTGCTCTTCCCCGCCAAGTGACCGGAGACCGTTCCATGGCCGATGCCCCTGAATGCGAACTCCCCGGCGCCGCTCGCACCGCGCCGCATCATCAATTTCCCGATCCGCCGGAAGATCTCGCGCCGCGCGGCGACGGGCCGCAGACGGTCGTGCTCGCGGGCGGCTGCTTCTGGTGCGTCGAGGCGGTGTACCGGCAGCTCGATGGCGTCATCGACGTCGTCTCCGGATACGCCGGTGGCGACCAGGCCTCGGCCGACTACGAGACCGTGTGCTCGGGCCGGACCAACCACGCGGAAGTCGTCAAGATCGTCTACGACCCGGCGCGCATCAGCTTCGGGCGCCTGCTCAAGGTGTTCTTCGGCAGCGCGCACGATCCGACGCATGTCGATCGACAAGGCAATGATCACGGGCGCCAGTACCGCTCGGCGATCTTCTATTCGGACGAGGATCAGAAGCGCATCGCCGAGCAGTACATCGGCAAGCTCAACACCGCCAAGGTGTTCCGTGCGCCGATCGCCACGCGCCTGGAACCGCTGGAGGCGTTCTACGACGCCGAGGGCTACCACCAGGACTACGCCGCGCGCCACCCTTCCCAGCCCTACATCGCGGGCGTCTCGATGCCCAAGGTCGAAAAGACGCGGCACGTCTTTTCGGATCTGCTGAAGAAGTAGCTACCAGAGCGGACCGGTGCGCTGACGCGTCACCTCGAACGACGCGATCGGCCGCGCCGCGTTGCCCCAGGATCCGCGAACGTAGCCCAGGATCTCGGCGATCTCCTGGTCCGACAACGTCGCGTGGTAGGGCGGCATGCCCAGCGGCGCGGGATTGCCGGCCGTTCCCGGCGCGTAGCCGCCGTACAGGACGGCGCGGATCGGATTCACCGGCGAGCGCATCGTCACCGCGCGGTTGCCGGCCAGCGCCGGATAGCCCGGATCCTCCTTGCCCTCGCCGCGATCGCCGTGGCAGTCCGCGCAATGCTTGGCGTAGTTGCTGGCACCGCGTTCCCAGGCCTTGTCGCCTTCGTGCGCCGCGCTCGCAACACGCGGCGCCGACTCGCCTTCCGACTGCGGTAGCGCCCGCAGATACGCGGCCATCGCAGACAGATCCTCGGCGTGCAGGTGCTGCAGGCTCTCGTAGACGACCTCGGCCATCGGCCCCATCGTCGAGCCATGCGCCGAGACGCCGTCGCGCAACAGCGCGACCACCTGTTCGTGCGACCAGTGCGCGACACCCGCCCCGTCCGATGCGCGCAGCGACGGCGCGTACCAGTCGAGCACCACGCCACCGGCCGGATCCTCGTCCGACACGATCGCGCCCAGCGCGTTGCGCGCCTCGTGGCAGGCGCCGCAGTGCCCCAAGCCCTGCGTGAGATAGGCGCCGCGATTCCAGTTCGCATCGCGATCGGCCTGCACCTCGAACGTGCCGGCGCGGAAGAACAGCGCGCGCCAGGCCACCAGCAGCCAGCGCTGGTCATATGGAAATTTCAGCTGGTGCGGCCGGTTCTTCCGATCCACCGGTGGCAGCGAACGCAGGTAGGCGAACAAGGCGTCGCTGTCCTGGCGATCGACCCGCGTGTAGTGTGTGTACGGAAACACCGGGTACAGCGGCGCGCCATCGGGACCGCGGCCATCGTGGAGCGCGTGCCAGAAGTCGGTGTCGCTCCACTTGCCGATGCCGGTCTCCGGATCGGGCGTGATGTTGGGCGATCGGAACGTGCCGAACGGCGTCGGGATCTGGCGTCCGCCGGCATAGGGCTCGTCACCGCGCGCGCTGTGGCAGCCCCGGCAGTTGGCGGCGCGCGCCAGGTAGGCGCCGCGCGCGACCGGATCGGAGATGTCGGCCGCGATGCGCGGCACCGGCGTGGCGCCATCGTGCGGAGCATCCACGCGCAATCCGCGCCAGGCGATCAGCGCGATCACCGCTGCGGCGAGCACGACGGCACCCAGCAGCCATCGGAGCGGCCGGCTCATCGCGCGTTCTCCAGCACGCCGCAGCGCATCGGCGGTTGCCGCACGGGGCCGGCCTGCGCGCGCGCGTGCGACGGCACCGGCTGCGAGGCGAGCCACGCCGACAGCGCGCTGATGTCGGCCGGCTCGAGCCGCCGCGCGATCTGCGCCATGCAGTCGGGCTCGCGCGCGCGGCGTGCCCCTTCGCGCCAGGCACCGAACTGCGCGGCCAGATAGTCCTGCGGTAGCCCGAGCAGTCCGGGCACCGCCGGTTCGATGCCGGTCATCGACTCGCCGTGGCAGGCGGTGCAGGCCGGCAGTTCGCGCGCGGCGTCGCCTTCACGAACCAGCCGGGCCCCGTGCTCCAGGGTCGTCGCGTCCGTGTTCAGCACCGCGGGCGGCGGATGCGGCAGGTCCAGCGCCGCGAAGTGCTCGGCCATGCGTCGCAACGTGTCGTCGCGCTGGCGATCGACCAGGTAGCTCATCTCGTCGTGTACGCGACGGCCGTCGCGGAAGTGCAGCAGCTGCTCGAACAGGTAGCCGGCCGGCTTGCCGGCGATGCGCGGGTAGTAGCCGTCCGGCGTGGCGCGGCCCTGGTCGCCGTGACAGGCGTAGCAAGGCCGCACGCGCGGCTCGAAATCGACGACCTCGCCGGCGATCGACACGGCGCACGGCCACAGCGCGAGCGCCGCCAGCGCGGTCGCGAGCGCGCGTCCGATCCGAGGCGATGTCGTCGACGTGATCACGGTACGGCCTGGCTGATGAGCAGGTGGACGATTCCCAGGATGATCAGCGCGAACGCCGCGGTCAGCGCCAGCGCCACACCGAAGAACAGCGCCGGCGAACCATGCGTGAAATCGCGCTTGCGCGCGCGCGAGTTCTGCACGCCGAAGAACGCCGACAGAACGCTGGCGACGGTCGCGATCAGGCCCACGCGTGTGGCAGCCGGCGGATCCTGCTGGCCGTGACGATCGCTGAGGTGCGGCATGGTCGGTCTCCTGACGGTTGACGGTGGCCCAGGGTGGCCGATGCGCGGGGTTCCGGGCAGTCACAGATCGCGCACACTGGCACCGGAGCAGATCCGAAGAAAGCCTTTTGACTTCCCGTACATGATCCTCTACGAGCGCCTCGCCGACGACGTCGAGCAGATGATCCGCGCCGGCACCCTGCAACCCGGCGACCGCCTGCCCTCGGTGCGCGCGCTGCGCAGCCGGCGCGCGGTGAGCCAGGCCACGGTGCTGCAGGCCTACGCGCTGCTCGAGGCGCGCGGCGTGATCCAGAGCCGGCCGCGTTCGGGCTACTTCGTGGCGCCCACGCATCGTCCGGCCACCGTTTCGTCGTCCGCTCCGCCGGCGCCCTCGGGGCCGCCCGTCAGCGTCGATGTCTCCGAGCTGGTGTTCGACCTGCTCGACGCGACGCGCGAACGCCGCGCCCTGCCTTTCGGCTCCGCGTTCCCCAGCCCGCTGCTGTTTCCGCTGCAGACGCTCGCGACTTCGCTGGCGCGCGCCGCGCGCTCGCTGGACCCCTGGGCCACCGTCGCGGACCTGCCGCCGGGCAGCGTGGCACTGCGCGGCGAGATCGCGCGCCGATACCTGCTGACCGGTGCCGACGTGACCGCCGACGACATCGTCGTCACCAACGGCGCGATGGAAGCGCTGAACCTCGCGCTGCAGTCGGTCGCACGCCCGGGCGCGGTGGTGGCGATCGAATCGCCGGCGTTCTACGGCGCGCTGCAGGCGATCGAGCGCCTGGGCCTGCGTGCGGTGGAAGTGCGCACCGATCCGGTCGAAGGCATCGATCCCGATTCGTTGCGCGAAGTGCTGGACGCGCACCCGGTCGCGGCGTGCTGGTTCATGAGCAGCTTCCAGAATCCGCTCGGCGCGACGGTCCCGGACGCGCGTCGCCCGCAGATCGTCGAGCTGCTCGCCGCCCGTGGCGTGCCGCTGATCGAGGACGACGTGTACGCCGAGCTGTATTTCGGCGCGCGCGCACCGCGTCCGTACAAGTGCTTCGACCGCACCGGCCTGGTGATGCACTGCGGCGGTTTCGCCAAGTGCCTGGCGCCGGGGTGGCGCGTCGGCTGGATCGCCGCGGGACGCCAGCGTCGCGCGGTGCAGAAGCTCAAGGCCACGAGCAGCCTGGCGACGAACATCCCGGCGCAGGAAGGCCTTGCCGACTACCTGCGCCGCGGCAGCGCCGAAGGCCATCTGCGTCGTCTGCGCAGACGGCTCGCATCGCAACAGGAAGAGATGCTGTCCGCGATCGCGCGCCATTTTCCTGCCGGCACGCGCGCAACGCGCGCCGACGGCGGCTACTTCACCTGGGTCGAGATGCCGCCGACGGTCGACGCGCTGGAGCTGCATCGTCGCGCCGCCGCCGAAGGGATCGGGCTGTCACCCGGACCGATGTTCTCGCCGTCGCGTGCGTGGCGGAACTGCGTGCGGCTCAACTACGGACATCCGTGGGATGCGGAACTGCGTGCGGGGATCGCTCGGCTCGGGGCGCTGGCGACCGAGCTTGCTGAACGCGGCGGTTGAAGCGCACAAGCATTGAGCCCTCAGTCGGCCGCCTGCGGATGATCGGGTGGCCAGCGCGGACCCTCCGGCGACCACTCGGGCGGGCCGAAGATCCAGCCGAGCTTGTTGCGCAGGCCCCGCGCGTTCCAGGCCTGGCGCACCAGATACGCGAGCTCGTGGAAGATCACCGTCGGCAGGCGGAACGTGCGGATGTCGTGCACCAGGCCGTAACGCACCGGGACGTCGTGGCGTTCGGGCTGGAACGTGCCGAACAGCTTGTCCCAGATGATCAGGATCCCGCCGTAGTTGCGGTCCAGGTAGATCCCGTTGCTGCCGTGGTGCACGCGATGGTGCGAGGGCGTGTTGATCACGTTCTCCAGCCATCCCAGCCTGCCGAGCGCCTCGGTGTGGATCCAGAACTGGTAGAGCAGGCTCACGCCGAACTGCACGGCGATCGCGGCCGGATGGAATCCGATCCAGGCCAGCGGCAGCCAGTACACGAATGCGAACGCCGGTCCCAGCGTGGACTGGCGCAGCGCCGTGCTCAGGTTGTAGTGCTCGCTCGAGTGGTGGTTGACGTGCTCGCTCCACAGCAGGCGCACGCGGTGCGCGAAGCGGTGGTAGCAGTAGTAAGTGAAGTCGTCGGCGAAGAACAGCAACACCCAGGTCCACCACACCAGCGGCGAGAGCGTGAACACGCGGTGTTCGTAGACCCATGCGAAGAGCGGCACGGTGTAGAGCGCGCACAGCGCCAGCATCCCCAGCTTGATCAGTCCCAGCCCCATGCTGGTGGCGCTGTCGCGCCACTCGTAGCCCCGCGTCGCCTCGCGCAGCGCCGGCCGACGCAGGATCCACAGCTCCGCGGCGATCAGCACCAGGAAATACGGAATGCCGAGCAGCAGCAGGTAGCGCGACAGCCAGTCCAGGGTTTCCATGCCGGCCATTGTGGGGCGGCTGCCACCCCCGGGAGTATCGTCCGCACGGGGTAAAACGACATCAATCGAAGCCAGGGAGAAACCCGCCGCATGGACGCCGCCCAGCGGTTTCACGCGCATTTCGTCGCCGAGTTGCGGGCGCGCGGGCACGACCCGGCCTGGATCGCGCGCCAGGCCTGGCGGCCGACGATGCCGTCACCCGACCAGGTGCTGGGTCCGGCGCGAGACCGCGATCTGCGCCGGATCGAACTGTCGGCCGCCGACGTGGAGGCCCTGCCCGCGCCTACGCACCCGACACCGCTGGACGCCGCGTTCCACGCGCGCCAGAAGCTCGTGCTGGTGCTGGTTCCCGGCTTCACGCACGAAACGTTGCGGAATTTTTCATGGCACGAGCAGATCCAGCGCCGGGATTCGCCGCATCACGTGGTGATGCTGCATCCCGCCGACGGAGACGGTCCGACGCGCGAGCAGGCGTTCACGCGCCGGGGCGCGCTCAAGCTGCTGTACCTGCGCTATCCGCGCTCGAACGCCGATTCGCAGCACATCGTCCCGGCGATGTTCACGATGCTGCGCGACTGCGCCAGCCTCCAGCAGTGGATCGCCGACGGTTATCGGCTGGTGTTCGTCGGCTACTCCTACGGAGCGCCCCTTTCACTGGAGCTGCTGGCGACGATGCACGCGGGCGCGCTGCGCGACGACACGATCCTGTCGGCGACGGTCGGATTCCTCTCCTTGTGCGGCGACATCGGCGGTTCGTACCTGGCCGACGACGTGGTGCACGAATCACCGTCATTCTTCTCGATGCGCAAGCTGGTCGGCTTGGCCTCGCGGCATCCGCTGATCGCCAAACTCGTGGGCCTGGGTACGCCGCAGCTGCTGGCGGACATGGAAGGCGGCGTGCGCAGCCTCGGCCACGCGGTGCGACAGGCGCGCATCGGCCAGTTCGCGGGGTCGCTGCCACCGTCGCTGACGTATTTCTCGGTCGCCGCGGTGATGCCGCTGGCCGACTACCGTCGCCGCTGGTGGCAGTTCAACCTCGACGACTACGCGATGTATCGCCAGGCGCTGATCAGCGATCCGGTCACCGTCTACAACGACGGACAGGTCGCGCTGCCCGACAACCTGGTGCCGGACGCGGCGCAGGTCCGACGCCACCACCTGGGCGCCGTGAGAACGCATCACTGGGGCGTGAGCTATCGCACGTTCAACTTCGGCACCAACCGGTTTCCGCGGCCGGCGTTCTATCGGGCGTTGATGCGCACGATCGCGGAGCTCCTGTGACGCCCCTCTCCCGCCCGTGGGAGAGGGAAACGCGCTTCAGCGCGCGTTCTTCATCGCCTCGTCGCGCTTGCGATCGGCTTCGGTCCATTTGGGCGTCGGCGACGGCATCGTCACCACCTTCCACACGAACCATCCGACGGCGCCCAGGCTGATCAGCGCGAACGCCGCGTGGAGCCAGAACTCGGCGACCGATTCGGACACGAGCATCGATCCGTCCGGCAGGCGCTTGACCGTCACCACCTTGGGATCCGACAGCACCGAGGGAAACAGCACGTAGGCCTTCCAGCCTTCGCGACCGCCGTCGGGCGTCTTCGCGCGCTGGTTCCACTTGCGCATGTCGCTGGTGATCATGCGCGGTGTCTGGTCGGGATACGCCGCCGTCAGCGTGGGCTCATCGACGCTCCACAGCAGGCAGGTGACGAGCATCAGCAGGTACAGCGGCGGCAGCGCGAACCCCAGGATCGCCAACGCGCGCATCGCGTCGGACTCAGCCCGCGTAGCCGGGATTGCGCCGATCGAGCTTGCGCAGCAGCCCGGGCCACGCGAGCAGTCCGAACTGCCCGCGCGTGACCATCTCGATCTGCTCGTCGATGGTGTCGAGCACCTTCTGCGGCACGCCCCCGAGTTCGCCGCCGCCGGCCTGCGCGCGCACCTGGATCATGCAGGCGGCCTCGAGGAAGTACATGCGCATGAAAGCGTCCGCGCAGTTCCTTCCCAGGGTCAGCAGGCCATGGTTGCGCAGCATCATGCTGTTCTTCTCGCCGAGGTCCGCGACGAGCCGTGGCTTCTCGTCCTCGTACAGCGCGATGCCCTCGTAGTCGTGATACGCCAGCGAGGCGCCGGCGATCACCGCGGTCTGCGACAGCGGCAGCAGGCCCTTCTTCTGCGCCGACACCGCCACGCCGTTGATCGAATGCGTGTGCATCACGCACACGACGTCCTCGCGCGCGGCGTGGATGGCGCTGTGGATGGTGAATCCCGCCGGGTTGATGTCGTACGGGGAGTCGAGGACCTTGTTGCCGTGCAGGTCGACCTTCACCAGCGACGAGGCGGTCATCTCGTCGAACATCCAGCCGTAGGGATTGATCAGGAAGTGGTGATCGGGACCGGGGATGCGCGCCGAGATGTGCGTGAAGACCAGGTCGTCCCAGCCGTACAGCGCGACCAGCCGATACGCCGCGGCGAGATCCACGCGCAGGTCCCATTCCTCTTTCGACACCTTGTCGCGAACCGAGGTCGCGTCGGGCTTGAGCACGGCATTCATGATCGGACTTCCTTCCTCAGGGACACTCCGCGGGCGAACCCGCGATCGTGAATGAACTCGAAACGCCACTGTACGGCACCACCGGGCCGCCGAGGACCGCGGACGCTCCCTCGTGGCGCAGCCGATAGGTTCCCGCGGGCGTGTCGAGCGGAATCGTCCAGATCGCACGCGCCGTCGACGGACCGGTCACCGAGTCCAGCGGCAGCGGAAACAGCAGCGGCAGCCAGTCGAAAACCAGTTCGGGATCGCGATCGGTCGCGACCACCGTCCAGCCGGTGCCCGGCATCAGGCGCTCGACGTAGACGTAGCTCTGGTTGCGCCGCAGATCGTTGCGCGGATGACCCGCCTGGAACTGGGCGCTCGCCACCTGCCCGCGCGCGTAGGTCCGCGCCACGTCCTGGATCAGCGTGCCGAATCCGCCGCCCAGAACGCCGGGCAGGTCGGACGGGATGTAGGGCGTGCGCAGCAAACCCGGCACCTGCGCCGGCGTGACCGGGCCGCCCGGCGCGGCGGTGCCGTCGCGCATCGTCGCGGCCAGGCGTCGCGCCTCCTGCTGAACCGCGGCCAGCGACCACGGCCCGAACAGGTTCGAGCCGCCTTCGTATTGCTGGCTGGCGTACTCCTCGCGCGTGGTGAGGTAGTGCACGTATTCGTTGGCCAGGCCGGCGATCACGACGGTGTCCACGCCGGCGGCGCTGAGCACGTCGAGCACCGAGGCACGCAGGCGCCGCGCGGCCATCGTCGTCACCTCGAACGGCACGCCGACCAGCGCGAGGTTGCCGATGCGCAAGATCTGCAGCGGCAGCACGCTCGGCTCCAGGTTCAGCGGCCCCACCGGGATCAGCACCGGTTTCTCCGCCTGGCAGGTCTGGTCGAGCAGCGGCTGCGAATCGAAATTGCACAGCAGCACGTTGGAGAACAGCGCCGGCGGAATGCGTCCCATGCTGCCGGCCTGGATGTCGAACACCGCGGCGGCGAGCAGGTCCGGACTGCTGGCGCAGCTCATGCCCTCGACGGTGTAGCCGGGCCCGTCCTCGGCGCCGGCACCGAACGACACGCCCAGCGATCCGCCGCAGGTGCGCTTGGGCGAGGCGTCGAGCGCGGGCGGGTGCGACAGGCCTGCCAGCACCACCGGATCGGTCACGGTGATCTGGTCCATCTGCACGTTGAACAGACGGTGGTCGACGGGCCCGCGCAGCGCCTCCCCCTGGTTGAAGAGTTCCACTGCCCGCGCGAGCTGCTTGGTACCGGCGATGCGATTGGATTCGACCTCGTTGGCGCCGCCCCCGCGCTCGGGGAAAGGCCGCTCGTAGATGTAGATGTTGGGCGACGAATCGCCTTCGTCGGTCTGGGCAAAACCGGCCACGAAGGTCTCCGCGCCGTCATAGCGGGTGGCCATCAGCTTCTCGAACCCGAGCGCCGCGAATCCCTTGTTGTCGCTCGACGCGTAGGCGAACGTGTTGCCCAGCGAGGTCGGGTGCACGCCGAACCAGTTGAGCGCGCCGACCGCCGCGCCATCGGCGCGAACCAGGCTCAACTGCAGGAAACGCTTGTCGGTATCCACCTCGTCGCCGTTGGCGTCGAGATAGGCCGCGCGCTCCGCCGGGGGATTGAGCGCGTAGGCCGGCGGCGATCGATTGGCGCTGGTGTTCAACAGCTCGCCGATCGCCATGCGCACGGCCGCCGGTTCCGGGTGGGCCTGCATGCTGGCGTTCGCCCGGCCGATGGCCTCGACGATGCCGGCGACGATCGCCGCATGCGTGTCGGCATCGAAGCCCAGGTGGAAGAAGTTGTGCGCCTCGTAGGCGGAATAACCGGCCGGGCCTTCGTGCGTGTGCGTCGCGCTGAGCATCAGGTTGTCGGCGCCGTACAGCGGACCCAGCGTCGCGTCGGCCGCGATCGCCGCGAGCACCGCGCGTCGAACGTGGCCGAACACCATGCCGGTATCGGTCACCACGAACATCACGCGCTTGCCGTTGCAGGGCGACGCGAAGGCGAACGCGCGCGCGTACTGGCGCTGGTGCAGCCCATGCAGGAGGTGCAACGGCGACTCGTAGCCCATGCCGGTGACGTTGGCCACGACGCCGGTGACGTCGGCGATGCCGCTGCCGAATGCATAGACGGCGGCGTCGGCGCAGGGCCCGGTCACCGGCGTGGACGCGATCGGGCCTTCCACTGTTCCCGGCGCGTCGCGTCCTGCGCCGACCGCGCGCAGCGGACTGTTCACCGCACAGCGCGCAAGGCGCCGGTCGACGATCGATCCATCCAGGCCGTCCTCTCCCGAATCCCCACGACCGCCCGGACTGTTGCTGTCGCACGCCGCCAGCAAGGCCAGGCTCGTCGCGAGGATCACGGTGGCTTTGAGCACGCGCATGCGGTTCGGTGACGGTGGCGAAGCCCGCAGGATGCGCGAGCCCGACGGCGCTGTCATCGCACGGGTGGCAGATATCGCGCTTGGTCCCGGCGCATCCGACATTGACCCGCACCGCCATGCCCACTGCAATCGCGCCTTCCTCCCGTCCACCTGCAGACCGAATACGAACGTGGCTCTCTCCAAGCGCAACCTGATCGACGTCCCGCGCGACCTCGATGCCGTCACGCACCACGATCCGGCCCGCGAGACGCGCGGCACCGACGTCGGCCTGAAGGCCGGCGCCGTCGACAAGATCTGGAACGCCGTGCGCGCGATGTATCGCACCGGTCTGCACCCGGGCATCTCGCTGACGGTTCGCCGCGGCGGCAAGGTGATCCTCGATCGCGCCATCGGCCACGCACGCGGCCACGGTCCCGGTGGGCATCACGCCGGCGCCGCGCCGCTGCGCACCGACACGCCGATCTGCCTGTTCTCGGCGTCCAAGGCGGTCAGCGCGATGCTGGCGCACAAGATGATCGAGCAGGGCCGGCTGCGGCTCGACGATCGCGTGGCCGACTACATCCCCGAGTACGCGGTGCAGGGCAAGGGCCGGACGACGTTGCGCGAACTGCTGTCGCATCGTGCGGGCATCCCTTCGATCCCGGTGCGCGACATCGACCCGACGATGCTCACGCACTGGGACACGGTGATCCGCCTGCTGTGCGCGGCCAAGCCCAGCGGCGGCCTGGGCCAGCAGCAGTCGTATCACGCGGTCACCGCCGGCTACATCGTCGGCGAGCTGGTGCGGCGCGTCAGCGGCAAGGATCTGCCGCAGGTGCTGCGCGAGGAGCTGGCCGATCCGCTGGGCTGCACGCATTTCACCTACGGCATTCCCGAAGCCGTGCGCGGCGTCGAGGCGCTGAACTACTCCACGGGTCCGAGGCTGGTGTTCCCGCTCAATCTCGTGGCCAAACGGGCGCTCGGACTGCCTTTCGAGGAGCTGGCGCCGCTGTCGAACACCGAGGCCTTTCTCTCCAGCGTGATCCCGGCCGCGAACCTCTATTCGACCGCGGACGAGTCGTGCCGCTTCTACGAGATGCTGCTGCGCGGAGGTGAATTCGAAGGCCGCCGCGTGTTCGCACCCGAGACCGTGGCCGAAGCGGTGCGGCCGGTGGGCAAGATCACCATCGATCGCACGCTGCTGGTGCCGGTGCGCTTCTCACCCGCGTTCGTGCTCGGCGAGAACCCGTTCGGTCTCTATGGCGGTCACTGCATCAACGCGTTCGGACACCTGGGTTTCATCAACGTGGTGTGCTGGGCCGATCCGGATCGCGACATCTCGGTGGCGCTGCTCAACACCGGCAAGTCGATGGCGCCGGAAAGCATCCCCTCGCTCGGCCGCGTGCTGTGGGCCGTTGCGCACTACTGCCCGAAGGTGAAGACCGGTGGGCCCTGAACGGATCAGTCCGACGGCGCACTACACGGGCCAGTGCTGGCTGCGCAACGGTTTGTCGCATCCGGCCCTGGGCACGCCGCAGGGGCAGGTGCTGTACGACGGCCTGCGGCCGTTCAATGCCGTGGCCGCGCGGATCGGCGCGCCGACGCTCGAAGGCATGCTGCTGGCGCGTCACCGCCACATCGATCGCGTGCTCGACGAGGCGATCGCCGCGGGCCGCGTATGCCAGGTGGTGGAGATCGCCGCCGGCCTGTCGCCGCGGGGCTGGGATTTTGCCAGCCGGCACGGCGATGCGCTGAGCTACATCGAGGCCGACCTGCCGGGGATGGCGCGCCACAAGGAGCAGCTGCTCGAGCGCGCCCGCCTGCTCGGGCGGAATCACCGCGTGGTGCCGATCGACGCGCTGGCCGATGACGGTCCGTCCTCGCTCGCGCACCTGGCGAGCACGCTGGACCCGGCGCAGGGCCTGGCGATCGTCACCGAGGGCCTGATCAACTATTTCCCGACTTACGCGGTGCGCGGCATGTGGCGGCGATTCGCCGGTGTGCTGAAGCGCTTTCCGCACGGCCTGTACCTGTCGGACCTGCACGTCGCCGGCGAGAACCGTGGCATCGGCGTGCACGTGTTCGGCGCGGTGCTGTCGACCTTCGTGCGCGGGCGCGTGCACCTGCATTTCGATTCGGTCGACGAGGCCCGGGGCGCGCTGGAAAGCGCGGGCTTCGATCGCGCAACGCTGGAATCGCCGGCGCCGCAGCGGCCGGCTTCGGGTCGACGGGCCGATGCGCGCGGAGCGCGGCTGGTCAGGATCGTGGAGGCGCGTTGCGATCGGGGCGCGTGAAAAAAGACGTCACCGCAAAGGCGCAAAGGCAAAGAAAGGACGCAGAGGAAAAACCAACAAAAAACCTTGCGTCCTTGTTTGTCACCTTTGCGGTGGCATCTTTCGCTTTTCCCGGAACCCCACCCGCTCGTGCCAGGCGCGGCGCCGGCCGTGATCAGCCGGCGGCCCTGGCGCGCAGCCCGTCGAACATCATCCGGATGAACAGCGCTGCCAGGTCCACGCTGCTCATCGGGCCGTCCGGCGAATACCAGCGCGGCAACCAGTTCAGCGCGCCCATCAGGAAGAACTCGGCGACTTTCGGGTCGACGGCCACGATGCTGCCATCACCCACCCCTTCCTCGATGAACTTCTGTACGCGCGCGTCGACCTCGCGCGATCGGCGCCGCGCCTCGGCCTGCTGCGTCTCGTCGAGCACCGACATCTCCGCGTGCAGCCACGACGAACCGCCGCGACCGGCCAGCGTTTCGAACTGCAGGTGCAGGTAGCGCTCGAGCTTCTGCAGGCCCGAGCCACCGCCTTCGTCCGCCTTCTGCGCCATCTGCAGGCCGTCTTCGATCGAGGCGAGCATGCACTCGTAGGCGAGCGCGGTCTTGCTGTCGTAGTAGTGGTAGAGCGTGCCCTTGGTCAGACCCACCTCGGCCGCGATCGCCTCCATCGAGGTCGCGTGGAAGCCGCGGCGGTTGAAGAAATGGATCGCGATCCGGACCAGCGCCTCGCGCCGCTTCTGGAACTGGTCGTCGCGGTCGAACGCCGGATGCACCGGTTTTGCCGAGGCATTGGCGCGGGTCCGTCCCGCGCGTCGTGACGAACTCGAGGCCATGGTCAGTGGATTGCCGCGAACATGATGCGGTCCTCGGTTGCATCGGCCGCCGAGAACTCCTCGACGATGCGGCCCTGGCGCGCAACGAGAATCCGATCCGACACGGCGAGCACCTCGGGCAGGTACGACGAGATCACCACCACCGCCTTGCCTTCGTCGGCGAGCCGCCGGATCGCCTGGTGGATCTCGGGAATCGCACCGACGTCGACGCCGCGCGTGGGCTCGTCGAAGAACACCACCGACGGCTCCTGGATCAGCGACTTGGCCACCACCACCTTCTGCTGGTTGCCTCCGGAGAGCTCGATGATCCTGGCGTGCGCCGACACCGATCGGACCTTGAGCTTCTCGGACAGCGCGCCGGCCAGCGTGCGGCGCTCGCGTCCGGAAACGGTCCACTTGTATCCGCGTCGGGTCGCGAGGTGACCGAGGTGGATGTTCTCGTCCACCGTCATCGTCTCGAAGAAGCCGTTGAGCTTGCGATCCTCGGTGATGTAGACGATGCCGTCGTCGATCGCCTGCTTGGGCACGTCGTAGCGCACCGCGCGACCGCGCAGCCGCACGGTGCCGCCGCCGATCAGGTTCCGTTTGAGCGCGCCCGACACGACCTTGGCCGACTCGGTGCGGCCCGAACCGATCAGGCCGGCAATGCCGACGACCTCGCCCGCGTAGAGCGTGAACGACATGTTCTTGACGATGTTGCCCATCGTCAGGTTCTCGACCACCAGCACCTTCTCGCGCCTGGCGTCCGTGCGGGCGCCTTCGCGCCGCCCGTAGTGCGTGGCCTGCACGTCGCGTCCCACCATGTGCCGCACCAGGTCCTCGCGCGTCAGGCTCCCGGCATCCTGCGTGACCACGTGTCGACCGTCGCGCAGCACCGTGATTCGATCGGCCAGTTCGAGCGCCTCCTCCAGCGCGTGGCTGATGAAGACGATGCCCAGGCCCTTGGCCTTCAGGTCGTGCAACAGGTGGAAGAAGTGCAGCTTCTCTTCGGGCGTGAGGCTCGCGGTGGGCTCGTCGAAGATGATGATCCGCGCGTCGTGATACGCAGCGCGGGCGATCTCCACCATCTGGCGCTGCGCGGTGCCGAGCGTGGCCACCAGCGCGGTCGGATCGACATGGAAATTCAGCGACTGCAACTGCTGCTGCGCCTTGATGTTCAACGGGCGCAGGCGCGTGATGAGTTTTTCGCGGCCCAGTTCCAGGTTCTGCGCCACCGTCATCGACGGCACCAGGCTGGTCTCCTGGTAGACCATGCAGACGCCCGCCGCGAGTGCATCGCCGGGACGCTGGAAATCGACCGGCTGGCCGTCGACCTTGATCGTGCCGCTGCTCAGGCGGATCGCACCGGCGATGGACTTGCACAACGTGGATTTGCCGGCGCCGTTCTCGCCGACCAACGCGTGGATCTCGCCGGCGCGCACGTCGAAGCCGACGTCCTGCAGCGCGTGGACGCCGGCGTAGACCTTGCTGCCGTTGTCGACCTGCAGGATCACGTTGCTCATCGGCCGACCTCCACGATCGCCTGCAACACGCGTCCCGCGCCCTTGGACACGGCGATAACGTGCGCGCCGCGGCGCAGCGTCGCGGTGATGCCGTGGTGCACCCCGCCCGCGCGACTGTGCAGGCTGTCGACGATCTCGCCCGCGGCGTTGAGCCTCACGACCAGCCCGTAGGACCGCGGCGGCGCCCAGGGCTTGACGATGCCCAGCTTCTTGATCGCCCCGCCCTGCAGCGGCTCGAGGTAGTGGCCGGTCGCGCGCAGGCTCGGCGCGATCCAGTAGCGCGGATCGATCGTCGCCAGCATCTCCTCGCGATAGGCGCGTTCCCGGAGCACGAATTCGAGCATCTGCGTGCGCACCGCGATCAGGCTCAGCCAGGCGCCGCCGTCCGGATCCGCCGACAGCCGCGCCGGATAACCGGGCAGGTTGTGCAGTACCGGGATCGGCGCGCCGCCCGCGATCGGCTGCGACAGCACGCGATGGCGCCAGGCCTCGCTGATCCACAGCGCATTGCCGCGCGCGAGCAGCCCCGCCGGCCACGCCAGGTCCGAGGCGAGCGTCGAGGCCGACGACAGGTCGGCCGTCGCGACGACCACGCGACCCGAGGCGCGGTGTTCCAGCAGGTCGCGCGCCCAGTCGTCGAGCGGATTGGCCGAGCTGCCTTCGCTGACGGCGATGCGGCCGTCCGCCAGCACCGCGAGCGCGGTCACGCAGCGCAGCGGCCGGCCATCGACCTGTTCGAGCCGCGAGGTGACGATGCCCTGCACGATCCGGAGTACGCCGGCACCAGCGATCGCCGCATAGACCGAATCGTCCGCCGCGACGGCGAGCGCGCCGACCGTTCCCGGGCATTCGCACCAGGTCGATCGATCGCCCAGCCGCAGGATGCGCTGGTCGACGGACACCAGCACCGTGCCGTCGACCAGCGCCACGACATCGTCGCAGCCCGGCAGCTCCGCACCGATCGGCGCCGCGTCGTCGAGCCGGCGGTTGGGCTTCAGCGCGCCGTCCATCATCGGCAGCGCCACCGCCTCGCTGCCGGGAAACAGCGCTTCCTTGATGCGGGAAAAGAGCGTGTCGAGCATCAGCTCCTCCCTCGCGCGCTGCCCCAGTACGCGTCGTAGCCGTTCCAGTCCGGATCGGCGTCCGGAAGGCGCACGCGACCGATGCGGTTGTTCTCCAGGCCGCCGATGTAGAGCCAGCCCTTGTGCTCGCGCATCGAGGTGACGGTGGCGTGCTTGGTGCCGCCCGGATCCCACATCGATTCGAGCGCGCGGCCGCTTTCGTCGAACTTCACGATGCAGCCGTTGTTGATGCCGGGATACACCCACTCGTCCGGCGGGATCTGCTTGATCATGCGCGTGCGCACGCCGGGATGACGCATCAGCAGATCGAACGTCGGTGAGCGGATGCCCACCATCGCGAGCCAATAGCCGCCATCGGACGCGCGATTGAGATTGTCGGGATAGCCCGGCAGGTTGTCGGCGAACACCTCCGTCTGCCCGGCCTTCGGTCCTTCGATCCAGTGCCGGTAGATCCGGCACAGCCAGCTCGAGCAGAACAGCACCGACCGACCGTCGTGGGCGACGCACACGCCGTTGGGAAACACCGCGTCCTTGATGACCGTGCGCGTCTTGTTGGTCGCGGGATCCCAGGCGATGAGGCGACCGTTGGCGCGCCCTTCGATGCCGTCGAGAAACCACGAGTGCATCTCGTAGCGGATCGTCGCTTCGCTGAACCACACCGTGCCGTCGGGCGCGATGTCGCAGTCGTCGGCCAGGCGCAGCCGCGAGTCGTCGTTGAGCTTGAACAGGCTGCGCTGCGTCTGGTCGGTGCACTTGTAGACCTTGCCCGCCGGTGTGACGCCGTACAGGCCCATGCCGCCGACGCAGACGATCAGGTTCTCGTCGCGATCGAACGCCATGCCCAGCGGCCGGCCGCCGATGCGCGCGAACACTTCGCGGTGCTCGAAGTTCGGGCCGGAGAATCTCAGGATCCAGCCTTCGCGCACGCCGCAATACAGCCGGTCCTGGCGATCGAGGATCACGTCTTCCGGACCCTGCACCTGGTCCAGTCCGATCTCCTCCGAGGCCTGCAGGCGCGTGTTCTCCGCGAACGCCGTTCCGCTGTCGGCGGCGATCGACGGCGCCGGCGGCAACTCGACCATCGTGGGATTGACGTAGATCTTCTGGATCGCCTTGCCGCGGTTCTTGGCCCACTTCACGTCGATGCCCACCGCGATCAGCAGCACCGCGCCCAGCGCCGTCGAGGACAGCGCGCCGGGAAAGCCCATGCGCACGAGGCCGTTGACCAGCACGAACACGATCACCGCGCCGATCAATGCGCGCGCTACCGTACCGCGACCGCCGGCCAGGCTCACGCCGCCGAGCACCACCGCGGTCAGCGCGCTGATCTCCCAGCCCACGCCGGTGTCGGAGCCGGAGCTGTTGAGTCGCGCCGCGTAGAACAGTCCGCCGGCCGCGGCCAGCATTCCGGACAGCACGTAGGTCAGGAACAGCACGCGCTCGACGCGGATGCCGGCGTGGCGCGCGGCCTTGCGGCTCGATCCGATCGCGGTCAGATGCCACCCCGGGCGCGAGCGGCTCAGCAGGAAGTGGCCGACGATCGCAACGATGCCGAGGATGGCCAGGTTCGACGGCAGCTTCGCGATCCAGCCCACGCCGATCACGTCCCAGGTCCACGACACGCGCGAGGCCATCGCCAGCGGCACCGAGAAGTGCTGGCCGAGCAGATCCACCGAGGCGCGCAGCACGATCAACGTCACGAGCGTGGTGAGAAACGGACGTGTGCGCAGATAGCCGATCAGAAATCCGTTGACCGCACCCACCGCCGCGCCGATGCAGAGCGTCGCCGCGATGACCAGGCCCACCGGCCAGTTCCAGATGTTGAAGAACACCAGCGCCGCGAGATTGGCCAGCGCAAACACCGATCCGACCGACAGATCGATGCCGCCGGAGATCACCGTGAGCGCCATCGCCACCGCGACGAACCCGGCCTCCGCGAACTCGCGCCCGAGCTGCTGCGCGTTGCCCAGCGTCGCGTAGTACGGCGTGGTGATCGAGAACAGCACGATCAGCCCGACCATGAGCGCGAACGGGATCGCCGGCTCCATCCAGCGCTTGGCCAGCAGCTCCGACAGGAACAGGCGCAAGGAGATGCGCCATCTCAGGCGGCGCAGCCAGCCGCCCTCCACCATCGTTGCGGCGACGCTCATGTTCGGGCCTCGCCAAAAGACGTCACCGCAAAGGCGCAAAGGGAAAGGAAAGGACGCAAAGTTTTTTCAATTTCTTTTCCTCTGCGTCCCCTCTTTTTTCTTTGCGCCTTTGCGGTGACGTCTTTGCCGTGGATGCTCATGACCGCGCCGCCCCCCGGCGCGCCGGGTCGTAGCACAGCCCCGGGTCGTACTTGCCCTTCTCCATCCACTGCAGGCGCGAATAGTCGGCGGCGCGCACCGACGACGGCGGCAGGCCGGTCTGGAGCATGAAGCTTGCGAACTGGACGATGACCTTGGCCTGCGACGGCGCGTCGTAGGTGAGGAACTTGGTGAAGAGCCCGCTATCGACGTTGTCGCAGTCGAGCTTGCCGTCGCCGCCGGACGAATAGACCCTGACCTTGCCCTGCAGTCCCGCGGATTTCACCGCCTGCGCGGCGCCCGCCTGCATCACGCCCCAGAAACCCACCGTCGCGCACAGGTCCGGATGCTGCTGCAGCACGGTCGCGGTGATGTCGTGCGCCTTGCTCGCATCCCAGTTCGCGGCCTGGTTGGAGACGATCCGGATGCCCTTGTCGGTGGCGAGCACTTCGGTCGCGCCCTGTGCCTGCTCGATCGACGTGCCCGACGTCGCCTCGCCCTGCACGATCGCGACCTTGCCCGACGTGCCCGAACCGGTGCCGCAGGCGCGCACGATCTCCTCGCCCAGCAATCGCCCCACGGTCTTCCAGTTCGCACCGACGTACGCGCTGGTCTTGTGGTTGGAGACCATGTTGACCTGGATCACCACGATGCCCGCGGCCTCGGCGCGCGCGAGTTCACGTGCGTAGAGCTGCACGTTGGGGTTGTGCACCACCAGCACGTCGGGCCTTTCGGAGATCAGTGAGGACACCGCCTGAAGGCCCGCGGTGGTGTTCCAGTTGGGATCGCGCACCTCGAGCTTCATGCCGCGCGCCTCGGCCTCGGCGCGCATCACCTGCGTCCAGATCTCGGTCAGCGGCATGCCCAGCGCCACCGGCACCCACGCGATGACCTTCCCCTTGAGCGCGGTGTCGACGCGCGTGCGCAGCATCGCGGAGCTGTCGCCACCGGAGAGGTCGGGCGTCTTGACGGCCGCAGCCGCGGCGCCGGTCGGCGGTTCGACGGCGTTGCGGGTGCCGGGATCGCAGGCGGTGATCAGGCTGGTGATCCCGATCACCATCGCCCACGCCAACGTCCTTGCTCCCTCTCCCCGCTGTCGCGGGGAGAGGGAGTTATTGAGCTCAGTGATCTTCATGTTCTCCTCAATCTCCCTGCCTCGCCGTCTCCTCGTCCCGCGGATGGAGGCGGTTGTCGAGAATGATCGCGGCCAGCAGCACGCCGCCTTTGACGATGTTCTGCACGTTGTTGTCCAGGTCCAGGATCGTCATGCCGTTGAGCAGCGTTCCGATCAGCGCCGTACCCGCGAGCACGCTGAGCACGCCGCCGCGGCCGCCGACCAGGCTGACGCCGCCGAGCACCACGACCAGGATCACGTCGAAGATCAGCGTCGAGTTGACGATCTGCGTGTTCATGCTCGCGGTCGACGACGCCATCACCAGGCCCGCGACGCAACCGATCGCCGCGCAGATCGCGTACTCGAGCATCGTCAGCGGCCGCACCGCGATGCCGGTCAGGCGTGCGGTCTCCAGGTTGTCGCCGTGCGCGTAGACGAAACGGCCCAGCGTCATGCGCGCGAGGAACACCTGCACCACCAGTGCCATCAGCGCGAGCACCAGCACCGGCGCGGGCACGCCGAACAGGCGCCCCTGCCCGATCCATTCGAGCGCCTCCTGTCCCTTGGGCATGTAGATGATCATGCCGTCGAGCAGGAACGTGCGGCCCAGTCCGAATACCAGGAAACCCGTCGCCAGCGTCGTGAACAACGCGGGTACTTCGACGAACGCGATGATGAAACCGTTGACCAGCCCGATCCCGATCGCCACCGCCATGCCTGCGGCGCAGGCGCCGGGCCACGGCCACCCGTGATGGATCAGCTGCAGCGCGAACGCCGAGCTGACCGCCATCGTCGCGACCAGTGACAGGTCGAGTCCGCGGCCGATCACGACCACGCTCATCGCGATGCCCAGGATCCCCAGGATCGCCACGCTTCGCATCAACGCCAGGAAGTTGCCGAGCGTGGCGAAGCCGTCGAGCGTCAGCGAAAAGCCGATCGCCAGCAGTGCCGTCACGATCAGGACGATCTGTTCCTGCGACGGCTTCCAGCGCCGCGCACCGGCCGTCGGCGCCGCGGCGGATGTGGTGGCCTGTGCCATCGATCAGGACTTGCCGTTGAGCTTGGCGCGCTCGGCGTCGCGCAGCTCGCGCCGCAGCACCTTGCCGGTGGTCGTCATCGGCAGCGCGTCCATGAACTCGATCTCGCGCGGCACCTCGTGCTTGGCCAGGCGCTCGCGCACGAACGTGCGGATCTCCTCGGCCAGATCCGAGCTGCCCTGGAACTCCTTTCGCAGCACGACGAAGGCCTTGATCGATTCGGTACGCACCGGATCGGGCACCCCAACCGCCGCGGCGAGCACCACCGCCGGATGGCGTGTCAGCGCGTCCTCGATCTCGCTCGGCCCGATGCGGTAGCCCGAGCTGGTGATGATGTCGTCGGCGCGGCCCTGGAACCAGAAATAGCCGTCCTCGTCGGTCGTGCCCAGATCGCCGGTGATCAACCAGTCGCCGATGTACTTCTCGGTCGTCGCCTTCGGGTTCTTCCAGTACTCGAGCATCATCACCGGGTCGGGACGCTTGATCGCGATGTGGCCGGGCTCGCCGGGTTTGAGCTCGCGACCCTGATCGTCGACGATCGCGCAGACGTGACCCGGGATCGCCCGCCCGAGTGAACCGGGCTTGACCGGCATCACGCTGGCGCAGTTGCCGAGCACCAGGTTGCACTCGGTCTGGCCGAACCCTTCGTTGATCGTGGTCTTCAGCGCCTCGCCAGCCCACTCGTGCAGCTCCTTGCCCACGGATTCACCGCCCGAGAGCACCACGCGCAGCCGCACGCCCGCACCGTGCGGATCCTTGACCTGCCGCATCATCCGCAGCGCGGTGGGCGTCAGCAGCGAGGCGGTGACGTGATGGCGCGCCATCAGCGCGCAGGCTGCTTCTGGATCGAAGCGCAGCGCGCGCGTGGTCACCACCGGCACGCCGTGGTACCAGGACGGCATCAGCACATCCATCAGGCCGGCGAGCCAGGCCCAGTCGGCCGGCGACCACACCACGTCGCGCGGCCTGGGCAGGAATTCGTACAGGAACTCGCACCCGGGCAGATGACCCAGCATCGAGCGGTGCGGCTGCAGCGCGCCCTTGGGGTTGCCGGTGGTGCCCGACGTGAAATTGAAGAACGCCGGGTCGTTGGCGCCGGTATCGACGGTGGTGAACTGGTCGCGCGCGGATTCGAGCGATTTCTGCAGAGCCGGCGCTTCGGGCTCGGCGCCGTCCACGAGAAACACCTTCTCCACAGCAGGCGCCTTGGCCCTGGCCTCGATCACCTTGGGCAGGTTGGCCTTGTCGGTGATGACCACGCGCACGTCGGCGTGCTCGAGCCGATAGGCGACCGCGTCGGGTCCGAACAGCACCGAGCACGGCAGCGACACCAGCCCGGCCTTCCAGCACGCGACGTGGCCGATCGCCACCCACGGGTCCTGCACCATCAGCAGCATCACGCGATCGCCGCGCTTGCACCCCAGCGACACGAGCAGGTTCGCCAGCCGGTTGGCCTGCTGCTGCACGTGGCGGAACGTCATCGTCCACGTCTTGCCGGTGGCGGCGTCCTCGCCGATCAGCGCGACCTTGCCTTCGTCGCCCGCGTGGCGGTCGCAGACGTCGGTGGCGATGTTGTAGCGCGCGGGGATGTTCCACTCGAACGCGTCGTAGATCGCCTCGTACGTGGCGAGCTTCGGGATGCTGTTGCTCATGTCGGGGTCCCCTGTTTCAGCGCGCGCGCGGCGGCAGCACCTTGGCGGCCTGCATGTCCTTGAGCTGGCGAACGATCATGTCCTCGCTGTCCTCGCACTCGTGGAAGCCGTGCTTGCGCAGCTTGATCGTGCTCAGGATCGACAGCCGGTTGCGATCGCCGTAGTCGAGGAAGAAGTCGACGATCTGCCACGAGGCGACCAGATCGCGCATCGCGTACTTCTGCAGGCCGTAGCGCTGGACGATGTCGTCCCAGATGTCGGCCTTGTCGGCCATCACCACCGACAGGTAGTCGGTGTGCGGCGGCGCGATGTCCATGTCGAACACCTCGCGCGCGATGCGCGGGTAGACGTGCGTCCAGCAGAAGCAGTCGCCGTTGCCGACGTTGTAGATCTCGTTGGCGGCGCGCGGCGACGTCGCGGCCCATTCGAGCACCTTGGCGAGCAGGTCGACGTCGACCGCTTCGAGCGGTCCGTCGGCGCGGCCGGTGAAGCGCAGCGGCAATCCGAGCTCCCGGCACACCGCGGCGTAGACGCCCACGCCCGGCAGGCAGGAGATCGGCGCGCCGGTGGCGAAGCCCGAGATCATCTGCGGGCGCACGATCGTCCAGGTCCAGGACTTTCCCTTCTGGCGCGCTTTCACCAGTTCTTCCTGCGGCGTGTAGAAGCCCACCGAGATCAGTCGCGGATCGGATTCCTTGGCCGGCAGCTTCATCGCGCCGGTGTGCGCGCCATAGGCCTTGGCGCCCTGAAACACGGTCATGTGCTGCAGGCCGGGGGCCGTCTTGAGCATCACGTCCAGGAAGTTGCCGAGCATCTTCACGTTGATGCCGACGAAATCCTCGGCGCCGCCGACCCAGCCGGCCTTGAGGTCGCTGGTCTCGTAGACCGCGGCGTAGACGACGTGCGTGACGTCGGTCAGCGTCGACAGCTTGGCCTCGCAGTCGGCCGGATCACGCAGATCCACGGCGATGTACGTCGTGGTCTTGCCGCCGAGATCGCGATAGGCCTGGTCGGGCGTGCGCCGCGACAGACCCACGACCTCCCAGCCCTTGGACTCGAAATGCCGCACCGCCGCGCGTCCGGTCAGACCCAGCGCGCCGGCGATCAACACCTTCTTCTTCGCCATCTCTCTTCTCCTCAACGGTGGGCGGCGTCTGCGCGCCGCTCTGTGGACCTTCCCTTCAACCTTCGAGATTCAAAGACGTCACCGCAACTTCAATCGACACGCGGACCGCGCGCCACGATGCGACGTGCCAGCGCGTGCCGGTGCACTTCCGACGGGCCGTCGTAGATCCGGAACGGCCGGATGTCGCGGTAGATGCGCTCGATCACCGTGTCGCGCGTGATGCCGATCGATCCCAGGATCTGCAGCGACCGGTCGACCACGCGGCCGAGCGCCTCGGAGCAGAACACCTTGCTCATGCTGGTCTCGTCGCGCGCGTGATCGCCCTGGTCGAGCTTCCATGCGGCGTGCCACAGCGTCAGGCGCGACAGGTGCAGGTCCATCTCGCTGTCGGCCAGCATGAAGCCCACGCCCTGGTGCTCGCCCAGCGTCTTGCCGAACGAGTGGCGTTTGCCGGCGTGCTCGACGGCGATCGCGTGGCAACGCGCGGCGTGGCCCAGCCAGCGCGAGCAGTGCGTCAGGCGCGCCGGCCCGAGGCGGATCTGCGCCTGGCGAAAGCCCGCGCCGATCTCGCCGAGCACCGCGTCGTGACCGACCTTGCAGTCGACGTAGTTGACCTCGGCGTGACCGCCGGGCGAATTGGTGTCGATGGTGTCGAGCATCCGCTCGAGCTTGAAGCCCGGGTTGTCCATCTCGACGAAGAACATCGAGGCACCGCGGTCCTTGCCGGTGCGATCGATCGCGCGCGCCATCACGATGTTGTAGGTCGCGCCCGGCACGCCGCTGATCATGTACTTGCGGCCGTTGATGACGTAGCCGTCCTCGACTTCCTGCGCGGTGGCGCGCAGCAGCGATGGATCGGCGCCGGCGCCGTCCTCGGTGGTCTCGGTCATCGAAAACACCGAGCGGCCTTCGCCGGTTGCGATCGGCGCCAGGTATTTCTGCTTCTGCGCCTCGGTGGCGCAGACATCGAGCATGTGGCAGTTGCCTTCGTCCGGCGCCTGGATGTTGAGCGCCAGCGCACCCAGCGTGGACCAGCCCGCGGCCTCGAACACCACCGCGATGCCGCGGTGATCCAGGCCCATGCCGCCGTAGGCCAGCGGCGCGTGCGGCGACAGCAGGCCTTCGGCCTTGGCGAGCGCGACCAGGTCGCGGCGCAGTTCGTCGCTGGGACCGTGCGGTCCCTGTCGCGGATCGTTCTCGAGCGGAACGATCTTTTCGCGCACGAACGTGCGCACACGTTCGCGCAGCTTGGCCAGGCCGCTGGGAATTTCGAAGTCGATCATGAAGAGGTTCCTGCCGGACGCGAGGCGCGCGCCGCGAGCAATGCCTCGGCGCGCGCGAAGAGAGTGGAGATGGAAGGCGCGAAGCGTTCCCACAGGAGATCGGGTCGTCGTCCGTCGCGGTTGAGCTTCACGTTGAGACAGGCGATCGCGCCGAGCCGGAACTGCGCGAAGGCCTGGAACCATTCGAGATCCGAAAAGGCGGTTCCACCCGCAGCACGGTAGGTGCCCAGCACTTCGTCGCGCGTGATCGGTGCGATCGGCTTCCAGCCTTCGGCCCACGAAGACGAGTCGATCATCATCATCAGCCAGCCGACGTCGATGCCCTGGGCGCCGATGCCGGCGAGATCCCAGTCGATCACGCCGTGCATCTGGCCGTTGTCGTAGAGCACGTTGCCGGGCTGGTAGTCGCCGTGGACCAGGCCGATCGGCGCTTCACCCGGCTTCTGCGCGACCAGCGCTGCGTGCAGGCGCTGGCCGGCCTCGAGCCATTGCGGCTCGGGGGCGTGCCGCAGCAGCTTGTTCCAGCGCATGAGTTCGGAGTCGAGCGTGTACGGCGTCTCCCAATCCTTGAGCGTGCGGGTCCAGTCCAGCGCATGGAACGCGCCGAGCGCCCGGATCGCCTGGAACCAGAGCGAGCGCACGTTCGCGGTGTCCAGATTGAACGACGCGTGCGGCTCCCAGATCACGAACACGCGACCCGGCAGGCGCTCCATCACGATGAACGGCGCGCCCAGTGGCCGCTCTTCTGCCGAGGCCCAGGCGATGCGCGGCACCGGCAATCCGGCCGCGTGCAGGGCGCGAAGCAGCCCGGCCTGGCGATAGACATCGGTGCTGCCGCGACGCGGCACGCCCGCGGGACCCAGCTTGAGAATGTAGCGGCCCAGCGTCGCGCCCTCGGGCGAAGCGACCTCGAACCCGAAGGTCAGTCCGGCGTGTCCGTCTTCCATCACCCCGACGTCACGCACCTGCGCGTGTTCGCCGTACGTGCGGCGCACGATCGGGGTCAGGTGCGCCGCGATCTCGGCGCCCTTGGTGGTTCCCGTCATCTCGTCTCCTCGGACCTGCGGGATCTCGAATCGGACCATTCTCCTCCAGCGCGTAGGGAAATCAAACCACGGTTTGATCCGTAGGTATCGACCCCCGGTTGCACCGTCGCGCGCCATCGGGCAAACGCCTGCTTCGATACGACCAATGACATCGACCAAGGAGTGATCGTGGACCTGGACTTCAACGGCAAGCGCGTGGTGGTGGTAGGTGGCTCCAGCGGCATCGGCAACGGCATCGCGCACGCGTTCGCCGAGCGCGGCGCGCAGGTCGAGGTGTGGGGCACGCGTCCGGACGCAGCCGATTACGCCGGCGTCGAGGGATCGGACCTGACGGGCCTTTCGTATCGCGGAGTCGATCTGGCCACGACCGGGGCGATGGATGCCGTGGTGCCGCCCGCCTCGCTCGACGTGCTGGTGCTGGCGCAGGGCACGGTGCTCTACGAGCGCAAGGAGTTCGAACGCGAAGGCTTCCGGCGCGTGATGGAGGTCAACCTGATGAGCGTGATGGACTGCGCCCGGCTCTATCAGTCGGCGCTCGCGGCCGCCAAGGGCAGCCTGATCATCGTCGGCTCGGTGGCGTCGTTCCGCGCAGTGAAGGGCAATCCCGGCTACAGCGCTTCCAAGGCCGGAGCACTGGGCCTGGTCAAGACGCTGGGCGTGGCCTGGGCCCCGCAGGGCATCCGCGTGAACGGCATCGCACCCGGTTTCGTGGAGACCAAGATCACCGAGGTGATGTCGAAGCATCCCAAGCGGCGCGCTGCGGCCCTGGCCGCCATTCCGGCCGGCCGCTTTGGTACGCCACAGGACATGGCCGGCATCGCGCTGTTCCTGGCTTCACCGCTGTCGGCCTATGTGACGGGCCAGATGATCCTGGCGGACGGCGGCATGACGCTCTCCTGAAGCGCCCCCGCGAATGACGGCGGCAAGGATCTTGCACTCACTTGCCGCGCGGATACGGATCCCTCTCCAGGCCTCCGGCGACGAGCAGGCATGCGTTCAAGACGTCCAGCGTTGAACCAAGAGGGATCCCGCCGTGAAACCCAGAATCGCTATTGCCGCCGCAGCCCTGCTGTGCGGAACCTTTGGCGCGACCGGTGCAGCCGAAGCCGCCGACTCGTACGACAACTACGCCGGTGTGATGGGCCTGGCCCACTTCGCCGACAAGCGCCTGCATCTGGACAACGGCTATGGCGGACGCGGCTATTACGGATGGGCCATCGCGCCCGGAACGCTGAACCTCGAGTTCAATCTGGTGGGTTACGACTCCAACCCCAATCACAAGGAATACGTGCATATGGGGCAGTACGGTGGCGGCGTCGACCTGATCTTTCCGTTCCTGGAAGACAGCGCGTTCAAACCGTTCTGGATCCTGGGCGGCGGCCTGATCTGGTCTGACGGAGGCGGGTATGGCAAGAGCGAGAACCGCTACGCGAACTTCGGTCTCGGTGGTACCCATGAACTGAGCCGGCGCTGGAGCGTGCGCCTGGAATCGCGCGGCATCGCGCTGTTCCCCGACAGCAACAACAAAGGCATCGAGGAATACCCCAAGGACGTGTACACCGACGTCGTGATCGGCCTGGGCCTGCAGTATTTCTTCGTGGACGAACTGCCGCCTGCCGCGGTGCGCGAGCCGGTGCGGGTCGTCGCCGTGCCCGGATCGCTGCCGGGCCCGTGCCAGGACAGCGACGGCGACGGCGTCTGCGACGAGCGCGACCAGTGTCCGCAAACCCTGGTCGGCGTGGCGGTCGATGCGCGCGGCTGTCCGTTCGACACCGACGGCGACGGCGTGCCCGACCATCTAGACAAGTGCCCGAGCACACCCAGGGGCCTGAAAGTCGACGTCGACGGCTGCGTCAGCGAAGCACAGACGATCATCCTTCAGAACGTGAACTTCGAGTTCGACAAGGACCAGCTCACCTCCGAAGCCGAAGGTGTTCTCCACGGCGTCGCCCAGGGCCTGCTGGCGCAGAAGGATCTGCGCGTCGAACTCGCCGGACATACCGACAGCAAGGGCAGCAACGCCTACAACCAGAGCCTGTCGGATCGCCGGGCCGCGTCGGTGCGCCGCTTCCTGCTCGCGCAGGGCGTACCGGGCAGCCAGTTCCAGTCCAAGGGGTACGGCGAGAACCAGCCGATCGACACCAACGAGACCGACGAGGGACGCGCCCGCAACCGCCGCGTCGAATTCAAAGTCCTTCGGTGACGGCTTGATCAGGTGCAGAAGGCCGGGCCTCGTGCCCGGCCTTGTGCATTCTGCACGCCGGATCGCGTCGAGCGGGGTCGCCCCGTAGAATCCGCGATCCGCCGCCCGGTCCCGCCCGGCCGACCCTTTTCGTGAAACCCGACCGCTTGACGCCTACCCCGCCCATCGCAGCCCCATCCTCCCCGTGGCGCCTGAGCGTCGCGCCGATGATGGATTGGACCGACCGCTTCTGCCGCAACTTCCACCGGCAGTTCTCGAGCGATGCGCGGCTGTATACCGAGATGCTGACGACCGGCGCGCTGCTGCACGGGGACGCGGCGCGCCACCTGCGCTTCGATGCGTCGGTGGAACACCCCGTGGCATTGCAGCTCGGCGGCTCGGATCCCGAGGCGCTGGCGCGCTGCGCCGAGATGGGTGAAAAGGCCGGCTACGACGAGATCAATCTCAACTGCGGCTGCCCGTCGGATCGCGTGCAGACCGGCTGCTTCGGCGCCGTGCTGATGAAGGACGCCGACCTGGTCGCCCGCTGCGTGCAGGCCATGCGCGGTGCCACCTCGCTGCCCGTCACGATCAAGCATCGCCTGGGAGTCGACGACCTCGAAGGCTGGGACTTCATCCGCGGCTTCGTGCAGACCGTGGCCGATGCCGGATGCGAGGTGTTCGTGGTCCACGCGCGCAAGGCCTGGCTGTCGGGGTTGTCGCCGAAGGAGAACCGCGAAGTCCCGCCGCTGGACTACCCGACGGTCTATCGGCTCAAGGAAGAATTCCCGCAGCTGACCATCGCGATCAACGGCGGCATCAAGACGGTGGCCGAGTCCGAGCGCCACCTGCGCCACGTCGACGGCGTGATGCTCGGTCGCGAGGCCTACGAGAATCCGTTCGTGCTCGCCGAGCTGCAGGCCACGCTGTTCGACGGCGAAGCCGAACCGCTGCTCGATCGCTACGAGATCCTGCTGCGCTACCTGCCGTTCGTGCAGGCCGAACTGGCCGCCGGCACGCCGCTGGTGCGCATCGCCCGCCACGTCCTGGGCCTCTATCGAAGCCAGCCCGGCGGTCGCGCGTTCCGTCGCGTGCTGTCCGAAAAGGCGCACCGTCCTGGCGCCGGCATCGACGTGCTGCACCAGGCCATCGCCGAAGTCGAAAAAGACGATCTCGACGAAGCCGCCTGATCCTGTCCGCCCGATCCATCACGACGAGAAGCCTAGAACCATGCGCCTGCTCGCCTTCCTGCTGTCCCTCACCCTTGGAGTCGCCATGTCGTCCGCAAACGCAACGTCCAACCCGCGCGTCCAGCTCGAAACGAGCCAGGGCACCATCGTGCTCGAGCTCGACGCCGAGAAGGCGCCCAAGACCGTCGAGAACTTCACGCAGTACGTTCGCGACGGCCACTACGACGGCGTCGTGTTCCACCGCGTGATTCCCAACTTCATGGTCCAGGGCGGCGGCTACGACGAGAAGATGAAGGAGCGCTCGACGCGCGCCTCGATCCAGAACGAGGCCAAGAACGGCCTGAAGAACGTTCGCGGCTCGGTCGCCATGGCGCGCACCAGCGCGCCGCACTCGGCCAGCGCGCAGTTCTTCATCAACCACGCCGACAACGGCTTCCTCGACTACCCGGGCCAGGATGGCTGGGGGTACGCGGTGTTCGGCAAGGTCGTCGAAGGCATGGACGTCGTCGACAAGATCGCCGCCACGCCAACCGGCAACGCCGCGCCGTTCGGTCGCGACGTCCCGGTCACGCCCATCGTCATCAAGAAGGCCACGCTGCTGCCCTGATCGATACCGGCGCGCGGCACGCACCGCGCAACACGAGGCACCCTCCATGGACGCATCCGCTCAATCGTCTTCGATCACGCCCGCATTCGTGGCGCCACGCCGCGTGCTGATGGGCCCCGGCCCATCCGACGTGCACCCGCGCGTGCTGGCGGCGATGGCGCAGCCGACGATCGGGCATCTCGACCCGGCCTTCATCGGGCTGATGGACGAGATCAAGCGCCTGCTGCAGCGCACGCTGCGCACCGACAACGAGCTGACGATGCCGGTATCGGGTCCCGGTTCGGCCGGCATGGAGGCCTGCTTCGCCAACCTGCTCGAGCCGGGCGACACGATCGTCGTCTGCGAAAACGGTGTGTTCGGCGGGCGCATGCGCGCGATGTCCGAGCGCATCGGCGCGAAGGTCGTCACCGTCAGCGATCCCTGGGGCCGTGCGGTGGATCCGGCCAAGGTCGAGGACGCGCTCGCCGCCAATCCCGATGCGAAGGTGCTGGCGTTCGTGCAGGCCGAGACCTCCACCGGCGCGTTGTCGGATGCACGCACGATCGCGTCGATCGCGCAGCGCCGCGGCGTGCTGACGCTGGTCGATGCGGTGACCTCGCTCGGCGGCTCGCCGCTGGAGATGGATGCCTGGGGCATCGATGCGGTCTACAGCGGCACACAGAAGTGCCTGTCCTGCCCGCCGGGCCTGTCGCCGGTGAGCTTTGGTCCGCGCGCGCTGGCCAAGCTCAACCAGCGCAAGACCAAGGTCGGCAGCTGGTTCATGGATTTCACGCTGGTCACCGCGTACTGGGGCAGCGGCGCCAAGCGCAGCTATCACCACACCGCGCCGGTGAACGCGCTGTACGGCCTGCACGAGGCGCTCAGGCTTCTGCACGAAGAAGGCCTCGAGCATTCCTGGTCGCGACACCAGCGCCTGCACGGCGAACTCGCCGCCGGACTCGAAGCCCTCGGCCTCGAGTACATCGTGCCCAAGGCCGAGCGCCTGCCGCAGCTCAACGCGGTGAAGCTGCCCGTCGGCGTCACCGAGGAACCGCTGCGACGTCGCCTGCTCGACGAGCACGCCCTCGAGGTCGGCGGAGGCCTGGGTGATTTCGCCGGCAAGATCTGGCGCATCGGCCTGATGGGCCAGAGCTGCACGCCGTACCACGTGCAGCACTGCCTGTCGGCGGTCGGCGCGGTGCTCGGCAAGTCGGGCTGAGTCGCGCCGGATGGCCGACGACGCGCGGCCGACGCTGTTGCTGTCCGATCTGCACCTGCCGCCGGAGGAACCTTCGGCGCTACGCGAACGCTTCCGCCGGTTCCTGATGGGGCCGGCGCGCGACGCCGCCGCGGTCTACATCCTCGGGGACCTGTTCGAGACCTGGATCGGCGACGACGTCGGGCTGCAGCAGTACGCACCCGAGGTCGGCGCGCTGGCCGCGCTGACCGCGCGCGGCGTACCGGTCTACTTCCAGCACGGCAACCGCGATTTCATGGTCGGTCGCGATTTCTTCGCGTTGACCGGCGTGCACGCGCTGCCCGATCCGTATCTCGTCCGTGTCCAGGACCGCCCCACGCTGTTGTCGCACGGTGATGTCTGGTGCACCGACGATCGTGCGTACCAGCGCTGGCGCCGCTTTTCCCGCGTGGGCCTGTTCCAGCGCGTGTTCCTGATGCTGTCGCGCGCGCGCCGCATGCGCATCGCCGGAGGCCTGCGCAGCGGCAGCGATGTCGCCAAGCGCAACAAGCCCGAGAACATCATGGACGTGAATCCGCGCGCGGTGCGCGGCGCGATGGCGGACGCCGGAACGCTGCACGCGATACACGGGCATACGCACCGGCCGGGCGACTATCCGGTGGAGCTTCCGCTGGGACCGGCGACGCGAACCGTGCTGCCGGATTGGCGTGACGAGATATGCGATTACCTGCGCATCGACTCGCAGGGGGTCACGCGTTGCCGCGTTGACTGATGCTCCCGGGCCACGGGTCCACGGACCCGACGAACTCGCGGCGTGATGGGCCGGGCCTTGCCGCCCTGCGACGGGCCACGCCGCCGGAGCAGGGCGGCAAGGCCCGGCTCATCACGCCGCCCGCAGCGCCCGCCGCGAACCGGCCAGATGCCGACGATGCTGCTGGAACACGTGACGCACCAGCATCTCGCGACAGCCCTCGCCCACTTCGACGAACCGCAGCCGCAACCAGCCCGGCTCGTCGGCGAGCACCTCGGCCGGCAGCCGCAGCGCACGCGGCAGCAGGCGGTGCACGTAAACGCTGGCCACCACCCAGCTGCCGGGCGCCGGAACCGACGCGACGTCGTCGAGCTTCCAGCGCACGCCGGTTGCGCTCATCTGCACGCTGCGCTCCGAGCCCGCGCTGCCGGCGAGCACCTGCATCGACAACAGTTCCAGCACCAGGTCGAGCTTGCGCTCCAGACGGAGGAATTCGGGACCGGCTTCATGCTCCTCGTCGCCGTTGCTGGATGCGTTGCGCGCACCGGCGTACTCCTCGACCGCGAGCAGACTGGCGAGCAGCGACACCGCCTCCTGCTCGTACTGGCCACGCGCCGACTCGTCGGGCGGAGCGCCCAGCGGTTCGAACGCGGCGCGCAGGCGATCGGCGTAATGCGGCTGACCGGCAAACGGATCGTTCGCGTCCATTGCGACGGCGCTCACTGCATCGCGGGACGACGCGGCATCTCGTCCCAGGCCTGCTTGATCGGCCGCAGCACGTCGGCGACCTCGTCGAGCATGTGCGCGTCGTCGGCGGCGTTGGCCTGCGCGAGGTGGCGCAGGCAGAAGTCGTAGAGCGATGCGAGCCGCTCGGCCATCGGGCCTGCACCGCGCTCGAGCGAAAGATTCAGGTATTCGACGATCGAGATCGCGGCACCGACGTTCTTCAGTCGCAGCGCGCGATCGCCGTTGCGCGCCGCGCCGCGCGCCTGCGCGACTCGATCCAGCGCGCCTTCGAGCAGCATCGCGATCAGCTGGTGCGGACTGGCGGCCGGCATCGCGCTGTCGATGCTGGAGTGCTGGTACTGCCGGATGGCCTGCATGCGAAGCATCGCGCCCATGGTCTCGTTCGTTCCAATCCTGTTGCGGTCAGCAAAGGTATCGGCGCCGCCGGCGCAGACTTGAGCCTCGCCACAACGAAGAAAGCCGCGACGCCCCAGCGCCGCGGCTTCCCTTTTCTGCTCGTGAACCGACGCGTGGTTCAGGATTTCGCGTCGGGGGCTTGCGGCGTGGCGCCGTCGCCCTTGTTGCGGTGATGCCAGCGGCGGCCGCCACCATGCGGGCCGTGCATCTTGCGCTCCTGGAACTTCTCCAGCTGCGCCGGCGTCAGCACCGTCGCCAGTTCGGCATCGAGCTGCGTGCGCGCCAGCACGCGGTCACGCGCGAGCGTGCCGGCTTCGTCGGCCAGGGCCTGGGCGCGCGAGCTGTAGTCGGGGCTGCCGGTGTCGAGCGACTTCATCGCCTGCCAGTGCGCCTTGCCGCGCTCGCGCAGCTTCTGCTGCGCGGGACGGTTGCGCTCGAAGATCGCCTGGACGCTGGCCTTCTGCGACTCGTCGAGCTGCAGGTCCTCGACCATGCGCGCAACGGGATCGAAATGCGGCCGTTGCGCCGACGCAGCCGAAGGAGCGGCGGCAGGCGCGCTGGTGGCGCTGCCCGCAGCGAAGGCGCCGCCCACGGCGGCGATGCCCAGGCCCGCGGCGAACAACACCGGCTTGAGCGAGAACGAAGAAAGCTTGGAAGACATGGAAGGGACTCCGAGAAAAGCTTGCCGGGGTTGGCGAAGAGATTAAGCCTGCGCGCCCCGTTAACCTGTCTTTCGCCCACGTAAAGTTGCGTAAACACCCTCGGTCCACGCCGGACCCCGCCTCGATACTCGCGCCATGCCTTCCTCGCCGCCTCGCATCCTGATCGCCGACGACGACCGCGAACTCTGCGCGCTGCTCGCCGAGTACCTCGGCCGCAACCAGCTTGCCGCCGAAGCCGTGCATTCCGCCGAGTCCGCGATCGAACGCCTGCACACCGGCGCGCGCCCCGACGTGCTGGTACTCGACGTGATGCTCCCCGGCATGGACGGTCTGACCGCGCTGCGCCGCATCCGCGAGTTCGAATCGCTGCCGATCGTGATGCTCTCGGGTCGCGGCGAACCGGTGGACCGGATCATGGGGCTGGAACTGGGCGCGGACGATTACCTCGCCAAGCCCTGCCTGCCGCGCGAACTGCTGGCGCGCATCCAGGCGCTGCTGCGTCGCACGCGGGGCGACATCGGCCCCGAGCCGGTGGCCGAGATCCAGGTCGGGCGCGTGCGCATCAAGCCGGCGGATCGCCGCGCGAGCTGCGGCGACGAGGCGCTGCCCCTGACCGGCGCCGAGCTGTCGGTGCTGATCGAGCTGGCGCGGCAGGCCGGCCAGACGGTGACGCGCGAGCAGCTGACGCAGGGCGCGCTGCACCGCGCGCTGGAGCGCTACGACCGCGCCATCGACGTGCACGTGAGCCGACTGCGCCAGAAGCTCACGGCGGCCGATTGCGGGCTGCGCATCGAAACGATCCGCGGCGCCGGATACCAGCTCATCGTCGACGAAGCGCCGGCATGAGCATCTATCGACGGCTGTTCCTGTGGTTCTGCGCCGCCAACCTGCTGACGCTGGCGGTGAGCGTGCTGATCGCGCACGCGATCTTCGAGCGCGGCGCCGATCGCCCGCCGGACCTGGGCGACCTCGTGCTGCAGGCGCAGGTCGCGCTGAAGCACGACCGGATCGATGCGCTCGACGTCCCCGACGACGGACGCCGCGTGCTGATCGTGCGCGACGGCCGGCCGCTGGGACGCGACGATCTGCCGCGCCCGGTGCAGCGCCATCTCGACGAGCTCACCGACAGCGACGCCGAGGTGCGGCTGCCGCGCGGCCTGTGGCTGGTCTCGCGTCAGCTGCCTGCATCGGGTCCCGACACCTGGCTGATCGTGATGCAGGGCCCGCCGCGCCGCGCGCCCTGGATGCGCTGGATCCCGGTCGGACTGCAGATCCTGCTGACGCTGATCGTCATCGCCGGCGTCGGCTGGGTGGTGGCGCGCCACCTGTCGCAGCCACTGGAACGCATCCAGGCCGTCGTGCGCCGCGTGGCGGCCGGCGAGTTGTCGAGCCGCGTCGGCGCGCCGCTGGAAGCGCGCGACGACGAGTACGGCCGCCTGGCGCGCGACTTCGATCGGATGGCGGCGCAGATCGAGACGCTGGTGCAGAGCCGCGACCAGCTGCTGCACGACGTCTCGCACGAGCTGCGCGCGCCGCTCTCGCGGCTGCGATTCGCGATCGAGCTGGCCAAGGACGATCGGACGCCCGAGACGCTGGAGCGTGCCGATCGCGAGATCGCGCGGATCGACCTGCTGGTCGGTGAGCTGCTGGCGCTGGCGCGGATGGATCACGCGGGCGCCGCGTCGGCTTCAAACGCCGACGCTGGGGCGGCCGAAGAAGCGGCAATGCCCACCGTGGATCTGCGTGCGCTGGCCGAGGACGTGATCGAGGCCGAAGCACCGCAGGCGGCACTTCGCGGCGTCGAGCTGCGGCTGGAGGGCGACGCGCGCCTCGAGGCCGCCGCCGATCCGGAAAGCATGGTCCGCGCGCTGGAGAACGTCGTGCGCAACGCCGTGCGCCATGCGCCGTCGAAGACGCCGGTCGTCGTGCGGATCGAAAAGCGCGGCGTCGATGCGGTGATCGGCGTCGTCGACCAGGGGCCAGGCGTTGCGCCGGAAGAACTGCCTCGATTGTTCGAACCGTTCTTTCGCGGGAAGTCCGCGCAGGGCGGCGAAGGCCACGGGCTGGGATTGGCGATCGTGTCGCGCGTGCTGCGCGCGCATCGCGGTCAGGCCGAGGCGCGGAACCGGGAAACCGGCGGCTTGGAAGTGACCTTGCGATGGCCGGCCGGTGCGTGACCGGCCCGACGAAGCGAAGAACCCTACGTCGACGCCCCCGGCAGGCTCGCCAGCTGCGACGTCAGGTAGTTGCTGGTGCTCTGCATCTGCCCCAACAGCGCATCGAGCGCGGTGAACTGTTTCATGTAGCGCGCCTGGATCCGCTCCATCCGGCGATCGAGCGCTTCGGTCTGATCGGCGATCAGTTCGAGCCGCTTCTGCAGACGATCGGTCTGCGCCTCGAGTCGACCGTCGCTTCCGAGAAAGCCGGTCAGCACGTCGGAAAGCTTATCGGCGATCCGGTCGGTGCCGGAGAACAGCGCCTTCACCGCGCCGGGATCCTTGGCGAGCGCCGCGTCGAGCTTGGCCGCGTTGACGCTCAGCGTGCCGTCGGTCTGCGTGGTGATGCCCAGCTGCGCCAGCAGCGTGTAGGCGCCCTCGCCGTGCTCGCCGCCCAGGATCGTGCGGATCTGCTGCATCGACGTGCGCACCGCAATGTCGCCCATCAGCGGACCACCGGTCTTGCTGGCGGCGTCGTAGCTGCCCTGCTTCTTCACCACGCCGACGACCGCGTTGTAGGCGCGCACCAGTTCCTGGATCGCGGCCGATGCACCGGATCGATCGGCGGTGACGTCGAGCGTGATCTGGGTGCCGGGCTCGGCCTTGGTCAGATCGAGCGTGACCCCTTCGAGCGCGCCGGTGATGGTGTTGCTCGATCCGGTGTAGGTGAAATCGTCGATCTCGATCTGCGCATTGCTGGCCGGTTGCGCCTGCGCGGTCGTGAACAGGCTGGTCGTGACCGCGATCTGGTGCGCGGTACCGGCGGTGGTCGAGGTCAGCATCAGGCGCGTGCCGCCGTCCTCGGTCAGCAGCGTCGCGGTCACACCGGTGTTGTCTTCCGATGCGTTGATCGCGTCGCGCAGGTCTGCCAGCGTGTTGTTCGGGCTCGCCAGCGTGACATCGAAACTGTCGCCGCCGACGTCGAGGCTCACCACGCCGTCGCCGACGACGCTGGACGCACCTC